>DAORRV010000054.1:0-24678 GCA_035443185.1 Ignavibacteria bacterium | reverse complement strand
TAACTATTAACTATTAACTTATTTTACAAGCATCATTTTCTTTGTATCTGTAAAGTCTGCTGCACTTAAACTATAAAAATAAATTCCACTTGATAAGTTAGAAGCATTAAAGTTAACTGAATAATAACCAGCAGTCTTTACTTCATTTACAAGTGACATCACTTCTTTTCCAGACATATCAAAAATCTTAATACTTACTAATCCCTCTGTCGGAAGAGTATAATTTATCTTCGTAGATGGATTGAAAGGATTTGGATAGTTTTGTGAAAGGTCATACTTCACAGGAATTCCGACAATAACTTCATTACTTAAGTTGAAATATTCGAAGTTACCGTTGAAGTCTATCTGTTTCAGTCTGTAGCTGTAATTTCCTGATGTTAAATTTTTGTCAGTGTAAGAATAATTATTTGTAGTAATGGAAGTACCGTTACCGGTTACGTTTCCAACTTTTGACCAGGTACCGGAAACAGATGATCTTTCGATATCAAAACCTGAGTTATTTGTCTCTGAAGAAGTTGACCAGTTTAATGTAACATCACTTCCGCTTGTTGAAGAACTAAAAGAAGACAATTCAACCGGTAGTAATGGATCGACATATCCCAGACCTCTTGCTCTGTATGATGTCGGTCCGATTAAAGTAGCAACACCTGCAGATGTCATCGTGAATGCACTTGTACTAACTGTAAATACAAGGTCAGTTATTTGGAATATACCCCCGCCTACATATACAGCTCCTACGACTTCATCTACCGGTGCACCTGACCTTACAATAGGTGTAGCAATAAAAGTTACAGGGTCGATCATTTCCATACCGGTACCTGACCAGTGATAGATCATATTGTCAGTATAGTTATATGCAATGACTTCTCCAAACCCACCAACGGTATAAGGACCTGCCAGGAAAGTAGTAGCTGCAGTATTTATATCTACACTGTATAATCTTTCAGCAACTGGTCCTCCTCCGCTTCCACCCATTGTATATAGTATTCCTGAAGTTGAGTTATACGTTAGTGTAGAAAAAGCTGTACTTGCCAATACTCCTACATTTGTGCAGATTCCGGTTACCGGATCTACTGTAACTAAATGTCTTGCTGTTGGAGTAACTGTTACAATAGCATAAAATAATAAATTATCTGAATTCCATGTTACTGCCTGAGCACCTGTGATTGTAAATCCGCCCATAGTTAATGGTGCAGATGATATTGAAGCCCATGTAGCTTCATTAAAAACTTCAATAGTTGGACTACCCGGATTGACAGCTACGACATCAGCCTTGATCTGATCAGTTTTCATTGAAAAGAAAGTCAAAGATAAAATCATGCAGAATTTAACAAAAACATTGATGCTTTTAAAACTAAAATTTAGAGGTGTAGAATTTTTCATTTTGATTAGTTTGATTTTTAATGATTATGTGAATTTAAATATATTTCAAATTTAAAATGCTTTCTAACAAAATCCTAACAAAATTTTTGTTAAAATTTTTATTTTCTAAAATTAATGTATTTATGTCAAAATAATGAATTCAAAATAGGATTTCATAAATTAAATTACAATCTGTTACTTTAGACATCACAAAAACTTTTAGTTATTTGATCAGAGTCATTCTCATAGCCGATGCATGGCTCCTTTTGATTTCTAAAGAATTAACTATGTTAAAAAAAATAGTTTATTAAATATTAAATAATGCTGTCTAATATTTATAAAAAAAAGCTAACCCTCCAATATTTTTTTGAGTATTTACTTATACTAAATATCCCGCCTGTGATAAATTGCCGGAAAAAAATTTTGAGCAATGGCGTTAGCAAAAATATATTGTTTGACGAATCCGTTAATGTTTTTCTAACGAATGGGGAATTTATATTTTTGTAGCCAAGCGAAAGAATTTCCGGAGAGTTATCACCAGCGGGTGGCTTTTTTTGTTACTTTTTTTGTCGTTTAAAAAAAGTAAGTAGAAAATAAAGAATTTTGAATTTTGCAATTAAACGATTTGGATGGATGTGATTTTAAATCCACATTTTCTTTATGTGTATGGGATCATTCTATAAATACTATTTATTATTCACACAAAACTATTCCAAATTATTTCATTATTTTATTTAACTGATAATGTTATTTTTTACAAAAATTTTTAATGTCCGGAAAAAATACTGACTACATTCTTGGGATCAATCAGACAGAGCTTGAGAGACTGGAATTTCAGCATGGTGTATGGAAAGAAGTTACAGATAAATTTCTTGAAAAGATCAGCATTCAAAAAGGATGGAAATGTCTAGATGTCGGTGCCGGACCCGGATTTGTATCACAGCAGCTGATTGAACTGACAGGCGGGGCAGGTGAAGTTACAGCATTAGAGCCGGGTGAATTTTTTCTTGAACATTTCAGAAATGTCTGTGAAAGAAACAATTTCTCTAACGCAAAATTTATAAACTCTGACATTGAAAATGCGGATCTTGAAGAGAATTATTACAACCTGATATACATGAGGTGGGTAATCGATTTTGTACCTGATGCAGGAAACATACTTTTGAAATTATTTCGTTCATTAAAAAAGGGCGGAGTCATTGCAATTCAGGATTATGCTTATGAAGGTATAGCTCTTTTTCCAAAGGGAGGGCCTTTTGATAATATTGCTGAATATGTAAAAAGCTATTGGGTTGCCGGTGGAGGAGACCCTTACTTTACTGTAAAGGTTCCAAAATATTTCAGGGAAAATAATATTTCTCTTAATGAATATTCACCGGTTAATCTTGCAGGTGGATGCGACAGTGATATTTTTAAATGGGCATACATATTTTTCAAAGGTCATTTAAAATCTCTAACAGAATTGAATATAATTACGTCAACTCTTGAAAAAGAATTATGGAATGATCTTAAATCTCATGCTGAAAATCCTGACATGATATTTTTTTCACCTGTAATAGTAAATATAATTGGACAAAAAAATTAAACTTAATACTTGAAAAAAAAATACGACTGGGATGTTTATTATGAACATCATAAAGAAAGACCTGTAAAGGAATCCTTATATAGAACACTTGATCTTTTTAAAAAAGATAAAATATATTCCGGTCATGCATTTGATCTCGGATGTGGTAACGGTCATGAGACCAGAGAGTTACTCAGAAAAGGATGGAGTGTAACTGCCACAGACAAGAATAAAAAAGTTAAAATAATGTTAGATGATCTTAAGACCAAACATAAAAATAACTTAGATATTCAGGCAGTATCTTTTGAGAAAATTACCTGGAAAAAGACCACCTTTATCTATGCTAACTATTCATTACCCTTTTGCCCGGCAAATCATTTCGATAAAGTATGGATAAACATTGTTGATTCACTAAGGAGAAATGGAAGATTCTCTGGTCAGTTCTTCGGAGACCGTGATGAATGGGATCTGGTGAGACATACTAAAGATCAGGCATTAGAAAGACTTGAAGGAATGGAAATTGAACTCTTTGAAGAGATTGAAAAAGATGACAAGACAACTACCGGCGAAATGAAACACTGGCACGTTTTTGATATCATTGCAAAAAAATTATAAAAATAATAAAAGATTAATGGAATTAATTTATCATATAACTACAATAGATCACTGGGATAAACATAAGAAGAATAAAACTTATAAAACTCTTTCACTTGAAGATGAAGGATTTATTCATTGTTCACCTAAAGATAAAGTAAGGTCATCTACACTTAAATTTTTCAGTAAAGAAAAAATTGTACTTTTGCTTTTTATAGATCAGAGTAAAGTATTAAGTGAGATCATATGGGAAGATTCAGAAAATAATAATTATTTATTTCCGCATATTTACGGTGAACTAAATATAGACGCTGTAACAGAGATCATCGAAATAATTAGTGACGGGGACGGCTTGTTTATTTTTCCTGAAGGTTTTTAATTTTTTAAAAAAGAAAATTAACTTAACAGTTTTAGAATATTTCCGTTAAAGATCATCTCTTTTTCTTCATGAGAAATATTCAGACTTTCGACTATTGGAATATAAGTAAGAGGAAGACCCAGATTGTAATCACTTCCAAAGATCACTTTTTCCGCTCCTGCTTTTTTTACCGCAAGATCCATGAAATAAAATTCGCGCACAGATTCCGTACCGAGATATACATTTTTATATTTGGAGTCATTTATAACTTCAGCACATTCGAGATATAAAGACGGCTGATCACCGCCCATATGGGCCAGTATCAGTTTCAGCTCAGGAAATTTCACAGCAGCCTCAAGAGCAATTTTAAAACCTGCCATTTCCTGCCACCTTCCGCAGTGAACAATTACCGGTTTACCGGCATCTGATGCCATTTGAAGATATTTCTTAAATGAAAGATCAGTTATTTTTAATCTTTGAATGGAAGGATGAATTTTGAATGCAGAAATTTCATTCAGATTTTTATCAAGGAAATTGTCAAGCTCTTTGTCAGACGGATCTATCCATGCATTATAATAAAATTTAAAATCTGAATCTTTAATCATATTGAAAAGCTCATCATTGGAAGTAGAATCAGCAGGCATACAAAGAGCAGCTTCGACACCTGACTTTTTCATTACGTCAACTGCCTGCTCAATGGTAGAAGTATAGTTGAAAAATATGTCACTCCACTTTCCTATATGAATATGTGCATCTATAATTTTCATTCGAATATATCTCCTTCATTAAATAGTTCTTTAAAATTTACTTCATTAAGATTCTCGTCTGTTACTTTAAATATCCTGAGAAACCCGTTTCCGCTTTTGATAACTATTTCATTATCAGAAACCTTTACAACTGTTCCAGACTGTAAATTCTCATCATTAAATTCATCAGAAGTTTTTGCTTTTAAAAATAAATATTCACTTCCTTTAAAAATAGAATATGCACATGGATATGGTGCTGTCAAAGCTCTGATCTTATTGTAATTTATAACTGCATTATTTTCCCAGTTAATTTTTCTTTCTTCATTATTTATAATTTTGTTCGCCCTCTCATCAGATTCCTGTTTATGAAATTCGAGTTTACCCCCTTTTAATTCATTCAGACAATCTACAAGAATAACAGATGCAGATTCTGAACATTTTTTATAAATAGTATTAACATCATCTTCTTCAGCAATCTCAATTTTTAATTCTTTGCAGATATCACCAGAGTCAACTCCTTCATCTATTTTATGAACGGAAACTGTAACGTATTTTTCTCCATTCATTATACTTCTGCTTATAGGTGCTCTGCCTCTGTATTCGGGCAGCTTACCGCTGTGCAAATTCAATATACCGTTTTCAGGAATTTCGAAAAAATCTTTATTCAGAATATCCATAAATCCTACACAGATACCTGTTTTAAAATTTTCAATTCTCTTTTTTAAATTATTTATATCCTCTGTTTCGATAAGTTCTATATTTTTTGATCTGCAGAATTCTATCATGGGACTATAAAAACTTTCAGAGAGCTTTTTCCTGTCACGGCTTTTATGAATGATAACAAGTGCGGGTGAATAATTTTTTGACACAAGATCCTTAAGACAGTCAAGACTCATCACGGAATGTGCCAGATAAAAATAATTCATCAGATATTTTTTTTATACCAGTTGAAAGTTCTTTTTATTCCTTCATTCAGATCGACTACGGGATTAAAGCCAAGAAGATCTTTTGCTTTTTCAATGCTTGGGATTCTCAGTTCGACATCTACATAATTTTTGGGGGTATAAATTATTTTCGATTTTGATTTACATATTGAAACTATTTTCTCGGCTAAAGAAGATATTGTGATTGTACCTTTAGGATTACCAATGTTAAATACTTCTCCGATTGCTTTTTTATTAGTAATACAAAGTTCGATTCCATTTACCATATCATCGATATAGCACCAAGACCTGATCTGATCTCCGTCCCCGTGAATTTCAATGTCTTTGTTATTAACAACATTCTTTATAAATATCTGTATGGCACCTTCACCAACCTGACCCGGTCCGTAAATGTTAAATGGACGAATTGTCACAACCGGATAACCGAATTTTTTAAAAAAGCTGTGGACAATATGTTCACCTGCTACTTTACTGATAGAGTATGTCCAACGGGCTTCTCCGACAGGTGCAAAGTTTGTATGGGATTTCTCGGTGGATTTATATGCATAGGCTCCAAGCACTTCACTTGTAGAAAAGTCAAGAATTCTTTCCAACCGGTTCGAATATTTCTCCAATGCTTTCATCAGATTAAAAGTACCGTTAATATTTACATCGAGTGTTTTCACAGGATCAATGATCACAGTATCAATCCCTGCGACAGCAGCAAGATGTATGACAATCTGAGGTTTGAAATTTTCACAGGTCTTTTTTAAAGCTTCAAAATTCAATACGTCTTCTTCTATTACTGTTAAATTTTTTGAAGTTATGTTTTTGTATTTGATTGAATCCCTTGAAAAATTATCAAGGATAGTTATTTCATTTTCCTTTACAAGTTTTGACACAAGTGTGCTGCCAATAAATCCGGCTCCGCCTGTCAACAGAATTTTTTTATTTTTTATATTCAATTTAGTTATTTGATTTTTAATTCATAGGTTTTTCTTAAAAAGCCGTGCGCCAGAAATTTTTTCTTAAATGCATAAAGTCCTTCGAGAAGTTTTCCGTCCATATCGGAAGTTCCAATATCATAAAATTTACATCCGTTTTCTTTTGACCATTCTATTGATTTATACAAAAGGTATTCAGATACCCTGTTCATCTTGAACTTCTCATCTCCCGCCAGATAAAAATTCAGGATCATGTCACTGTTTATTCTGAAAAGCACACACACAGCAGCTATTTCTGAATCAATTTTTGCTGTAAAAAAAATGAGTTCATCTGATAATTTATTTTTAAGATAGAATAATTCTTTTAACGAATGAGTCGGCTTAACATTTTTAAGCTCCCTGTTCTTCTGGAGTATATCATAAAATTCTTTCAGCTTATTTTCGTCAGATACATCGTTTAAAATATCAAACTCCAGCACAGAAGATGATTTTTTTATTGATCTTTTTTTGGGACCGGATATTTTCTTAAAATCAAATTCGTTTATATCAATAATATTAGTAAGTGAAATATTAGATACTTTGAATCCTTCTTTTATCAATGCATAATCAGTTTCTTCATTCGGAATGTTATTATATCTAAACGGCGGGTTTCTTATTACGCATTCTCTAAATTCATTTTCAGCCATATACACTTTAAAACTTTTTAATACATCAAAATAAGTGATCAGATCTGATTTTAATTTCCAGAGAAATCCACCATAACTTACGCCGTCACAAGACACAAAAGTTTTACTTCCATCTTCTTTAATTTTTTCACAACCTGTCATTATCGCCACAACCCTGTTTGTTCCTTTAATTCTAAACATCAGGTGATGCCATTTAATATTTTTCTTGAAAACATCATTGTATGAATTAAATCTGTGATCAAAAAAAAGATTGTACTGATTCCTTAGAAACTCAGACCATTCATTATTGTTTTCAATGTTATTTACCCTAATGGTTTCTATCATTGATCAGTTTTCATAAAGTTCATATCCGTTTCTTTTTAACAATAATTTATGATCACCGGGTACAAAAAGCTGTGAGTCCGGATAATCTGCTCTGTTAATATAATCTTTTTCTACTATGATCATATACTCATTTCTTTTTAAAGAACTTAATTTATCTTTGACCATTCCCAATCCGTCTTTATTATCAATAAGCTCAAATTTATACTCAGGATTATCCCAGTTCAAATCCAGACCGTTAAAGTAAAAACTGAACTGCGGGTTATGTCTGAAATTTGTTGCAACATACACAATATTCTTTTTACCGCTTTTTTCAATTGTTTCCTTTATCTCTGTTAACTGAAATTTATTTTCCCACTCAGGTATCTTGAATAAATAAAATATATTTATAGATAAAAAGAATATAAGTACAAAAATACAATACGTATTTTTAAGATCAAATCTACGTGCGATGAATCTTCCTGAGTAATATAAAAAAATAAGTAAGAGAATAAAAATCAAGCCAGTCATAAGCAAGTCCTGCCGTAAAAAGTAATCTTTCAAAAATGGTCTGATATCTTCTGTCGCAAACCATAAAAAATTTAAAAGTACAAATGTTACAGACAAAGCTTTTATATAAAACTTTTCTGTCTCAATAGAATTTATAAAAAGCGAAATAATATAACAGCCCGGAGGAAGTATCAGCAGGATATATACTTCGAGTTTAGTTTTAAATAAAGCAAGTATAAGCATTCCGGAAAGAAACCAGATCCATATAAATATTTTTTTCCAGTCAAGATTTTTTCTGTCAATCAGATCCTTTACAAAACTAAATACGATCAGGATGCTGTATGGAATTATAGTCAACATATAATTCACATGATAGAATATCCCTGAAGGTTTAACGCTGTTCTCAACACCAATAAATGCTCTGTCATAAACATGAAACTTAAAAAAATAGTCTGTGAATTCACCGCCGTATGTTGAAAGCATATAAATATGCCAGGGCATCGCAATCAAAATCCCAATCAGAGTGAGGACAAATAGATCTTTAATTTTAAAATTTGTTTTATCTTTGATAAAATAATATGATATACCAATTACAATCGGAATATAAAATCCAACCAGTATCTTTACCATCAGACATGCACCGAAAGTAATTCCCAGATAGATTATATATTTATACTTTTCAGTTTTATTAAAAAGAAGCAGAAAATAAAATGACAGCAGAATTAAAAAAGTATATGAAATATCAAACTGAAACCTTTGGGAGAATACAGAAAATATAATATTGCTGCAGAATATTATTGCTGAATAAAAAGCAATCTTTAGAGAGAACAATTCTTTTCCTATCAAAAGAATCAGAAGAATACTCAGAAGAGAAAGAATGAAGATCAGTGATTTCAGTACTACAGCATTTACACCGAAAATAAGAGTAGCAAAATATCCTGCCCAGATGAGCAGAGGCGGGTGTGAAGCGGAATAAAATTTACCAACTGAATGAGAATACTGATCAAAGAAATCGCCGTTGACATGAATTGACAGCAGCCGGGTTGCATACATGCCTTCATCCCACGGCTGAATATCGGTAGTTAAAAGTGAATGTAATTTGAAGATTATTAAAAGAATGGAGAGGACGAAAAAAACTTTGTAAAGATTACCTCCGTTTTCTAAAAACTTATTTAATTTGAAATATAAAGAAGACATGAATTCACTTTAGAGAAGATCAGAAATTTATCCCCAGTGAAAAAGAATTTCCAGTACCGAATCCATCAACGGACGGAATAAAAGCATAATCAACATTCAAAGCTTTGTATTTAAAGCCTAAACCTGTTGTAAGACCTTTATTTTCATAATTAGACTGATAGCCCAATCTTAAAAAGACCATGTCCTTGTAACCTGCTTCTCCGCCTGTAAGGATATGAAACAAACCACCATCCATAATTTTAAATCCTTCGAGAGCAAGATCAAAGTCAAAATCCTTTTGCTTAAATTTGTAACTTCCTCCGATACGAAATGATGAAGGCAGCTTAGTGCTTTGTGTCTGAAGTTCATTTACAGATCCGAGATTTGAAATTACAAAGGCAAAGTTCAGATTGTTTTTAGTATAGTTAGTACCAATATCAAAACCAACTCCTGATGCTTCATCCACATAAATTTTTTCATAGATTAGTTTAGTAGTAAGTCCGATCGAAATTTCTTTATTCACAGAATAACTGAATGAAACTCCAGTGGAAAGATTTCTCGAATCAAATGTTTCAAGTACAGCTCCGGGTATATTCCTGACTTCAACATCACTTACACTGGTAGTATAAAATCCAACTCCCATAAAGAACTTTTCACTTAATGGAAATTTAACTGCAATATATTCTGAAAGCTGGTCCTGTCCTAAAGAATTATGCATCAGAAGAATATTATTCTTTTCACCAAACTGCAGCCGTGCCGGATTATAAAAATAAGCCGATGCGTCATCAGTTACTGAAGAATATGCTTCACCCATAGCAAGAGCTCTTGCGCTGATACCTGTTTTCAAAAATGACAAACCGGTATTTGCTGTACCGTCATTTTGAGAATATGAATCAGAAAAAAAACACGGTGTGATTATGAAAACTGATATTATTAATTTTAGATATTTCATGTTTACTTAAATTTAAAAACTAGTCCGATGTTTTGTATCAGGTCGTGAGAAAATGGCTCAAGCTGAACTGAATAATCTACACCGAGATTAATGGTTTTTGAAAAATTTTTATCAAGCCCAAAACCGAATGTTGGTTCCAGATTTCCTGAAAAATCAGAAGTGGAAAAATCTATTCTGTCAAGACCGGCTCTAAGCTTAACTTGTTTTATAATGTTTGTTTCAATTCCAAATCGTAAAACGGTATTATCTGAACTGGAACCTGAAGTTTCATCTAAATTTGTTTCGGGTTTAGGATTAAGATATTGAACAAACCCAAGAGAAACGATTCCGAAATCTTTTGGAAGAAGATAGGTTCCGCTTAGCTCTACTTGTTTAGGAAATTTATCCTCGGTTGAATTTCCGTTAGCTCCATAAATAGAAGTCGTCTGCCATTCATATTTTGCACCAAGATCTCTGATTGTCAGACCAAATACCAGATTATTACCCGCTTTATAAATACCTCCAAAATCTATTGCAAATGAAGATGTGGTAATATCATCAAAAAGTTTTGCATAGTATAATTTAAATCCAACACCAAGTGATAACTGATCTGATAAAATAAATGAAGTACCTAAATAGAATTCATTTTCAAAAGTTGAGAACATTCCTATCTGTCTCGTATCATTATCTCTTCCGTCAATATCATTCACACCTGCATTTATCCATGCAACTGTAATTCCCGCTCCACCCTCTTTTTGATTTGGCAATTTAAATTTCTGTGTGTAACCGACAAAGTTCAGCTTCCTGTCAAAGCTAAGAAAAGTATAACCAAGATCAACTTTACCGTCATTCTGAAAAGTAGCCAGTGCCGGATTGTAGATACCGCTTATATCTCCGAATATATCCGAAGAAACTGCATTTCCCATAGCCATACCCCGTGCTCCAAATCCTAATCTGGAAAAAGCACCGGCATAACTTCCAAGCTGCGCGTCAGCGTGCTGAAATCCAATTGCCGTAAAAACCAATATTAAAATATATTTTTTCAAATAAAATATTTTCTACTCTGTTTTTTATTCAAGTAAAATTACTTTTCCCCATACAGGATCATCATCATTTATCTCTACTCTATAAAAATATACACCGTTTGCAATTCTCTGATTATTATCATTTCTTCCATTCCATGATGTATAAAGAACTTCCGTTCCTGTTCTTGTTGCATTCTGAATTATTGTCCTTACAGGATTCATTCCGAAATCAAAAACTTTAATAGTGACTTTTGAAGTGGTTGAAGGACTTTTGTAATAAATTCTTGTTACTTCATCATCCGGTGAAAAAGGATTTGGAGCTGCATAAGTCAGCAGTTCTGAAGACAGATCAATGTTTGTAACTGATCTGTAAATTGTCCACTGCCCGATCCACGGCTGTCCAAGCTCCTGTGTCTGTAGTAATCCATCTGCACTTCCGATAAAAAGTGTATCACCAATATGATTACCAGCATAAAACTGTGAAGTCCTCAACTGGTCTTTAGTTCTTTCGTCATAAATGACACCGGCCTTTGCCCAGTTGAAATTTCCGAATTCACTTCTCCATAATCCGCTATTCGTATATCCGTAAACAATATTTCTGTAAAAGGATATTCCGTTTGGTTTATTTCCGGATAAAGTATTATTCCAGTTTGCACCTCCGTTGCTAGTATAACTAAGTGCATCAAATTCATTTGCAAATTCCGCCTTAAGTGTAGCTCCCCAGACTATTGTATTACCGTCATATTTCTGTACATCTAGACTCACTACAAAATTTCCTGAAATTCCGTTATTGTTTGCATTAGGGTTTGTATTTTGAAATTTATAGTTTCTCCAGTTCACTCCCCAGCTATTTGACACATTTATTCCGCCTGCGGTACCTACATATAAAGTAGAATCATCTACTGCTGCAATAGTAAATACTCTCTGATTTAAATTATCTCTTGGATTTAAAGTAAAAGTATATCCTGTATCATTTACATTAATGCTGTCAAGATCATCAGGAGGCAGAAGTACTCTGATCCATGTAGCTCCGTAATCTGTACTTTTTCTAAGTCCGCCTGCAAATGAACAAATCCAGATCGTATAATTCGAAGGGTCGTTTTGAGTTTTTGTGATGGCAATATCGTAAGTAAGATTTTGTTGAGTTACTGTCACCGGTAAAGCATAAATTGTATTTGAGCCATAAACAATCGTCGAATCGCTTTGTGAATCAGTAGGCTGCGGATATGCAGACCAGTTAAGTCCATAATCTGTGGAGACTTTAATTCCTGTACCTGTCGGAACGGACTCACCGTTGATCTCCTGACTCACTGCAGTGGATGCTGCGAGCACATTTCTGTTAAGATTAAAACCTGCAATATCGTCTGTTCCAAACGGAGCCAGTCCGTAATAATTCTGAAAGCTTTTGAAGTTATCGATAGTTCTCATTAAACCGCTGCCTGTTCCAAACCAGACAGTATCACCATTTAATAAAATATCTGTTATAAAATTACTAATTGGAGTAGTAGAATTATTTGGTACAACTATCTGATTAAGAAATAGAGGATTACTTCTTAACTGTGATGAAAAATCTTTTCCAAACGGAATTAGTTCAAAATCTTCAGCTTTGTGTATATTCTGTGCGAAAGAAATATTTACAAATAACAATAATATTAAAATAATTGTCTTCATTGTGGCAATACAAATTTAATACTGTCTGTGACAGGAATGCTTTCTATATTAGATCTGTCCTTTGCTGTAAATGTATATTTAAAATACCCGTAAGATGTCGGGTCGGTGCTGTAGGAAACATAGTTTGAAAAAAGGAATTCACCATTACCATTATCTGACATTGGAATTGGTGGGAAAGTAACTCCGTTAGGTCTGACAGTTACAAAAGTAACATCTTTCAGATCGCAAATCCCGTCAGGGTCATTTACGTTTACAGATATTGTAAGTAAAAGAGAATCTCCGGGTAACGGCCTGATTACACTATCCGGTAGATTTGTACCGGTAATTACCGGTGGCATGTTTGCTGAATTTATAACAATTATATCTGAAACGATCTGATTACTGTAAAGCCCGGAAGTATTTAAAGCAAGATAATCTATTGCGTAATTTCCAACTAACAGACAACTGATATTATTGACATTCACAGCAGCACTGTATTTACCATCACCGGCAGTTGTGTCAGGTAACACTCCATTATCTGACATTGCAATTGTTGCAATTATATTTCCTGATGGATCTTTGACACTACAGTTCATATAATCAAGTGCAGGACCTCCATTTTGATTTACCTGTATAGATGTGAAAAATGAAATATCCGGATTTGCTGAAGTTGTAAAAACTGAATCTTTTGAAATATAAACATTTGATAATAAAGGAGCGGAAATAGATGGGTCTATAACGCTGTTATCATCGCTTTCGCATGAATAGAAAAAAATCGCAGTAATACTGATTAATATTACTGCGAATATATACTTATTATTTTTGATGATCTTAATGAAATAAAATTAAATTAACCTAATAAGTAAAATATCTTTATGTGTTTGAGATTTGGTTGATTAATAATAATTTAAATTTATCTTTTGGTTTTTTTTACGTCAGGGTAAATGTTCAACCCTACATCCAAACTAAAAATTCCGATATATCTTTTAAATCCTGGACCGCCGGCTTCTCCGCCGTCATTAAGATTAAAATTATCTGTCTGACCTGCTGTCGGCAATGCATTATCTGCATTAAATAGGTTTGTAAGATTATATCTGCCGCCAATATTAATACCAAGATTTCTTTTTGAGTTGTTCAGAACAAATTCCAGACCTGCTTTAATTTCCATACCGACTCTGAAAGTTGACTCTAAATTCCTTTTTATACTTGTTGCTGTTGCAGTTTGTGGAAGAAACTCACCTGAAATAAGGTTACCTGTTAAACCCAAACCATAATAACTCCAGAATCTGCTGTTACTGCCTGGACGAAAAACATATTCATAACCAGCATCAAAAGTAATAATATCAAAACTTGTTTTATTTGCACCGGATTCAAAATCTGTATTGGTCATTCCTTTATAATCAAAACCAAGGAATATTCTGTCTGCTTTAGTTTTACCGGGAGAATATTTCCCAAAAATATATCCGCCCCATCCCCATCTCATTCCGTAATTGTCCTTAAATACCTGAGCATTGGTACTGTAATTTGCTCTGCCGTAGGCATCATTTGTTGCAAGATTCCAGGCAGGACCAAAACCAACCGTCCAGGAAGGTTTGGAATAAGTATAATAAGTTTTACTTGTTTGTGCGTTCAAATCATTTAAGATGAATAACGATACTATAATGAGTAAAAAAAGTATGGTTCTTTTCATGGATTTTCCTTTCGTAAATATAATTTTATTTCGGAATATTTTAGATTCAAATTAGTATTTTGATTTAAAACAATCAAGTATATATTAACTCGGTTTCTTTGTTTTTGTATTATATTTAAATATTCAATGGTCATTACGTCACAGATAAAAATAAAAAAATAAAAAGTGGAATTTTCTCAAAAAAATCACATAGAATAAATAAATGAAAAGTACTCTTTATGAGATGTTTTTTGATAAGGCCAGCAAACTGAATCCTGATAAAAACATTTTCTATACAAAAATAGATGATGAATATATCCCAAAAACCTTTGGAGAGTTTTTAAATGATATTTACAAAGTAACTTTATACTTCAGATCAGAAGGAATTTCTAAAGGAGACAGGATTGCAATTATTTCAGAAAACCGTACAGAATGGGCTGCTGTAGATTTTGCATGTATATTCATGAATGTCATTTCTGTACCGGTCTATACTTCAATATCAGGCAGTCAAATGGAGTATATTTTAAAAGACAGTTTCGCAAAGATATGTTTTGTTTCAAATTCTCATTTGCTGGAAAAAATAATTGCTCAGAAAAATAACCTGCCCTCTTTAGAAAAAATAATTGTCTTTAATGAAACAGATACAAATAAATATTCTTCTGAACCTGTAAAAAATTTTTCCGAAATTATTGATGCAAATGTAAATACTTCTACAAAAGAAATAATTGATTTTCTAAGATCTGTTTCTGCTCATATAAAACTTCATGATCTCGTTACAATAATTTACACTTCAGGTACAACTGGAATTCCAAAAGGCGTTATGCTTTCTAATAAAAATCTAAGCAGTAATATTCAGGCATGCATGGAAGTATTGACGATTAATGAATCAGACAGATTTCTTTCTTACCTTCCATATTCACACGGCTATGAAAGAGTAGCCGGTTACTATCTTGCTTTTTTTTCGGGAGCGGAAATTTATTTTGCACAGAATATTGATACGCTTTCTATTCAGCTCAAAGAAGTAAAGCCGACAATTGTAATTACAGTACCGCGCCTTCTTGATAAGATCTATAACAGGCTTATGAAAAGTCCGGAGTCAATGAAAAGTGATTTTCAGAAAAAGATATTTCTCTGGGCAGTAGAAATTGCAAAAGATAAATCCATTTCTAAAAAAAGTATTAAATGGAAAATCGCTGACAGATTAGTTTACAAAAAGATCAGAGATAAAACCGGTAATTATATTAGATTTTTTGTATCCGGCGGTGGAGCTTTGAATAAAAATATTGGCGAATTCTTTGACCGGATCGGTCTGATGGTTTTAGAAGGATATGGACTTACAGAGACTTCACCCGTCATCGCTGTAAATCATCCTGATGACAATCGATACGGCACTGTTGGTAAAATTTTGAACGGTGTGCAATTACGTTTTACAGATGAAAATGAAATTACAGTCAAAGGAGATCTTGTAATGGAAGGTTATTATAAGGATGAAAACTCTACTTCAGAAACTATAAAAGACGGCTGGCTTTATACCGGTGATATTGGAGAGCTTGACAGCGAAGGTTTTCTAAAGATCACTGACAGAAAAAAATCACTGTTCAAATCCTCGGGAGGGAAATATATTTCTCCTACACAGATTGAAGAAATTGTATCGCATCTGGATTTCATCGAAAATATTTTAGTCATTGGAAATGAAAGAATGTATGTATCAGCACTGATCGTACCTGATAAAAATGAACTGATTTCCTTTGCAAAAAAGAACGAAATTTCTAATAATAAATATTCTGAACTTTTAAAGGATACAAAACTGATAAAATTAATTCAAAAAGAAATTGATACAGTACAGAAAGATCTGGCAAATTACGAACGTATCAGAAAAATCACTTTATTGGAAAAACCCTTCACTATCGAAAGTGGCGAGCTTACACCTACTATGAAAGTAAAAAGGAATGTTGTCGGAAAATTATATGAAAAGGAAATTGAAGAAATGTATAAAAACGCTCAGTAAAATTTGCTATTTAGAATTCCCTGCCACTGATTATTTCAGCAAATTCAGTCAGAGAATTTTTTGCTTCACAGTCATCAAAAGTATTAAGAGAATCAACAGCAGTTTTTGAATGTTCTTTTGCTTTTGCAATTGTATAATCTATTCCTCCAAATTCAATAACAAAATCATATACTCTGTCAAATTTTTTTGTCGAATCACTTTTAATTAATTTCATAATTTCACTCGACTTTTTTGATGGAGCATTTTTCAGTGAAATGATAAGAGGCAGAGTGAATTTTTTTTCCTTCAGATCATTACCTGTTGATTTGCCAAGCAATTTTTTCCTGCCTGTATAATCAAGAATGTCATCCGTGAGCTGAAATGCAATTCCTATATTCTCACCATAAACACCAAGCTTATCAACCATATCTTTATTTTCGGCAGTGCTCATGGCTCCGAGTTTGCAGCATGTCTTGATAAGTGAAGCTGTTTTATCAGAGATGATCCGGAAATATGTTTCTTCAGTAGCATCAAAATTTCTCGCTTTCTGAATCTGCAGCAGTTCACCTTCACTCATACTTTTTACAGCTTCTGATGTCAGCTTAAGAAATTCAAATTCTTTGTTGTCAATTGCTGTCAAAAGTCCTTTAGAAAGAAGATAGTCTCCGATAAGTACGGATGCTTTATTTTTCCAGACGGCATTTAGAGATGCAATACCTCTTCTTGTTTTTGCATCATCCACTACATCGTCATGGATAAGCGTAGCTGTATGAAGAAGCTCTACTAAATTCGCAGCAATATATGATCTTTCATTTATTTCACCGCACAGCTTTGCTGAAAGCAAAACCAGTACCGGTCTAATCTTTTTTCCCTTCTGCTTTAGAATGTATTTCGTAATGAGATCGATCAGAGCAACTTTGGATTTCAGAGATGCTGAAAATTTTTTATCAAAGATATCTAATTCTTTTTGTACAGGCCTGGAAATTGTCTTGAGATTCAAATCAAAAAATTTATTTATTAAGCGGGATTCTCTCCTGCAGGTTTTTTCTTTTGTGAAAATTTACAGATAAAAATGCTGATCTCATATAAAATAAATAATGGTCCGGCAAGCAGAATCTGACTCGTAACGTCAGGACTCGGTGTCAGTATACCTGCAGCGAGAAGTATTAAAATAATTGCATGCTTTCTGTATTTTCTCATAAACTCAGGTTTAAGTATTCCAACCTTTGATAAAAAAAATGAGATCATCGGCAGTTCAAATACCAGCCCGGCTGCAAGTATTGTAGAAATTACAAAACTAAAATATTCATCTATTGCAATTATATTGTCAATAATTGACGAGCCGAACGAAGCAAAAAATTCTAAAGCACTCGGAAGCAATACAAAATATGCAAACAGATTTCCTGCAATAAAACAGAAACTTGAAAAGATAACAATGCTTTTAATGTATCTGCCTTCACCCGGATTCAAAGCCGGCTCTATGAATTTCCAGAACTGATAGATCAAATTCGGAATACTTAATATAATACCACCGAAAATTATCACTTCCATATATAGAGTAAACTGTCCGAAAGGTTTTATATTCTGTAACTTCAAAGGAGGATTCGTTTTTGTGGCAGGCATCAGCAAGACATTATCCATGATCCAGTTTATAAATATTCCGACAACTATTGAAGCAATAATTACACCGATAGCAGATTTTATTATTCTCCACCTTAATTCTTCGAGATGTTCAAGAAATGACATCTCATCAGGACCATTTCCGCTGTCCGTATTTTCCTGATCATTTTGAGGATCGGTGATCATATTAATTTATCAGATTAACCGGTTTGAATATCGTCATAGAGTTTAAACTTTGAAGTAAGTGAACTGACCTCTTCACTTACATCTTTTTTTACATCTTCATTTTTTGGATCGGAAATAATTTTATCGATCATCAATGCTATTTGTTCCATATCGTTTTCGTTCATTCCTCTGGTGGTTAGAGCAGGTGTTCCGATTCTTATACCACTTGTAACGAGCGGACTTTTATCATCAAACGGAACTGAATTTTTATTACAGGTAATACCAACATGGTCAAGAGCTTCTTCTGCGGCTTTTCCCGATATGTTTTTATTTCTCAGATCCACTAGCATCAAATGATTATCTGTACCGCCTGAAATAACTTTGTAATCCATTGCAATAAGCTTATTTGCAAATGCCTGAGCATTCTTTATAACTTGTTCACAATAAGTTTTAAAATCATCTTCCAATGCTTCCTTAAATGCTACAGCTTTAGCTGCTATAATGTGCATAAGCGGACCGCCCTGAATACCGGGCATTACCATTGAGTCAATAAGTTCACTCATCATTTTTATCCTTCCGGATTTCGGAGCTACTTTGCCAAAAGGATTTTCAAAATCTTTTCCGATCATAATCATGCCGCCTCTAGGACCACGCAGAGTTTTGTGAGTAGTAGTTGTTACTATATGACAATATGGTATAGGATCATTCAATAATTTTTTTGCAATGAGTCCTGCAGGATGTGCAATGTCAGCCCAAAGGAATGCATTGATCTTATCTGCTATTTCTCTGAATTTTTTATAATCAATATTTCTTGAATAAGCACTGGCACCAACAGTTATCATCTTTGGCTTTTCCTTTACTGCAACCTGTTCGATCAGATCATAATCCAGTAATTCCGTTTCGGGATTAATTCCGTATTGCGTAAAATCATAGAGCTGTCCTGAAAAATTAACAGGTGATCCGTGTGTAAGATGACCACCGTGAGAAAGATCCATTCCCATTACTTTATCTCCGGGCTTTACAAGTGTAAAATAAACTGCCATGTTAGCCTGACTTCCTGAATGCGGCTGCACGTTTACATACTCAGCTCCGAATAATTCCTTAGCTCTGTCACGGGCAAGATCCTCTGCTATATCTACAAATTCACAACCGCCATAATATCTTTTACCCGGATATCCTTCCGCATATTTATTTGTCAAAACAGATCCGATCGCCTGTATCACAGCTTTTGATACAAAATTTTCTGAAGCTATTAATTCAAGTTTCTCTGCCTGACGAAGTGTCTCTTTATTTATTGCATCATAAATTTCTTTATCGTATTCGTGAAGTTCATGTCTGATATTATTAGCAGTATTAGTTTCCATTTTATACTTATTTTTTTGTAAAAATTCTGTTTGAAATTATCTGTCTTCGTCTTTTGGTCTGATGAACCAGAGTTCTCCAAAGTTTACACCGGCAGTGAAATTAAGGAACTCATCCTTTACAAGTCCGTTTTCTGTTTCACCTCTGAATGAATAGTTAGCTGCAAAATCCAGTGAGTTATATCTGCTGATAGGAATATTTATACCGGCTCTGAATCCTAATGTATTAATGCTCTGATCATTTACTTTGTAATATGAAGTTTGATAAAACGCACCTATTCTGTAAGCATTCCTGCCCCAGAAGCTAATATTAGTTTCGCTTGGCAGAAATTCAACGCCAAGTCCTGCTCTGTACGATTTCTGAAATCCTTCCACAGCCTCACCATAAATTCTGTAATTACTCCAGTCCTGATAAAGGAGGTCAGTACTTACAGTAAATCTGTTGTTAAAAGTATTTGAAAACCCGACTCCATAAGTATTCGGTATTTCTATCTGACCTTCATTAAGGCTGATAGTATCATTACTTATCGAGTTACTGTATATCTCGCTTTCAGATGAATTCAGATTAAGACCTGACTGAAATACAAATCCCATTGTAAGAGATCTGACACTTATAATTCTTAAAATTTTCCCTAACTCCAATACAAAGCCACCTTTTAAAAATGACTTCTGAAAATCAGTCTGAGTGTTTATTTTTGTATCAACATAATTCGCATTTGTAAAATCTATATTGTTCTGATTTTTTATTTCACCAAATGAAAAATTATATTCAAGACCTACATTTATTTCGTTTAAGAAGCTGTATGCCATTCCAACATTTATCCTTGAAAGACCTCCTGTGCCTGAATAATTTTGAGTATAATTCTGACCACCGATATTGCCGTTTAATCCTACATTATAATTTACGTCACTGTATGGATTAAATCCGAGAGTCATTACCCAGCCTCTGCTCTGATCAAATGGAATGCCGATATTAATTCCCAGCAGATCTCCATTTGAAACATTGTTAACGGAAGTACTGCTTTTAGATTTAAGGAATCCATAATTAAAATTCAGATTTATTGTAGTAGCATTTATTCTTGTTACAGTTGCAGGATTCAGATTATTAACATAATTTCCAAGAAGCGATACGCCGGTTATTCCCATCCCGTAAGTTCTCTGACTTGTAAAATAAAGTATATCACCGATTCCAAATAAAGAATATGGAGATCCTCCGGCAATTTCAACCTGTGAAAAAGAAGGTTTTGAAAAAAGCGAAAGTAATGCCAGTATGATTAATAATTTTCTCATTGTAGTCTAGGTGTATAAGTGATTTTTAATCTCGGCCGTTTAGTTGGGTCAGAATATGCAGAGGAATAGATTGCAAAGTTATCAAGGTTCTGAACTTCAAAAGCATTCTTCAAAGTAATTCCAAGATTTGGCATTACGCCGGAGTTCCATCTTTGAAATACTGAGTTTAAACTTATAGAATATACTATAGTGTCGGAAAGAAATGCAGGTGTAAATATGCTGTCAGTTTTTGTTACACTGTCAATCACCATTCCAATCACGATACTTTTATCGGTTTCATCTGTAATGTATGAAAGAGAATTATCTAAAGTAAATTCAAGTGTTGCATTATTTATAATAACGTTTGGCGGAAGTTTTGACAGATCAAAATTCATTATGTTTCTGTAAGCAACGCCGTTTTGCAGAAGAAAATGCTCTGCCGGAATAACCGAAGCAGGTGCATCAGACATAGAAGCAAATTCAGTAAAGTCCAGTAGTAAAGTATCCAGTACATTATTTTTTGAATAAATTACTGTCAGTGACGGTACAAGTTCAACTCCATTACTTGAAGAATAAAATCCTTTAATAGTGGAAGAAGATATCCGCGGCTGAAGCAGTACTCCGTAATTTTTCACAGCATGATTTGTGTCGGCTGCATATTCAAGCCAGTCTTTAACTATCTGATTATTAATAGTTATATCGATTGACTGGGAATCATTTACAACTCCGCTGTAACTTCCAAGTGAAACATTCCCGATATTTGAAGAATTAATGGAATCAAATTTAACAGTTGTAAAATTAAATTTTTCAAGAGCCTGGTAAATATCAAAATCTGTATTACCCATTTTATCTTTGAAAAAATAATTTGAATATTTCAATTTCAGTATCGAAGATACAACTGTAGCACTGTCAAAATCAACTCCGATATTTGTAAATTTCAAAAGAGTTTTGGATTCATAGTCCTGATATCTGCCTACCATAAATTTTGCTGTCACAAAATCAGTAACATATGATTTGTAATTCTGATTTGTAATGTTCATAGTGTCAGCTTCAGAATCAAGAAATCTGAGACCGGTAGTATCGATCGTTGGCAGGAATCCCTGTCCGACGTCATTAGGATTGTTTTCACAGCTTTGATAAGTCAAAGAAAGAGCTATAAGTGAAAATATTATTAATACTGAAAGTTTATTTTTGTAATTCAGGATATTTTTATTTAAAAGTTTTTACTTTTTTTTGTTTGGTTGTTAATTGGAATTCAATATATACAATGATGCCTCATAAATGTTTCCGGCAAAAAAATCAGGAATGATTTTATTATCAATACATTTTTTATAATCTCTTTCACCATATCCGGTCCTGACCAAGATTTTTTTTATACCTGCATTTTCAGCACAAAGCATATCTGTATAACTGTCACCAATAAAAAAAGAACTACTCAGATCCAGATCATGCTCAGTCTTTGCTCTTTCAATCATTCCAGTCGCCGGCTTCCGGTAGTTACTTTCTTTAGTAAATTTTTCTATAATTCCATCAATATGAAAGGGTGAATAATAGATATCTTCTATAAGTTCCTGTCCGTCTGCTGTCAGCATTTTCCTTAATTCGATATGAACTGCATCAAGGTCATCTTCGCTGAAATAACCCCGTGCAATGCCGGACTGGTTTGTAATGATGATATTAAGATAACCGGATTTTTTAAAATTCCGAAGTGCTTTTATAGTTTCGGGATATATACTGATCTCTTCTTTTTTTTTTAAATAATTTACTTCTTCAATCAAAGTACCGTCCCTGTCAAGAAAAACTGCTTTATTCATTTGCGAAGTATATCTTTTATTTCGCTCCGGAAACTTTCTTGTAAAGTTTCATATATTTTTTAGCAGATACCTTCCATGAAAAGTCCAGTGACATTCCCTGTCTGAGAAGTTTATTCCATTTGGATTTATTATTCTTAAACAGATCTATAGCAGTCAGTAAAGTCTTTAGTAATTCATTGCTGTCATATTTATTAAAAAGAAATCCGTTGCCGTTTGCTTTTTTAAAATCCACTATTGTATCTGCAAGACCGCCGGTATTTCTTACAACAGGTACAGTACCGTATCTGAGCGAATACATCTGATTCAATCCGCAGGGTTCATATTTTGAAGGCATAAGAAACATATCAGAAGCTGCCTCAATCTGATGTGCAAGAGTCTCATCAAATCCTATTATTACTATCAGCTTTCCTTTGTATTTCTTCTCTGCATTCTTTAAAAATTTCTGATATTTCTCTTCACCTTCACCAAGTATAATTAATTTTACATCTTCTTTCATAAGATCCGGAAGTATCTTTTCGATAAGATCAAAACCTTTCTGATCAACTAACCTGCTGATAATTCCAAGCAGCGGTATCTCTTCATCATATTCTATTTTATATTTCTCAAGTAGCTCCCTCTTGTTTTCATATTTCAAAGGAATTTCCTGATATGTATATCTGTATGGGATAAGCTTATCTACGACAGGATTCCATATTGAATAATCAATCCCGTTCAGAATCCCGACCATATCTTTTTTCCTTGCCTTCAGCACATCTTCCAGACCGCATCCGAATTCTTTATCTGATCTGATTTCTTCAGCATATCTCTCACTTACAGTTGAAATTTTATCAGCATAGTTTAGTCCTGTCTTTAAGAAACTGAACTGACCAAAATGAAGTCCTCCTTTTTCAGTCAAAACTGAATCGGGCAGACCGGTTTTATTGAATTTGGATTTAGGAAAATTTCCCTGGTATGCAAGATTGTGAATTGTAAAAAGCGTCTTTATATCTTTTAAATAATTATTATTACTGTAAATTGTTTTTATCATTGCAGGTATAAGTCCAGTCTGCCAGTCATTACAGTGAATTACATCCGGTTTCCATTGCAATATCTCAAGGATCTCAATAGCTGCTTTGCAGAAAAATATATACCGCTCATCATTATTCGGAAAATCTTTTTTTGTTTTCGAATTTTGATAAATGCCTTTATTCTTGAAATAGTCCTGACTCTCAAGAAGATACATCTGAGCTTTGGTATTTTTGCCATGGATAAATGAAGATTTTATGCTGAACTTAGTTTCTTTACCGTTAGCAGTGATCTTAAGATCTTTTAATCTTTTTATCTCATGAATCTGTAATTTTCTTTCATCAAGCTGACCATACTTCGGAGAAACAATTCTAACGTCGTTTCCTAATGAGTTAAGTGCCTGTGGAAGGGAATTCGATATGTCTGCTAAGCCGCCCGTCTTTGAATACGGAAAAACTTCGCTGGTTACAAACAGTACATTAAAACCTTTTGCCATTAAGGATATTTTTTCTGACAAAAATAATTATTCACATAAAGATTAGCAATGAATTAATAAAACACAGATTTAAAACAGTTGCTATTTATAAAAAATGTATTTCAGGTTTTTAATATTATCTCACACCTAATATTGTTATTCCAAATGTTTTTTAAAAACCGAATAATGTTTAATATTATCTGTATTTTTGATGGTTTAATTTTACTTCATAAGTCTCCTAAAAAAATTATCAAAAAATAATTTTAGAAGTTTTTTGTTTTTAAAAAATCCCGCCTGTAATATATTGCTGTTAAGAATTCTTGAGAAACTGTTAGAATAAAATATCCTTGTTTGAGAAATTTGCGAAGCAAATTTTGAGTTGGATATTTTATTTCAATTTCGAAAAGAATTTAGGCAATTTATTACCAGCGGGCGACTTTTTTTGTTACTTTTGAGCCTGCCCTCGAGTGTTCTTATCGAGTGTCGTTAAAAAAAAGCAAGCAGGAAATAATGAATCTTGAATTTTGCAGCGAAACGTTTTGGA
>DAORRV010000053.1:5209-24713 GCA_035443185.1 Ignavibacteria bacterium | reverse complement strand
CTTTGTTCAGACAAGACGTATGATACTCGTTAAATAATTTCAAATTACAAATTACAAATTACGAATACGTAATTTGTTTATTCTTCAGTCCCGCAGAGAATAGATTTTCTCTGCGGGATTTTTATTCAATTACAAATTTCAAATTACTAATTGTAAAAACAAAATTTAAAAAAACTACTATCCCGCAGAGATCAGATTTTCTCTGCGGGATTGTTTTGTTTAAATGCTCTTCTCCCCTCCTTTCTTTTCAAAGGAGGGGACGGGGGGAGGTTAACGAAACCGCATTGGAAGTGCGAAAACCAAAACCCAATAAATTCATTCTTGTAATGCTCTAAAGATTATTAATTTAAAACAAAAATTTCCTTAAACTTTGCCTTATATAAAAGAATACAAATTATTAAATTACACCTAAAATTATTTTTATGAAGCATACACACATTTTAAAAAACGCGCCGGAAGTCGGCAAAGTCTATACTGTCGAATATGACGGCAGTGAACTTTACGAAGCAAAAATTCTTGATTATCAGGGCGGATGCTGGGCAAAGATTCAGATCGAAAATGTACTCCCCTCTCCAAATGAAAAAATGTATAAAGCCGGACAGGAGTTTGATCTGAAACTCGGATATTATAAGCTCTTTGAGAATTCTGAATCTGAATGATCTTATCAAAATCTGAGATCGTGCTTAATTCACAACAGCTTAGATTTATTGAAAACGGCTGGGGTAAAAAAGTCACTGATGAAACTGAAGTTTATAATATCTCCTATGATTCGGATGGAATTGAAGTAAATGGTTATTTTGCAAAACCGAAGAATACTGAGACGAAACTTCCTCTGATAATTTGGAACAGAGGCGGACACGAAAACGACGGGAGAATAGATGAGTTCATTGCAAAGGGAATGTTCGGAGAAATAGCTTCATGGGGATTCACAGTTATGGCTTCACAATACAGGGACAAAGATGAATTCGGAGGAAAAGACATTAATGATATTTTGAATCTGATGAAACTTGCCGGTGATTTCCCGGAATGTGACAATACCAAAATCGGCATGGAAGGATGGAGCAGAGGCGGGATGATGACTTATAAAGTATTGACTCTGACTGACAAAATAAAATGTGCAGTTATAGTTTCAGGACTTGCTGATATTGAAAGAAATGAGCAGGACAGAGACGGACTTGCAAGAGCTTATAAAAAATTGTTTGGCAGTGAAGATGAAAATGAATTTAAAAAAAGAAAAATGGAAAGATCAGCAGTTCATTTTTATGAAAAGATAAATAAAGATACAGAGATTTTGCTTATACATGGTACCGGAGATGACAAAGTATCACATCAGGATTCACTTGATATGTATGAGCTTTTAAAAAAAAATAAAAATAAATGCGAACTTGAAATTATAAAAGGCGGAGATCATTATCTGACTAAGCACAGGAAAGAACTTGTTCAGCTCAGAAAGAACTGGTTCAATAAATTTTTAAAATAATGAACTTTTTATTTATAACAGAATGTTAAACAACTTGCTAAATAAAATTACTAATCAGATTTCGAATAAATTTAAGAATAAAATCACGAAAGGAAAATTATAAATGTACGATCCAATAATGGTACAACCGATGCGCGAAGAAGTAACAGGAATTGGTTTCAGAGAATTAATGTCATCCGACGAAGTAAAAACAGAATTAAGCAAAGACGGTACAACTTTTATCTTTGTAAATTCTGTCTGTGGCTGTGCAGCAGGTAAAGCGAGACCCGGATTATCCATAGCAGTAGAATGGGCAAAAAATAATAATGCAATGCCTGATAATCTTGTAACCGTTTTCGCAGGAATGGAAAAAGATGCTGTAACTGAAGCAAGAAATTTTTTTACAGGATTTCCTCCTTCATCACCTCAAATGGCAATGCTTAAAGACGGTGAGATAGTTCACATGATCAACAGAATGGACATTGAGAATAACGATGCAAACGCAGTTGCTAATTTAATTGCAAATGTATTCAATAAGTATTGTAAAAAAGAAGAAACTGAGAAAGCATAAACTTCGGTAAATTCTCAAAAAGTATTTTAAGCCGGAGAATTTACTCCGGTTTTTTTTTGGATTTAATTTTTTAAAAAAAACTTAATTAATTTATTTAATACAATTATATAAATACATTAATTATTTATAAGTTTTTTAATATATTTAATCATTCAAAAAATAAAAAAGATCCAAAAGATTCAGTGTTTAAGGCAATACAAATTTAAATTTGTATTAACTATTCCCCAAATAATAAACTAAATCAGAATAAAAATGGACAGCAATTTTTCAAGCAGAGTTCAGGATGTTATCAGATTAAGCAGAGAGGAAGCAATTCGTCTCGGGCATGATTACATCGGGACGGAGCATCTGCTACTGGGAATAATAAGAGAGGGTGAAGGAATAGCCATCAAAATATTTAAAAATCTCGGAGTAGACGCTTTTAAAATAAAAAAGACAATTGAAGATACCGTAAGACAATCAGGCGGCACTTTGACTGTCGGAAATATACCGCTTACAAAACAAGCAGAGAAAGTTCTTAAGATCACGTATCTCGAAGCAAAGATTTTCAAATCCGATATTATCGGAACTGAGCATTTACTTTTATCTATTTTAAGAGAAGATGACAATCTTGCAGCGCAGATACTTCATCAGTTTAATATAAACTATGAAGCAGTAAAATCTGAACTCATGAACATTCTCAGCGGAAAGCCGACAGGTAACCAGCCCGGCTCAAAAGCTTCTTCGGAAAAGAAACAGGATAGAAGTAAAACACCTGTCCTTGATAATTTCGGCAGAGATCTTACCAAAATGGCAATTGAAAATAAACTCGATCCAATTGTCGGACGGGAAAAAGAAATAGAAAGAGTTGCACAGGTTTTAAGCAGGAGGAAAAAAAATAATCCTGTACTTATAGGCGAACCCGGTGTCGGTAAAACTGCAATTGCAGAAGGACTTGCACTAAGAATAATAAATAAAAATGTTTCACGTGTTTTACATAATAAAAGAGTTGTCACTCTTGATCTTGCTGCACTTGTAGCCGGCACGAAATACAGAGGACAGTTTGAAGAAAGAATGAAAGCTGTAATGAATGAACTGGAGAAAGCAAAAGACGTGATTCTTTTCATTGACGAACTTCATACTATAGTAGGTGCAGGTGGCGCAAGCGGTTCTCTCGACGCATCAAATATTTTCAAGCCTGCTCTTGCCCGAGGAGATCTGCAATGTATAGGTGCAACTACACTTAATGAATACAGACAATACATTGAAAAAGACGGAGCACTTGACAGAAGATTCCAGAAGATCATGGTAGATCCGACTACAGTAGATGAGACTATTCAGATACTCAATAATATCAAAAGTAAATATGAAGAGCATCACAATGTGAATTATACAGAAGCTGCAATAATAGAAGCTGTCAAACTAAGTGACAGATATATTACAGACAGATTCCTTCCGGACAAAGCAATTGACGTAATGGATGAAGCCGGTTCGAGAGTACACCTGTCAAACATTGTTGTACCAAAAGAAATCGTAGATCTCGAAGCTGAGATCGAAGACATCAGACAATTTAAAAATCAGGTTGTAAAAAATCAAAATTATGAAGAAGCAGCAAAGCTTCGGGATAATGAGAAAAAAGTACTTGCTGATCTTGAACAGTTAAAACTTGACTGGGATATAAAATCGCAAAGCATGGTCTATGAAGTTTCTGAGCAAAGCGTTGCTGATGTTGTAGCAATGATGACAGGTATTCCTGTAAATCAAATTGCAGAAGCTGAATCTGAAAGACTTGTTAAAATGGAAGATTCACTTAGGGAAGTTGTCATCGGTCAGGATGAAGCAGTAAAGAATATCTCACGCGCGATAAGAAGAGCCAGAGCCGGTCTGAAAGATCCAAACAGACCTATCGGTTCATTTGTTTTCCTTGGACCTACAGGTGTCGGTAAAACCGAACTTGCCAAGCAGCTGGCTAAATTCCTTTTCAATTCTGAAGATTCACTGATCAGAATTGACATGAGTGAATACATGGAAAAATTTAATGTGTCAAGACTTGTCGGAGCTCCTCCCGGATATGTAGGTTATGAAGAGGGTGGTCAGCTTACTGAAAAAGTCAGAAGAAAGCCTTATTCAGTAGTGTTGCTTGACGAGATCGAAAAAGCACATCCTGATACTTTCAATGTATTGCTGCAGGTTCTTGATGATGGAATATTAACTGACGGACTTGGAAGGAAAGTTGACTTCAAAAATACGATTATTATTATGACTTCAAATATCGGAACAAGAGATTTGAAACTCGATAAGGTATTCGGATTTGGAGAAGGAACTTCCAAGACAAATTACGAAAAAATTAGATCTACAATTGAAGATTCTGTAAAGAGAGTATTTTCACCTGAGTTCCTAAATAGGATCGACGACATGATAATATTTAAACAGTTAGAGAAATCTGAACTTCAAAAGATTGTTGAGATCGGCACACAAAAACTTTTATCTAGAATTGAACTTCAGGGATTAAAAGTAGAAGTTTCAAAATCCGCTCTTGATTTTTTAAGTGAGAAGGGCTTTGATAAAAACTTTGGAGCAAGACCACTGAGAAGAGCAATTCAGAAGTATCTTGAAGATCCATTGAGTGAAGAGATATTAAAAGGAAATCTTAAAGATTCAGGCAAGATAAAAGTAAAACATAAAAAAGGTTCAGAAGAGTTGACATTTACAGACGACAAAAAAGAAACTGCTTCAGAAAAAGAATCTGTTGATATAACTGATGAATCAAAAGATAACGACGATAAATAAATATGATAAACAAAGCTCCTTATAATGCAATGATAACAGGTGTCGGACACTACGTACCTGAAAGGATAATTGGAAACGATTACTTTGAAGAATATCTCGATACTTCGGATGAATGGATAAAATCCAGAACCGGTATTACTGAAAGAAGAAGACTTGATACTGAACTTCCAACTTCTTTTATGGCAATTAAAGCCATAGAAAGTCTTTTGGAAAAAAGAGATATAGGGATTGACGAAATAGATCTGATCATTGTAGGGACAGTAACTCCGGATATGATCTTTCCTTCAACTGCATGTATCTTGCAGAGAGAATTAAAGGCGGTTAATGCCTGGGGATTTGATCTTCTTGCAGCTTGTTCGGGTTTCTTATTTTCTCTTGCAACTGCTGTTCAATTTGTACAATCCGGATCTCATAAAAAGGTGCTGGTTGTCGGTGCTGATAAAATGTCAGCCATTTCCAATATGGAAGACAGAAATACCTGCATTCTATTTGGGGATGGAGCTGGTGTTGTATTACTCGAACCAACTGAAGATAAAGAATACGGAATTGTTGATTCTATTTTAAATGTTGACGGAAACGGTGAAAAATATCTTCATATGCTTGGAGGCGGCAGTTTAAATCCACCATCATTTGAAACTATTGAAAAAAAAATGCACTACGTTTATCAGGATGGAAAAACTGTTTTCAAAGAAGCAGTAAAAGGTATGGCAGATGTTTCTTATGAGATTATGATAAAAAATAACCTTACATCAGAACAGGTTTCTTACCTTGTCCCACATCAGGCTAATATGAGAATCATTACTGCCTGCGCTGAACGAATGGGAATTTCGATGGATAAAGTTATGCTAAACATTCACAAATACGGTAATACTACTTCGGGAACAATCCCGATCTGCATATCAGAATACTGGCGTGATGGAAAAGTTAAAAAAGGTGACAACTTAATTCTGTCCAGTTTCGGAGCAGGTTATACCTGGGGATCTATACTTGTAAAATGGGCAATCTAATGAAATAAGTAAGATTTAAAAATATTCATTTAAAACAGTCCCCGGCAATTTTTGTTAAGCCGGGGATTTTTTTCATACATTATTTACTGATCCGGGTTATAATAATTTTTACTATTTAATTTAAATAACATGGAACAAATTACGATAAGATCTTATCCTAAAATAAATCTGGGACTACGGATTTTGAGTAAACGCAGTGACGGATTCCATGACATTGAGACAATATTTTACCCTGTAAAGATCTATGATGAAATTGGTTTCAAAATTGAAAGATCCAATACAGAATTTAATTCAGTAATTCTGAAGACAAATAAATCATACATTCCATTAAATACTGATAACCTTTGTTACAAAGCCGTTCTGAATTTTTTTAATGAATTCAGAATTAAAGATCCTTTCAAAATTGAAATCGACTTAAAGAAAAATATTCCTGTCGGAGGAGGTCTTGGTGGAGGGAGTTCAAATGCCGCTACTGTTCTCAAATTTCTAATACGCTATTTTAAAATTGAAATTGAAAGTAACAGAAAAAGAATAATTGACCTTGCTTTATCTATCGGTAGTGATGTTCCTTTTTTTCTAATAATGAAACCAAGTTATGCTGAAGGCAGAGGTGAAAAAATAAAGATTCTAAATGATTTTAGAGTCAATCATGATATCTTGATTGTAAATCCAAATCTTCATGTTTCTACCAAATGGGCTTTTGAGAATCTTAAATTTCCTATTGATAAAATCAGACAAAAAAAGTTTGATAATATCAAAGTATTTGAGAATAAAATTTTGACTGAATTAGATAATGATTTTGAACCAATAGTATTTTCAAAATTTCCTTTACTAAAAGAAGTTAAAAATTTCATGTTAAATGCAGGAGCTGTATTTTCTTCTATGAGCGGAACCGGAGCGACTATTTATGGAATTTTTGATACAAATAAAAACGGCACCATATATAAGTGCCGAGAAGAATTTATCAAAAAAAAATATCTGACTTTTATTTCTAAAGCTTAAAGAAATTAAAAAGTTACATTTAAATTTGCAAATGGAACTAACTTTGACTCACCATAATATCCATACATATTCTTAAACTTCATATTAGTATTTACTTTTAAATCCTTATTAAACATTGTAACACTCCATGCTGCATCGGCTGCACTTACAAGATGGTTCAGTAATACAAGTGCAAGTGATGTGTTAGCCTTGTTATAATAATCATTTGCTGTCTGCCTGTCGACAGCGTAAGTATTAAACATTTCTGTTTTGTATGTTCCATAATAATTCGGACTTGCAGAATTTTTACTTATGTTTGGATCTGCATCTGCCCATCCGACTACAAAATTCTGATATTTACCGATCAATTCATAATACTGTTGGTCACCGTAAGGAGGAAGCTGATGAGAAAAATTCTGTGCTTCTACTATATTTATCTGTCTTCTTAAAGTATTCAGATCCTGTGATTGTGGATCTGTAATTGATCCAAACCCTGTGAATTGCTGATCTACAAGCCATTGTGCATATTTATTTACACTCCAGTTTTTATCTGCTACTCCTTTATAATAATCTGTCTGTTCATTTCCATTTCCTTCATAGACTCCATAAGCTGTCCATAATCCAATTTCTATTGCAAAAAATATAGCAGCTTTGATATAACTCTTGGCATAAAATTCTCCAGAACCCGGAATTACACCGGAGAAAAGTGCTCCAAGGTAAGGTGACTTTTCATCTGATTTAGTCGCACTTTCAAGATTAAGATTTCTCTCAAAATTTTTAAAGTTCTTTAAATCAGAATAATTTTTCGAATCCTGATTTAATAATTTATCTGTTAATTCTGACTTAAGAAAATTATTATCTGCATGATCCGGATTCAGATCTGCATGAAGTTCTGCAGGAAAATCTTTTTTAAGCTCAATTTCCTTGTCAATGCTTAATTCACTGCTTTGAGAATATGTCAATCCGGTAAAAACCAGTAATATTAATACCGATATAAATTCTTTTATCTTTTTCATTTAAAGTTTAGTAAAGGATTTTGTTTAAAAATAATGCATTAGATGGTAAATAATGAATCCTTATTTTATCTCCTTTTAAGATTGATAATTTAGTTTCTTCAATATCCTTTTTTGATGATGCTATTTCCATAGTACAACCTAATATTGATCTTACCATAGAATGTAAAAATCTCTTTGCTGAAATTCTGAAAACAATTTCCTTACTCTTGTTCTTTATTTTATAATCAAAGTCATAAATTATACTTGCAAAGTTATGCTTATCTTCCCTGTTTTTACAAAATGACTTAAAGTATTCAAGCTCTTTAATAAATTTAATAAACTCATCAACTTTTTTGTAATCGGGTTCATAATTTATAAGATAATAAAACTCTCCACCTATAGATTTTTTATCTTTTGATATAAAATAAAGATATTCTCTTTTCTTTGCTGAATATCTGGAATGAAAATCAGATTTTACTTTTCTAATATTTTTCACAGTTATACTTAGAGGGAGAATAGAGTTAAGTGAATATAAAAATTTTTTTAAATCAAATTCTTTCTCTGACTTAAAATTAGCTGTCTGTTGAAAAGCACTGACACCTGCATCAGTCCGACCTGCTCCATACAAAATAACTTTTTCCTTTAAAATTATTTCTATTGCATCTTCTAAATATTGCTGTATTGTTTCTTTAGTTATCTTTTGTTTCTGCCAGCCTTTAAAATTCCTTCCATCATACTCGATTGTAAGTCTGAAATTGAACAAAACTTTTTTAAAAATTCTTATTTAAACTCAATAAAAATCCGTCAATCGACAGGTCTTTCTTATAAAGTAATTCAGGACTGATATTCATCGAAGTTGACTTTTTACCGATGTTGGTACCTATAAGATAAGCACTGATTCCGGCTACAATCCTGTTTACAATTAAAAGACTTGAGAAGACAATTCTGTTATTATAAATACGTTCACTTTGTTTTCTCTGTGAATTATAAAAATTTCTGTTATCTATATTATCCCAGTCCCAGTAGTTTGCTGATGTTGAATACAATGAATTATACTCGCCTGTAGATAACTTAGCGTTATTGTATTCATAAACACTGTTATAACTTCCAATATTTGTATAAAAATCATCATCCTGACTACCCGGATTGGTAATGTCAGCATGTATTGCGGAATAAGATCTGGCATCATCCTGAACCGAATTTCCATAAACATTCATCGTTACTAAACCAATCCAGCCTACAGCATCTGCACCGAGGAAATATTTCCCAACGTCCATTCTATCCAGATAATAATGTCCCGAGCCCGGCAATACTAATGAAAGTAATAAAGCAATTGCAGGAGATTTTTTTGAAGCTGTTATACTGGTATTTATTTCGGGTTTATTTTCTGTTGTTTCAGAAGTCAGCATTTTTTCCTTAAGTTCTAAATTACTGAAATTATTGAAATTGCTTTCTTTATCTTGTGAGTAGGAATAGTTGCAGGAAAGTGCTGTGACTATAAGTATTGAAAAAAGTTTTTTTCGCATTAAAATTCTATTGGTTTTTATTTTAAAATTGAATTAATTTTTTTCTTAAATTCTTCAGGATTTTCAAATCCTGTGACTCTGAGTTCCTTAATTTCTTCTCCGTCTGCGTTCATGAATATTACTACGGGAAGTCCTTTTATATCAAATTTATCTGAGATCTCTGTGTTTTCTTTTGTCAGATCAACTTTAATATTATTGAAATTTTTTGAAAGCTCTGCAACTTCAGGATCGGTATAGGTATATTCATCAAGCTCTTTACATTGTGCACACCAGTCTGCATAAAAATCAATCATCACAGGTTTGTTTCCTGAATTAATACTGCTTTCAATTGACTGAAGAGATGTATGCAACTGCCATTTTACTTCTTCGACAGCACCTTCAGGTTTCAAGTTCCAGGTTCCGTAAATCACAGCCAATATCGCAATAAAATATTTAATATTTGTATATACTTTAGAAGTCTTTCCTTTATTATCAAACAGTATTAGATATACTCCGGAAAGAATTATGTACAACGGGAATGTAACTTTAAAAATTTCCTTTGGAATAAGTGGTTCAAGAGTATTAAACGCCATTCCAAAAAGTATGAATCCGAAGATCACTTTTATACCTTCCATCCATTCACCTGATCTTGGAAGCTTGCTAATAGAACTGGAAGAAGCGGCGAGAAAAATATACGGTAATCCTAATCCCATTGATAAAATAAAGAATAGCAAAAACCCAGTAAAGGGGTTACCGGTCTTTCCCACAAACACAAGAAGACTTAAAACAAACGGTCCGATACACGGAGCTGCAATGAAACCTACAGTAAGTCCCATTAATACCGATCCGAGATATCCTGAACGGTTTTTATTTCCCATCTGAGCAAGCCCCTGTGGTACTTTGATCTCAAACAATCCAAACATGCTCAGTCCTAAAGCCAGCATAATCAGGGCAATAAAAATAATTACGATTGGATTTTGTAATGCTGTTCCAAGCAGACTTCCGGTCAGAGCTGCAAATACTCCGAGCGCTGAATAAGTAATTGACATTCCGAGTGCATAAAATACTCCCATAAGAATACTTTGCGATTTACTCCCGCTTGACTGCGCACCGAAAAAGCTGACTGTTATCGGAATTAACGGATATACACAAGGTGTAAGATTGAGAGCTAATCCGCCTAAAAAGATCAGAATCAACGAAACAAATAAACCTTTCTCTTCTATCCAGTTTGAAACTTCATCTTCCTGTGAGACCGGTGAATCTGTCCTTTCATTTTCCTTTAATTTTTCTGAACCTGATTGATTATTTGAATTTTCATCAGTCGGCTTGTTAAAATCTATCTTTGAAAATAATTCTGTATTTTGTACGCTTTCTGATCTTTTGTTATTGTTTAAATTAATAATGATAGTATCAGTCAGTGTTTTAGGAGAGTAGCAAACTCTGTCATCACATGCCTGAAATGAAAGCTCCACCGGTAATTTATAACTACCTTCAGCTATATTTTCTTTAGCAGTTAAGGCTACGCCGACTGTTATAATCCCTTCATATACATCAATCTCATTCTCTGAAAATTCAAACTTTAACCTCTTTGATTCTGGGAAAAATGAATTAATGAAATTGAAATTATCGTCATTGACAGAGACTGTTGTATTGATCAATGATGGGTCTTCTACCTTATAAGAATTTATATGATAAGGATTAATAATTTTTATATTTAACGCAAGTCTTATAGTGTCTTTATCAGAAAAAAATTCCCTGTCTGCTGAGACTGAAAATTCCAGATAATCTGATTTCTGTGAATATAATTTTTGACCGAAAGTTAAAACAGACAGGATATATATAAAGAAAAATGCTTTTTTGTATAACATCAATTAATTTAATTCTACTGAAAGGAACTTCTTTTGTATGTATAAAAGTTTAAAATTATCATACAATATACTATAAAAAATAAAAACAAGATATTAAAATTAAGGTCTTTAAATATTTTTTAAATGCAATATTGACTTTACTATTGTTTTTACTGTATATTTGTATAGGAAAATTTCATACTAAATTCGATTTATTAAAGAAATCCGGATTTTGATGAAAAAACTTTAAAAACTTAACTTAGATAAGGAGAATTACAATTTGAAACCAGCAGTAAAATCAAAAAGCGACAACCCTTTAAGTGAGCTTATAGATGATAATGTATACAATACCTTGAAAAAGTATAAACTCCTTGATGAAAAAGCTATAAGAGATTACAAAATAAGGCAAATGTATAAAGAAATGCGCAGAGAAATGAGCGCTGGTGAAGCAATAGATAAAATCCAGGAATTATTTCCATATTTACAGTTTGATACAATCAGAAAGATCGTTTACCAGGTATCAAAATAAATCAGTTTTTTTTTAAAAACAGCCGGCCATAATATTTGGTCGGCTTTTTTTTTGAATTTTAAAAATCATGAACTTAAATTACGATCATACAGAAAAAATTCTAACCGGTTTTTTAAAAAATGAAACTCACAGAATTGGGATCAAAAAAGCTGTTATAGGTTTATCAGGTGGTATTGATTCTGCAGTATCTGCATTTTTATCTGTAAAAGCTTTAGGAAATAAAAATGTCACCTGTATTTTGATGCCATATAAAACAAGCAGTAAAGACAGTTTGACAGATGCTTCGAATGTAGCTAAGATCCTGAACGTAGAATCAAAAGTCATTGATATAAGCGAAACCGTAGATACCTTGATTAAAAATATTGGTGATAAAAAAATATCAAATGTAAGAAAAGGAAATATTATGGCCCGCGTAAGAATGATCATTCTATACGATGAGTCAGCTGCAAGTAATTCACTTGTCATAGGTACAAGTAATAAAACAGAAATACTGCTCGGATACTCTACCATTTTTGGTGATTCAGCATCAGCAATAAATCCAATTGGTGACCTTTACAAAACTCATATAAGAGGACTTGCCCGTCATTTAAATGTCCCTGAAAATATTATTATTAAAAAACCATCTGCCGATCTGTGGAAAGGTCAGACTGATGAGAATGAACTGGGATTTTCATATGAAGAAATTGATAAATATTTATTTGACAAGGTTGACGAAAGAAGGTCAGCAGAATATTTAGAAAATGCTGGCTATGAAGATAATTTTATGAAAAGAATTAACTCTCTTATTATCAGAAGTCAGTTCAAACGACTTCCGCCTCTGATTGCAAAAGTTTCAAACAGAACCGTTAACATTGATTTCAGATACAACAGAGACTGGAATACTTAAATTTTAATTATGTTTATAAAAAACTTACTATTCATATTTTCATTTCTTTTCCTTTCATGCAGTTCATACTCAAATGATAAAGGCGGAATGGTTAGTTCTGCAAGTGACTTAGCTACACAGGTCGGAATTGAGATTATGAAAAATGGCGGCAATGCAGTAGATGCAGCCGTTGGAGTAGGATTTACACTTGCTGTCGTTTATCCACAGGCAGGAAATCTTGGTGGAGGCGGCTTTATGATCATTCATTTAAATGATAACGGAAAATTATTAAATACCTCTATAGATTACAGGGAAAAAGCTCCGCTTGCTGCATATAAGGATATGTATCTTGATAAGGACGGAAATGTAATAGATGACCTAAGTACTACAGGAAGTCTTGCTGCAGGTGTGCCCGGCTCGGTGGCGGGAATGCTTTATGCTTTAGATAAATATGGTACAAAAAGCAGATCAGAAATTTTGAGTTACGCAATCAGTATTGCTGATACAGGTTTTTTTATAGAAGAAGGATTGGCAGAAGCTTTAAACTCTTATCAGTCAGAGTTTTCACAGTTTGCAGGAACTATGAATATATTTGGAGGTAAATTTATAACCGGTGAAAGATTAATCCAAAAAGATCTTGCAAATACTCTCAAAGCAGTTAGTCAAAATGGAAGAGACGGATTTTATAAAGGTGAAGTTGCTGAAAAAATAGTTCAGCTTATGATAAATTCAAATGGGATGATCTCTTATGAGGATCTTGAAAAGTATCAGCCCGCAGAAAGAGATGTGGTAAAAGGAACTTACAGAGGATACGACATACTTTCTATGGGACCTCCAAGCAGCGGTGGAATAAGTTTGATCTATCTTTTAAATATTCTAGAAAATTATGACTTAGCAAAAACCGGATATGGAAGTTCCGAAAATATTCAGTTAATGACTGAAGCAATGCGTCGTGTATATTCAGATAGAAGCGAGTTTATGGGTGATGCTGATTTCGTCAATGTTCCGATAGATGTCATGACATCAAAGGAATATGCAAAAGACAGAATGAAGGATTTTGTTACAGATCAGGCAGGAAGAAGTAAAGTAATTAAAGCGGGCGATCCCTTTGGAAATGAAAGTAAAGAAACCACTCATTACAGTGTCGCTGACGGAAACGGGAATCTTGTTTCAGTAACTACAACTATAAATGATGTATTTGGAAATAAACAGGTAGTTGTCGGTGCAGGATTTTTTCTGAATAATGAAATGGATGATTTTGTATCAAAGCCGGGTGTCCCCAATATTTACGGTCTCGTCGGTAATGATGCAAATGCAATTCAGCCCGAGAAAAGAATGCTCAGCTCAATGACTCCGACTATTGTATTTAAGAATGATAAGCCATATCTGGTAGTTGGATCTCCGGGTGGCGGAAGGATCATTACTTCTGTACTTCAAACTATTATAAATCTGATCGATCATAATATGAGTCTTGAAGATGCAATTGACTCTCCCCGATTTCATCATCAGTGGTTGCCGGATGAAGTTCAGATAGAAAACGGAATGTTAAATAATGAAGTCAAAAATTTTCTTCAAAGCATTGGTTATACTTTTCAAAGCATAAGTGATTTTGGAAGAGTGAATGCAATTTTGATAAGCGAAGACGGAACTATGACAGGTCATTCAGACAGAAGAGGTTACGGCAGCTCAGTAGGTTTTTAATTTTCCAAAAAAGATTTGAGTGAGATCAAAGATTTAAGACTTAGGGGAAAAAAGAATATGATACTTGAGCTTTTTTTCAAGTTCTATTTTAAACACTCATTGAAAAGGAATTTTATAATAGTAAATTTTAAAGGAAAAAAATTGCTGATTCTAAATTAATTATTAACGACATTCTGAAAAAAACCATAAACATTATCAATAACTTTTTTTTCATCATGATACATCTCAAACTTTGAAATATATTTATCACCAAACTCTCCCGATTCAATATTTATCTCATTCTTTAAAATGACCTTAAGGTCATTACTTTCTATTTCTATTGATTTAATTTTGTTTGTGAAAAACGTTTTCTTTGTTAATAATTTAAAATCTTCCTTTTCTAGCAGAAGTAAATTGTCTTTGAAGATTTGCAATTTCATAAACTTATTTTCGCCCTTTGACTCCGAGACAAAAAATATAAAAGAATAATCATCTCTGATAAATTTCCCCCAGTTTGAATATGAAATTTTGTTAAAAGAATTTGTGCTTCCCCAGGTTTTATCAATATATCCTTTTCCATCAAAAATAGTTTTTACTCTTTTATAATCTCTGTAAACTTTGATCTTACCGGATACATGGCATAAAGGAGAAGGCATCCAGCAAACTTCTTTTTCTAAATTATGATCAGTTTTCTTATTTATAGATGACTTTTTCAATAAAGGTTTAAATTCAAATTCTGCTTTAAATTTGCTTTCAAGCTCTGCCGAAGAGTAATTTATATTTAAAAGATATTTATCATTCTCCTTATCATGACAAAAACTGTTTTTATCTAAAATCATTTTAACTAAGCCATCGGATTCCTCTATTCTGAATTCTTCTTTTTTATAATCATAAATTGCATCATATATCAATCTGTTCTGATAATATAAAAAAAATCTGAACCTGCAGTAGTTATGGGAATTATCTGAATTGGGGTTACCATTTGAACTGACTTTTTCCGGATTGCCGTAATAAATTCTTGCGGTAAAATAATAATCATCGTCATTATCTATAGCATCAAAATACCACATTTCAAATTCTCCGGGCTTAGATCTTCCAGAATTGTTAAATTTTTCTATATCAGAATCGAATTTCAATATATAAGATTTTTAGTTGACAATATTTTGATTTTTACAATCAAAACAAATATAAAAAGAAATTATAATATAATAATAAATTTAGGGGTCTCAAAACTTAATTTATATTTTACAATAGTTACAATAGTTACAATGTTTAAATATACTATATTGCTTAACAATTTGAGGAATAGGAATTTTACAGAAAATTAAACCTTCAGTTTGAGAAAAGTTTCTAAGATTACGAACATTGAATATTAAACTTAGTATAAGTAATTTAGCATTCCAAATTTATTAAACATTCTATATGCATCAATTAAAAATTTTAACAATTCTCTTTTTTTTTATAAGCGTTAATTCCAATGCTCAAATCGATACGAATATTAATGTAATAAAATATGATCTTGAGTTTGATCTCATTAATACTTTTCAGGAACCTTATCCGAAAACTTACAGTGCTGTAAATGTAGTAAGTTTAATGGTCAACTCTACAGCAGGACAGATAACATTAAACGCAGAAAATTATTCACTTATTATAGATTCAGTTTCGGGCTCGGGTCAGACTTTCGTTCACGAGAATGATCTTTTGAAAATAAATTTAGATAAATTTTATAACAGCGGAGATATGTTTGATGTGAAAATTTATTTCAGGCATAAAGAAATTTTTGACACGGCATATTTTGCATTCAAAGGTCTGATGTATACTGATTCCGAGACAGCAGGTGCCAGAAGGTGGTTTCCGTGTAAAGACATCCCAAATGATAAAGTGATGCTCAGGCTTAGTGCTAGAGTTCCGGAAAAAGTTCTTTTTGTTTCAAACGGACTGCTGGTAGATTCGGTTTATAAAAATAATTCTCTTCATTATACATGGGAGACAAATATTCCGATCTCAACTTATCTGATCGCAATGGCTGGAAGTAAGAATTACAAACTTGAAGTATTCAACTGGAAAAAATTGAAACCGCCTTACGATAATGTAGAAATAAGACTTTACTCACAGCCGGGTGAAACGAAATTTAACTATGATAACATTAAAAACAAGCTTCCGGAAATGCTTGAAGTATTTTCAAAACTTTATGGCGATTATCCTTTTGAAAAAATTGCTTTTGTTACTACAGACAGAAATTTCCCATGGGGTGGAATGGAAAATCAGACTTTGGTTACATTATGTCCAGACTGCTGGTATGAAAGTCTGATAGTCCATGAATTAGTTCACCAGTGGTTTGGAGATATGATCACACCGAATACCTGGGCTGACATCTGGCTGAATGAAGGCTTTGCTACTTTTAACGAAGCCATCTGGGATGAATATAATAAAGGTCCCAAAGAATATAAAAAGAATATTCAGAATGAAGCTATGAAATATCTAAGTGGTGATCCGGGCTGGGAATTATACAATAAAGACTGGGCTGTTTCAAAACCAAATGATGATGTTGTGTTTAATTCAAATGTTACTTATTCAAAAGCAGCATCTATAGTTTATATGCTAAGATATGTTTTGGGAGATTCGGTTTTCTTTGATGCACTACAGGCTTACACCGATAATCCTCAGTTCAGATTTGGTAATGTAACGACCAGTGAATTTCAGGCAGCAGTTGAGCAGGTCAGCGCTCTTGACCTGGACTGGTTTTTTAGTCAATGGCTTATGAAGCCGGGCTTTCCGGAATATGAATTTAATTTTACTACAGAAAAAAGTAAAAATGGAAAATGGAAAACTGATTATACAATAAATCAGATCCAGTCAAATAAAATTTTTTATCAAATGCCTGTAGAACTTAAAGTGAAATTTACTGATGGAAGTGAACAGCTTTTAAAGGAAAGGAATTCTTATAATTTTCAAACCTTTAATTTTGAATTTGATAAAGAGCCGGAAAGAATAATCTTCGATCCAAATAACTGGATTGTCTTAAAAAAAATTAAATAGATCATTTTCGCTTTTTCCATAAAGCAGTAAGCCGTTTTTTAAACTCGGCTTCTTTGCCGTTTTCAGAAGGCAGATAATAAATCTTTTCTTTTAACTCTTCAGGCAGATAATCCTGTTCTGAAAAGTTATTTTCATAATCATGAGAATATTTATACCCGCTTCCGTAATTCAGATCTTTCATTAATTTTGTCGGCGCATTTCTAAGATGCATTGGTACACCAAATGCCGGAAAATTTTCAACGTCTTCTTTTGCTTTACTGATCGCCAGGTAGCAAGCATTACTTTTTGGAGCACTTGCCAGATAAGCAGCAGCCTGAGATAAGACAAGAGTTGCTTCAGGCATTCCAATAAAATCGACAGCAGTAAATGCACTGACAGCAATTACAAGAGCCTCCGGATCTGCATTCCCGATATCTTCTGACGCGAGCACTATCATCCTTCTTGCAATGAATTTCGGATCTTCACCACCTTTCAGCATTCTCGCCATCCAGTATAGCGCAGCATCCGGATCACTTCCTCTGACACTTTTTATGAATGCCGAAATTATATTATAATGCTCTTCCTGATTTTTGTCATACTTAATATAATTAGCCTGAAAAGCTTCTTTGAAAATTTCATTAGTTAGTTCAATTACGCCTTCATCATTTTTCGAAGTTAATTTTACTGCAAGCTCAAGACCGTTAAGAAGTTTTCTACCATCACCTGAAGACAGACCGATAAGAAAATCTTTGTCTTCAATTTTAATATCAAATTCTTTTAACACAATATCATTTGTCAGAGCATTATTAATTATTTTCAAGAAATCATTTTTTGATAATTCCTCGAGAATAAACACACGGCTCCGCGAGAGCAGAGGAGATATCACTTCGAAAGAAGGATTTTCAGTAGTTGCACCGATAAGAATCACAGTACCTTTTTCAGAACTCTGAAGAAGTGAGTCCTGCTGGGATTTACTGAACCTGTGAATTTCATCTATGAACAATATTGTTTTTCTTTTCTTCTGTCTGAGATTAAATTCAGCTTTCTCTATCGCCGCTCTTACATCTTTTACACCTGAGGAAATTGCTGACAATTGAATAAATTCTGAATTTACAGATCTTGCTATCAGCAATGCAAGTGTTGTCTTTCCCACACCCGGCGGTCCCCAGAATATCATTGAGGATGGTTCGTTTTTTTCGATCATTGTTCTGACCGGTTTACCTGCAGAAATGAGATGCTCCTGTCCTGCAAAATTCTCAATTGAATCAGGTCTCATTCTTTCAGCAAGCGGAGCGTTATATTCTGTTTCCTTATCAGAAACATTCCCAAAAAGATCCATAGAATTCAAATAAGTTTTTCTTTCTTTTTAAAATTTTTATTTACTAAATAAACACCGATCAGAATAATTAACATAATTACAAAATGAATATGATATAAAACTTCCCCGTCCAGTATTCCCCAGATTATTGATACGATCGGAAGGAGATATGTCACTGTCGTTGCAAAGAGAGCATCAGTGATCTGGATAAGTTTAGTATAAAGAATCATGGCAAAAGCTGTGCCGACTATTCCGAGAATTGCGATATAAAACATTGCCAGACCGCTGCCCGGCACAGTATTAAAAACATGGATGAGATCAGTTGACAATAAATAAATAAGACAAACCGGACCGACTGTTAATAATGATACTCCTGTTACAATAACTGAATTTATATCAGACAGATATACCTTAATGAGATTAAGACTGATTGAATAACATAAAGTAGCCAGGACGACAAGCATCACATAAATATTAAAACTGCCAAATACACCTGACTCATCTACAAATGCAAGACTCATCACTCCCAGAAAGCCCAGTAACATCCCAATGATCTGCATATTCTTTATTTTATATTTAAAAATAAAAACAGCTATCAACATTGTAAATATTGGAGTAAGTGCATTAAGTATTCCGGTGACAGAGCTGGGAAGTACAGTTTGAGAATAAGCAAAAAGTATGTAAGGCAAAATATTGCCTATAATTCCTATTATTAAAAGAACAAAAAGTTTTCTCCCCGGTAATCGAAATATTTTTAGTACTGCTGAAGGAAGTAATACTAAAAATCCAAAAGTGATCCGCATTGTTCCTACCTGCAATGGTGTATATACCAGTAAACCTTTTTTTATTAAAATGTAAGAGCTTCCCCATATTACAGACAGTATTATCAAAAGAGACCATGCAAGGAAATCATGACTTTTACTGAAGCGACGGCTTATCAATTATAAATAATTTTATTTC
>DAORRV010000053.1:0-5109 GCA_035443185.1 Ignavibacteria bacterium | reverse complement strand
AACCTAAAGAATATTTAATATTTTTTATTTAAAATTTAATATTTAATATTCATCTGCCTATTGTATTAAAGATTCATTTGAATTATGTTTGAATAATAAAAATGAGCGGACTCAAACACAAAATAATTTTTCATATTGACATGGATGCTTTTTTTGCTTCCTGCGAAGAGTCAATAAATCCGTCTCTCCGCAGCAAGGCACTTGTAGTCGGCGGGACGAAAGATGACAAGAGAAGCATTGTCGCCTGTCCGAATTATCTTGCCCGCGCAAAAGGTGTCAGGACTGCAATGCCTCTTTCGCGTGCAATACTGCTCGTGCCCGATGGAAATTTCATAAGAAGTACACGCGGTCTTTATTCTGATTATTCAAAAAGGGTCCGTGAGATATTTTTCAAATACACTCCTGCCGTTCAGCCGGTCAGTGTGGACGAAGCTTATCTTGATGTAACGGGAGTATTACATCTTCATAAGAATGATCATATTTTACTTGCTGAAAGAATTAAAGATGATATAAAGGAAACACTTGATATTACATGTTCTATTGGAATTGCGGTGAACAAGATCTGTGCAAAGATCGCCTCGAAGATAAATAAACCTGACGGAGTGACTGTTGTGCCTTTTGGAAATGAAAAAGAATTTCTGAGTGAAATGACAATTGACAAGATACCCGGTGTTGGAAAAGCAACTCAGGAAAGACTGAGGAAATATGGAATAAATCTTATAGGTGATATATTGAAATTCGATCAAACCTTTTATGATAAAGAGATTGGTTTTCATACTGCATTCCTTATCAATGTAGCAAACGGCAGAGGCAGTGATAATGTAAAAGAAAACAGTGAGGAAAGAAAATCACTCTCTAAGGAAAATACATTTTATGAAGATGTGTCTGACAGGGAGTTTCTGCAGTCTGAGTTATATTCTCTCATGGAAAGATGCTGTCAGAAACTGAGAAAAGTAAAACTGAAAGGAAGAACTGTCACTGTGAAAGTTAAATATTTTGACTTCACAGTAAATCAAAGATCTTATACTACTTCCAAATATTCAAATCTCGAGACTGATTTTTATGAAGATGCTGTGAGTCTTCTTGACAAAATGCTGATGAATAAAAAAATGGTAAGACTTCTCGGAGTGAAGTTTTCAGAGTTTGTAGCCGGTGATGACGCAGTTCAGGAAAATCTTTTTGATGATGTTGATAAAAAAGAAAATCTTCTGAACAAGCTCGATACGATCAGGAAGAAATATGATTTTGAAATTGTAAAATTCGGCAGGACAATGAAACAGAAATAAGTTTTATTTTTTATATAACATCACAAAATCATCCATCACATAACCGCTGCCAATATCCATATCAATTAATTTTTCTTTGTGTATTTTATATTTATAATGTTCAGACCGTCGACATAAAATCCTTCGACATTATTTGCAAGCAGATATATCTTTTGATTATAATAAAGATACAGCCAAGCCGCATCGTCTATCACTATCTTCTGCATTTTGTCATAGATCTTTTTTCTTTCTGCAAAGTCAGTTATCTTCAATGCATCTTCATAAAGTTTATCTACTTCGGGATTTGAATAGCCTACACGGTTTGGTCCGTTTGGTGTAATATTTTTGCTGTAAAAAAGTGCCATGAAATTCTCAGGATCATAATAATCCGCACCCCAGCTTGCTCTCCAGAAAGGAAATACTCCGTCTTCCTGTTTGGAAATTAATGTGGACTGTATCATCTGATCGAGTTTAAGGTCAATGCCGATCTCCTTCAGCTGCTGCTGTACTGCTATTGCAAGAGTCTTCTGAATTTCTTCATTACCTGTGACAAGTGTCAGATCAAGTCCTTTTCCTCCGGGATATCCGGCTTCACTTAAAAGCAGCATAGCTTTATCTTTATCAAATTTATATCCCTTGATCGAAGCATCAAAGCCCGGCATACCCGGAGGTATGGGACCATTCTCTGCTGAGGTACCTCTGTTTTTTAATACAAACTTCAGGATCCTGTCTCTGTCCACTGCATAATTCAAAGCCTTACGCAGCTTAAGATTATTTGTAAAAGGTCCTTCCTTCCCGCCTAGAAGATCAGGCGACTGCATCATTCCAAAAAAAACTGTCTGCAGCCAGGGCTGTCGATTCAATTTATATTTATCTCTTTGTGAATCTATAAGATTTCCGTTCTCATCTGTGATCTGATCATAAGTTTCGGAAGACGGATCGTGATAGTCATACTTACCATTTTGAAAATCGAGAAATTCAGTTTCAGATGACTGAGTAAATGTAAATTTAATTCCGTCAAGATAAGGTATTGATTTCCCTTCTTTATCTTTTTCACGGTAAGTTTCATTTTTCACAAAATTCAGATCCTGATCGAGATTCCAGCTTGCGAATTTGAACGGACCTGTTCCGACCGGATTCTGACCGAATCTGTCACCGTAAAATTCAACTGCTTCCTTTGGATACACATACCCGTAAGTCATAGTAAGAATGCTGAGAAAAGGTGAAAAGGGTTTTGTGAGCTCAATGATCAGAGTAGAATCATCGGGAGCTTTTAATCCTGATATACCATCTACTTTCTTATCGGCAGTACCGGACATAAAATCTATATATTCCTGCGCACCTTTTATCCTGTCTCTGTAAACCCATTGCCCGCGTGACTTTGTCTTTGGATTGTTAACTCTTTCGATGCAATATTTAAAATCCTGTGCAGTAACTTTTCTCCCTTTTCCGCCTGATTCTTTAAAACATTCATTGTCATGAAAATACACATCGTCTTTTAAATGAAAAGTATATGTCAGAGCATCATTGGAAATTTCCCAGCGTGATGCTATTGACGGCAGAATATTACTTTCCTTATCAAACTGTACAAGTCCTTCCATCATCACAGACAAACCCCATATCGACTGTATGGAATTTGACATGACAGGTTCAAGTGTTTCTATATTCTGATTTAAATTAATATTGAATACATTACTTTCGGTTTTAGTCTTTTCGTTACATGAATAGAGAAATAGTGAAAGGAAAAAAAATATATACAGTGAAAATTTTTTCATTTAAAGATACATTGTAATTTATAATGTTACAAAATAAAGGATTTAAGATTTAAAAAATAATGTAAGAAAAAATAATTTGTAAACAGTAAACATAACATGGATAAAATCACACATGATAACATTCTGAAAGCTCACTGCTTTAATGAGCTTTCCGCAACTGACTATTTAGTAAGTTACAGAAACATTGGAGAGATATTAAAGGAAAGACTTTCCGAAAAGCCGGATAAAATCTATATCACTTTTTATGATGATAATGGAAATATGACAAGTCTGACTTACAGAGACTTTGTACAGAGAGCATATCAGCTTGCCGATTTCCTTTTAAAAGAAGGAGTTACAAAAGGCAGCAGAGTCGCGACATTCTCACATAATCATTTCAAAACAGTTATACTTTATTTTGCAAGCTGGACAATCGGCGCAGTAGTAGTACCGGTAAATGTGAGCGAAGAATCCGACAGAGTAGATTACATTCTGAAGAATTCCGAATCGAAAATTGTGTTTACACGTGAAGAATATATTTCGAAATTGAATAATTCAGATGCTGTAAAAAATATTAAAGTTATTCCACTCGATTCTTTTTCATTTGATCTTTATTCAGATGAACCGGATCCCGCTGATTTAAATTTTGATAAGGAAGCTGAATGCTTAATAGTTTATACATCAGGCACGACAGGAAATCCAAAAGGAGTAGTACTCACACAATATAATCTGATGGCTGATGCATTTGCAATTTCAGAATGGCACGGACTTCATAATGACGATGTGATGATGTGCGTACTTCCGATCCATCATGTAAACGGCACGGTAGTTACCATTATGACGACAATGTTTTACGGGGGGAAATTAATTCTGAATCAGAAATTTCAGACAGATCTTTTTCTGAAAAGACTTCAGGATGAAAATGTAAAGGTCGTGAGTGTAGTACCTACGCTGCTGCAGTTTCTGCTTCATTCAAATGAACAGTCAAAGAATTATGATCTGAAAAATTTCTCACATTTAATCTGCGGCGCAGGTCCGTTGACTTGTGAGATCGCAAGGAATTTCGAAGAGAGATTTGGTTTAAAAATAGCACACGGATACGGGCTTTCTGAGACTACCTGTTATTCATGTTTTGTACCTGTCGGTCTGAGCAAAGATGAACATTATAAATGGCAGAATGAATTTGGATTTCCTTCCATCGGTATTGCTGTGAACTGTAATGAAATGGATATTCAAAATGACAAGGGAGAATCACTGCCTGAAAATGAAAAAGGTGAGATAGTAATAAGAGGTCATAATGTGATGAAATATTATTTCAATAATGATGAAGTGAACAGAAGTACTTTTGAATTCTGCTGGTTCAGGAGTGGTGATGAAGGATTCTTTAAGTATGACAAAGACAGAAGAAAATATTTTTTTATTACGGGAAGGATCAAAGAATTAATTATCAGAGGCGCAGTAAATATTTCACCATTGGAAATAGACGAAGTTTTATCCGGTATAGAATGTATAAACTCCGGCATAGCAGTCGGCTTTGATAATGACTGGTACGGCGAAGAGGTCGGCGCTTATGTAATGCTGAAAGATAATTTCAAAGACCACTCTGAAGAAGACAAAGAAAAACTCAAAGAAGAAATAATCTCAAAATGCCGCGAGCATCTTCCCTTCTTCAAGTCACCGAAAGTGGTTGTGTTTTCAAATACGATTCCTGTCACTTCGACGGGAAAGTATCAGAGAAACAAAGTTAAAGATCAATTTAAGGAATGGAAGGAAGTGCAGTTTAAGAAATAATTACAAATGTCAAATTTCAAATGTCAAATATTTTGAACATGTGATTGTTAAAGCTTGAACTGAAAAGATTTATAATTTTACCAGTAAGGCACGAAGACACAAAGGAGAGCTAATGCAAATGTCAAATGTCAAATTTCAAATGTCAAATAATTAAGAAATTTGAAAATTATTCTAATTCAATACTAGCTTATTTAACATTCCTAATTCGTAATTCTTAATTCAAAATTGAATATCGTCATTCCCGCGTGCAACCAATTTTGTCATTCCCGCGTGCTTCTGGCGGGAATCTAATCAGCCGC
>DAORRV010000052.1:11486-24784 GCA_035443185.1 Ignavibacteria bacterium | reverse complement strand
TTGCTTATATCAAATAGTTCAGAATGTTTTATTCTGAACTATTTTTATTTGAATAAATTATCTTTAAGACAGTGTATCCGGATAAACTTATACAAAAAACAAGACTTGAATTTAATTTTATATCAAATTATTTTAAACACTAAGTTTTGAAAAACAATAACTTCATATCGTTTGTAATTAATATTCTTATAGGAATAATATTCTGTTTTCCTGTATTCAATATTAATAATTATGTATTTCATTCAGCAGAGGAAATAAATAATGCTGTTATTGCTTCAAACCAGACTTCCTATGCTGATATTTCTGTTCTTCTGGGAACTTCACCTCAATTCTTTTCAGGCGATAAATTTTATAAAGTACACGAAAATAAAATTTATCAAAATGATCTTCTAAGTGGAGATGAAAAAAATTCAGGTAATACAGCTTTCGGTAATTCAGCAAATATCCAAAACAATACTCTATCAACTTCATATACAAAATTTCAGAAAAATCCATTCACAGATCTTTCATATCTGAAAGAGCTCAGAAATACTAAAATGCTTTGTTAGTAATCTGATATAAATCTTTTCACAAAATTCCATAAGTTCGAAATTATAATTTTACTGTATTTGCAGTAAAGTTTATTTGATCAATTTTAAAAAATAAATAATTTTATGAATAATTATATCATATTACTTTTACTATTTATAAGCTCAGCTGCAGCGTTTTCTCAGGAAATAACTGTAAGAGATTTTTCATCTCAAAATCCAGTGATTAATGCAAAGCTGACTTCAGATAATGTCAGTCTTTATACTAATGTTTTAGGACAGGTTGACATTTCAAAATTTAAAAATTCAGAAAAAATAATCATAACTTCATCTGATTATATTACTCAGACTTTAAGCTATGAAAAAATTCAGTCGCTCGGCTACACTATTCTTTTGTCTCAAAAAAGTTACAGGACTGATGAGATAGTTATCTCTGCAAATAAGTTTGATGAAAATTCAAAATTTTTGCCGAGACAGATCGAAGTGCTGAATTCTGAAGATATTGCATTCTCAAATTCTCAAAATACAGGAGACCTGCTGCAGCAGACAGGAACTGTATTTGTTCAAAAATCTCAGATGGGGGGAGGAAGTCCGGTGCTCAGAGGATTTGAAGCTAATAAAGTTCTGATCATGATCGATGGTGTCAGACTTAACAATCTGATATTCAGAGGCGGTCACCTGCAGAATGTTTTGAGAATTGACGATAATACTTTGAACAGAACTGAAATTTTATTCGGGTCAGGATCTACTGTCTATGGTAGTGATGCGCTCGGCGGTGTTATGAGCTTTTATACAAAGAATCCCATTCTAAGTCTGGACAATAATACTTTTAAAACAGGTACTGCTTATTACAGATACTCATCTGCCAATACTGAAAATACAGGTCACTTTGATTTTAATTTTTCTTCAAAATCATTTGGCTTTCTTGGAAGTGTGACTTATTCCAATTTTAATTCTCTGAGCATGGGTAAAAGTAATGTAAAGAATGATGCATGGCTTAGAAAATTTAATGCTGAAAGAATTAACGGAAAAGATACCATGATCGCTACGAATAATTATTTTCTGCAGGATCCTTCAGGTTATAATCAGTTCGATATTCTTGGGAAAGGATTGTATAAACCATCAGAGAATATTGATCATACATTTAATTTTCAGTATTCAAATACTACAGATATTCCGCGATACGACAGACTGAATACAATTAATCCAAATACAGGAAACTTCACATCTGCGCAGTGGTACTATGGTCCGGAGAGCAGAATACTCGGATCTTATAAGCTTGGACTAAAAGGTAAACAAACTTTTTATGATAATTCAAATATTCTGCTGGCATATCAGAATGTACAGGAAAGCAGAAACAACAGAAGTTTTGGTTCATCAAATCTGACATCTAGATCTGAAGATGTAAATGTATATTCGCTTAATGCTGATTTTAGTAAGAGAATTAATTTAAGCAATAAAAGCAGTTATCATGATCTAAGTTATGGTATTGAAGGTTTTTATAATACAGTTACATCGACTGCATTCAGAAAAAATATCAACACAAATGTTGAATCTCCTGCAGACACAAGATATCCTGACGGTGATAATAATATGACAACTATTGCCGGATACATAATGGACACCTGGAAGATCAATGAAAAAGTATATTCAAATATTGGTGCGAGATACAGCTATGTAGGACTTAACGCTTCATTTATCGATACATCTTTTTATAAATTTGCTGAGCTTTATCCTGATGGAATCAGTCAGAATAACAGTGCATTCAGTGGAAATCTTGGATTTACTTTTTTACCGAAAGATGATTGGAAGGTCTATATTAATGGAGCAACCGGTTTCAGAGCTCCTGACATTGATGATCTTGCAAAAATATTTGAATCTACACCGAGAACAGGTACAGAATATGGTACTGTAATAGTACCGAATCCTGATCTGGGACCTGAATATACATACGGCGGTGAGATTGGATTATCAAATGTTTTTTCCAATAGAATATTTGCACAGGCAGTTGGTTATTATACTTATATAAATGATGCTATCGTCACTGCACCTTATACTTACAATGGCAGCTCAACGATTATTTATGATGGTGATACTGCAAATGTTCAGGCAAATCAAAATGCTCAGACAGGTTATATCTGGGGTACAACTTTGAGCCTGAATGCTGACATAACAAATTTTATTTCAATGACAAACACTGTTACATATACTTATGGTAGAGTAACGACTGCAGATACAACTGCACCTCTTGATCACATTCCGCCGCTTTTTGGTAAAAGTGCATTCTTACTAAATCTTAGCAAATTTCAGGGTGAATTCAGCATACTCTATAATGCATGGAAACTCAAAAAAGATTACAGTACAAGCGGTGAGGATAATTTTCAGGATGCAACACCTGACGGAATGCCAAACTGGTTTACTCTGAATGTAAAGGGTCAGTATCAGTTGAGTACTAATTTCCAGATGCAGCTTGAGATCAATAATTTATTAGACCAAAATTACAGGGTCTTTGCATCAGGTATAAATGCACCGGGCATAAATTCTGTATTAACTTTAAGAGCGAATTATTAAAATTGTTTTTTATATAACTTAACAGATTGAATTCCCCTTTTTCTCTTTAGTTAATTTATATATATCGAGGGACCTTTAATTAGGTCCCTTATTTTAAAATTTACGAATAGAATTTTAAACATTTAAATTTTTCTAAACATGATTAATAAATTATACTTTATTGTTACACTTTTATTTATATCATTTCCTTTATTTTCACAAACTGAATCTGAAAATGATTCTCTGAAAACTGATTCATTAAAAACTGAAAAGGAAATGGAAGATGCAGAGACTCAGGAAATTACAATCACAGGAACAAGGATCCCTGAAAAAATAATTGATGTACCCTTCTCTGTTTTCAGAGTTGATAAAAAAGAACTTGCATACAGCAGAAATGTCGGATTAAAAGATGTACTTGCTGACGTACCCGGATTATTTCTTCAGTCGAGATTCGGAGGAACAGATGTCCGCGTTTCTATCAGAGGCTACGGTAATCGTTCCAATGCGGGGATAAGGGGAATCAGGATCCTGCAAGACGGTATTCCTGAATCTGAACCTGACGGTGAAGCAAGTATCGACGTCATAGATTATACTTCTCTGGAAACTGTAGAAGTTGCAAAAGGTAATTTTTCATCTCTTTATACAAATGCTCCCGGAGGTGTGATAAATTTTATTTCCGATATGACATTCAAGCAAAACTACGTAAAACAAACCAATATATTTGGCGGTTATGGATTAAGACAGAATGGAATCAGGGCAGGACTTATGACAAAGAATTATAAATTTTATCAGACATACAGCTACAGAAATTATAACGGATTCAGAGAACATAATAACGAGTTTATAAATCTTTCAAATACAGTATTTCAGATCTACCCTGACAGCAGGACTACTTTCTCATTACTCAGTAATTTTGCAAAAGGCACAATTCAGTTACCCGGTGCTTTGACTCTTGAAGAGTATGAGAATGCTCCTTTCAGTGCATATCCGGTTGCTGTCTCCAGTGATTTTAAAAGAAAAGTTTCAAAAGGAAAATTTGCAGCAAGATTTAATAAATCTTTCGGTCAGAAAATCGAAAATGATATTGAAGTTACTGCTTATGTCAGGATCAATGATACTGAATATACGACTAATGTCCTTTACAATCTAAATAACCGCTATACTATTGGAGGACTTATAAAATACGATCAGAGATCAAAGTTATTCAATATGAAAAACCTGTTTTCTACCGGTATAGATTATAATTATGTTTCAGCTGATATCTCTGCATATAATAATGTTGCAGGAATAAAAGGAGATGAACTGCAGACTCAGAATCTTGAAGTGCTTGACAACTTTGGATTTTATTTCCAAAATCAATTTTATATTTATAAAGATATTTCATCAATTACTTTATCGGGAAGATTTGATAACATAAAAATTTCAAATGATAATCAGTTGTTCGGATTTCAGAATTCTGAAAGAATATTCTCTGATTTTACTCCAAGAGTTGCATTGAATTATAAACTCACTCCGACAATTGCTTTATATACTTCTTATGGAATCGGCTATGACAGTCCGACTGCAGTCGAGCTTCAAAATTATCCTTACACTTCTAACAACGGAGAGACTACACTAAACCCTGATCTCAATCCACAGGATACAAAGAATTTTGAACTGGGAATTAAAGGAAATATATTTACCGAATCTATTCTTCTGGAAAAATCATATTTTGAAGTTACTTTTTATAATACAAAAATTGAAAATGAGATTGTACCCTTTGTGATAAATGATCAGACCTTTTTCAGAAATGCCGGCAATACCAACAGGACAGGAGTGGAAAGCGGATTTAAATTTGAGATGCTAAGGGGAATTGAACTGGTGGTGAATTATTCATATTCAGATTTCAAATATGATGATTATTTTGCTGTGAATTATTCTGCCGGCGGAGATACACTTGTTTCAGACTATTCTAATAATGTCGTCCCTGCAATTCCAAATAGTATTTTTAATTTTATTTTAAATTATCAATTCAATATTTCAGACAAGTATTCAGGTATGTTGTTATGGGATATGGATTATATAAGTGATATGTTTGCTGACGATGCAAATACTGTAGTTGTGCCTTCTTATTTTTATGGTAACATAATGGCAGGAGTCACTATGAATATCAGTGACTTTTACTGTATTTTAACCAGCGGTATAAAAAATATTTTCGATGAAAAGTATGTGGGCTTTGTAAATGTAAATGCAAACCCTGAACTGAATCCATCGGAAAGAAGATATTATGAAACCGGTGAACCGAGAAATTATTATTTAGGATTTAATTTCGGTTATAAATTCTGATCATTTATTATTTTCTAAAAAGAAAAAATTGCAGTTTAAATTTAAAAATTGATATGAATGTAAAAATTTTATTGGTAATTATTTTATTTGTTTTTATTTTTAACAAAGGAGCTGATCCTCAAATAACAAATTTCAGAATACATCCTTCAGGAAATGCACAGATAGAACCGGCCATAGTAAGGAGTCCTGTAGATCCGAATGTAATGTTTGCAGTCGCTTATACAATCAGCAATTCATTCAGAAGTGAGGGAAATTATTTTACAACTGACGGTGGTGAAACATGGTTTGGATCTGATACCTGTAATTCAGGTTCTTCAACAAATAATCATGGTGGCGATCCGGGTCCTATAATTGACAAGGACGGTAGATTTATTCTTACACATCAGGGCGGATTTATAGTTGGGATGTTCTCAAATCTTTCAACTAATTTTGGAGCAAGCTGGACAAGCAATGTTTTAATTGCTTCGGGTGATCAGGATAAAGGCACTCCGGGTACTGATGATATTTCAACTAGTCCATTTTATGGAAGAAGCTATCTTGTCTGGACAAAATTTCTTAATCCATTTCCAATTGTTTCCTCTTATACAACTAATGGCGGACTTAACTGGTCTTCAGCAGTTCAGATCAATGCATCTCCGCAGGGTTACGTTTCACTTGGTGCAGATATCAAAGTAAATGTAAGCGGTGAAGTATGTGTCTGCTGGGCGGGTGTTTTGACATCATCTCCACAGAATGAAAAATTCTGCGGCTTCGCAAGATCTTCTGACGGAGGAAATACCTGGAACGTTAATGAAAATATCTATGCAATGAATGGAATAAAAGCTGCTTCTTTTCAGCCGTGGAATATCCGCGTAAATGGATATCCGCATATTGATCTGGACAAAACAGGAGGTCAAAGGAACGGCTGTATCTATATTGTTACAGGGGAGAAAAATCTATCTCCTGCCGGAAGCGATGCTGATATTGTATTTCACAGATCCACTGACGGCGGCGGTACCTGGTCTTCAGGTGTGAGAGTAAATCAGGATCCGATAAATAACGGGAAAGTTCAGTACTTCCCTGCGATAAATGTCGATGACTTCGGAGGGATAAATGTAATATATTATGACAACAGAAATATAAGTTCGGATTCCATGGACGTTTATTTATCGCGATCTACAGATGGGGGAACAAGCTGGACAGATACCAGAATAAACGATCACAGATTTGTACCAAAGACAGTAACCGGTGCTGTAGGATCCGGAAATCAGGGTGATAATATTGGGATCACTTCCATCGGTAAAAAACTCTGGCCGGTCTGGATGGCTGATTTTACCGGAAAATATCAAATATGGACAGCACCAATCAATATTAGTGAAATAGGAATTAATCAAATAAGCAGTTTAATACCTGACGGTTTTTCACTTTTACAAAATTATCCGAATCCGTTTAATCCATCGACTGTAATTAATTTCTCTATTCCAAAAAGCGGACTGGTGAAATTGAAAGTGTATGATATAACAGGCAGAGAAGTCGAAGTATTGGTAAATGAAATTAAAGCTGCCGGAAATTACAGGTATGATTATAATTCCATTAATATGAACAGCGGAATTTATTTCTACAAACTTGAATCAGATGGTTTTACTGATATTAAGAAAATGGCATTCATTAAGTAATTATAAATTATAAATTGTAAGAAAATAACTTCCGGAGTTAAAATTGCTTCGGAAGTTTTTTTTTGATTCTCAAATAAGGTTGAATATAAAAGAGTTTACATATATAATTTTAATTTTTAATTTTAATCCGCTTAACAAAAGCCGGATCAAATCACTCAATCCGGCTTAAGATAAATATTTTTAAAAGTCTTAATTTACTTGAGCAATACCATACGTTTTATCTGTCTGAAATTTTCGGTCTCTAATTTATAAAAATAAACTCCGCTTGAGAGATTTGCTCCATTAAAGACCGTACTGTACGAACCGGCCTGTTTGAATTCATTTACAAGTGACCGGATCTCTCTTTCTGTCAGATCATATATTTTAATTTTCACAAATCCTTCCTTTGGAAGATCATATTTTCCGCCGTTGCTGGTGTTTTCAAAAAGTTTGCATTAATTAATCTTCAATTTATATCCTCCACTTGTGCAAACTTTTTGATCACCAACAACAGTGTCGACGAAGTTCGCAACTAAACATAATAGAATAATCATATAATTTTAAGACCGGCTATAAATTAATTTTGCGGATTATATTTTACAAGGGATTTATTTTTTATAGATGAGGAGTAGCGGTTTATATTGCTGCTTACATTTTACAGCATCAGGAGTCAAGTCTCCGTAAAGTACTTTTTTCCAAATAAATCCTTGTAATTATAAATTATACTATTTACTTTAAATCAATAATATTAAAAGGAATTAAATATGAGGTTTTTTCTGACCCCCTCCCTCCTTACTCATATTTTGAACTTAATAAACTAAATTTATTAATCAAAAAAAATTAAATCATGGCAACCGAAGTCGCAGTAATAACTGCAGCAACTGGAGCTCAATTTTTTTATTCAACTTATGCTGCTGCACGGACAGCAGCTACAGCATATGATAAAATTCAAATCTGGGCTGATCTGACAAATGAACAGCTCTTACTAAAAGATAAAGTGGATATTTGGATAGCTCCCGGCAGGATCATTCAAATGACAGACTCATCTCCGATAATACTTGACAATGACGGAGGATATACATCTGCCGTAGAAGTAAATATATCAGGGAATGGATTTTTTAAAAATACAAATGAAAAGTACGGATGCGTAAAAATTATAAACAAAGATTCAAAAGTTTCAATTACATGTGATAATTTGGAAAATGAGGGATCTGATCCGACCTCTCTTGATGGTACAACAGTATATATAGAAAGTTGCTCAAAATTTTATTTGAACTGCGATAAAATAGTAAATTCAAAACAAAGAGCAATTTATTTTGAAGATGAGGTACCTTATGTAAATATAAGAGCAAATATAATAGAGAGCGGAGATTATTCCGGCGGAGATGCTGTTTCATTCCGCGGAATAGGTTTTCTTACCGCAAATGAAATAATCTGCAAAAATGATGCAAGCTGTCTGTTTTTTAGAGGAGGATCATTAACTGCAAATGTACTAAAACTCACAACACAAAGTTCCGGTAATGCTTCTGCAGGGACAGTAAGGATGTCCGGCGATTCAGGAGGGCAGGACCTAACATTATATTTTGATGAAATTCAAAATTTAAATATTAATGGCGGAGATGCCGTATCAGCAAATTATGGAAACATTAATCTTATTGGCAGAAGGATATTTTCTACAGACGGCTTATCATTGGATTTAGCTTCGGATGCAAATATATTAGTAGATGAAATTATAAGTGTGACAAAAGGAATAAACATTCATAATACAAGTACACAGAAAATTATTATAGATTCCAATAAAATAGAAGGAAGTAACGGTAATGATGGAGTGATTAGATCTTCAACCGGTTCGAATTATGTTATAAGGAATGCGAAAATAATAAATACTTACACTGGAAGTTCAGCTCCATTTTCCAGAGGAATTTTTATTTCTGATAATAACCAAGCAAATGACCAAACTATAGAGATTGAAAATCTTATAATAGTGACTGGAACTGGTAGTAATGATGCTAGTATTTATAGGGATGGAAATCAGAACATCGATATCAAGAATTTAACTTTATTTGTAAAAAAAGATATTTCGTCTAATATAACCCTTAAGATTGGTACTGGAATTACAGGGAATTTCAAATATATAGTTAGCATGGATGTAAGCTGACCTATGATTAAGTTTATTTCTATATTCACGTTTGTTTTTCAATTTTTCCTGTACCCGAGTTTTATGAATTCTCAAGTTTCAATGGAATGGTCTAAGCGGTTCAATTCAGGAACGGGAAATTCAATAGCTATTGACAATACAGGAAGTATTTATATTGGAGGTACTGAGGGTTCTGGCTCAAACACAAATTTCATTATAATAAAATATGATCCTTCAGGAATGCAAAAATGGACTGCGATTTACAATGGTCCGGGAAATAGTTATGACGGCATCGATGAAATTGCAATTGATGGTAGTTGCAATATATATGCAACCGGATCTAGCACAGGTATTAATACCGGATCTGATTTTACTACTGTAAAGTTTAGTAATTCAGGTTACTTACAATGGGTAAGAAGATATTCAAGTAACGGAAATGGAAGAGATGCTTCTTATTCACTTTCAATTGATAATATTGGGAATGTATATGTTACGGGAGAATCTAAAAATAATATTGGTGGGATTGACTGCCTCACTTTAAAATATGATTCTGTCGGAAATCAATTATGGATCAATAACTTTAATAGAGGATTAAATTCCTCTAACCAAGGATTTGATGTTACTGTTGATGATTCTTTCAATGTGTATCTAACAGGAAGGAGTGATGGAGATTTTATGACAATAAAATATAATAAATTGGGTTTTCAACAATGGGCTGTTTTTTATAATGGACCAATGAACGGTAATGATGCTGCAAGATCTATAGAAGTTGACAATTTAGGAAATGTATACGTTTCAGGTAGCAGCACAGGTGACATGTTCTATTATGACTATGCAACAGTCAAATACAATTCAGATGGTGAAGAGCAATGGGTCAGAAGATATAATGGTTCCTCTAATTTTCAAGACCAGTTAAGAGCTATGATCGTAGATAGCATAGGGAATGTATATGTAACTGGAAATAGTACTGAGTCAGGAACAGGATATGATTACACTACGATTAAATATAATACAAATGGTGATATATTATGGATAACTCGTTACCATAATGGACTAAATGACATAGCATTTGCTATGGATGTAGACGATACGGGAAACGTATATGTAACCGGTGAGAGTGATGGAAACGGAACAAGTGATGACTACGCTACAGTTAAATACGACTCATCAGGACAACAAAAATGGGTAAAAAGATATGACTACTCAGCTCAATTTTCAGATTTTGCAACTGCTTTAGCCGTAGATAATAATGGAAGTGTATACGTTACAGGAAGCAGCAACAGAGATATTCTGACAATTAAATATTCTTTACTCACAGGTGTTAATCCAATTTCTTTTGTAACGCCATCTGAATATAATCTTTCGCAGAATTATCCAAATCCATTCAATCCGAAGACATTTATCAGTTACGAGTTACGGGTTTCGAGTTTTACAAAGTTAATTGTGAGTGATGTGCTTGGGAATGAAGTCACTACTTTGGAAAATGAAAATAAACCCGCAGGAAATTATCAAATTGAATTTGACGGAGCGAATTATCCGAGCGGGGTTTATCTTTACAGATTAGAGATTGATGGGAATATAATTGATACAAAACGTATGGTACTTTTGAAATAAAATTTTGTCTAAAGTATCTTTTTTAAAAAAATTAATTTTAAATTATGGCTGATAAAGTTTCCAAAATTGACAAAAACGGTGTTGTAACATTTTACTCAACTTATAACGCAGCAAGAACTGCCTCTGGAAATAATCCTGGAGATCATGATCTGATTCAGATCCTTGCTGATCTGACTGAGCAGATTATACTTAAAGATAAAGTGGATATTTGGATAATGCCGGGGGTAGTGATTGATCAAGATCCATCCAATCCGGGTGAGACTATTACAGATGATAATGAAACTGTAGAGTGTACGATTTATGGTTATGGGGTAATTAAAAATACTGGATCAAGCAGCTGTATAAGAGTCGAAAATCCGGGATCTAAATTATCAGTTGAATGTGATTATATACAAAATGTAAATGGTGTTGCAGTTAATATTTCTCCATCACTTAAATTCCATTTAAAATGTAATTATGTTTATAGTCAGAATCTTCAGGCTATTCGTATTGGTAAATTCGCTGAACCTGGAATGGTAGAGGAAGTAAGATTAGATGTCACTAAAGTGGAAACAGGCGATGTAAATAATAGTTCTACTGGTACTACAGCCTTATCTACCCGGGGAAATGGTTTTGTAAGAATTGATGAAATCATTTGTAACAATCTTGGACATTGTCTGTCGCATCAGGAAGGAACAATAACTGCAAGAATTAAAAAAATGACATCTATAATGAATAGATCCGGAGGAAATGTTTCAACAGTACATCTAGCAGCAAATCAAGGGTCAGCAGGTCAAAAATTGATACTCTATTTTGACGAGATTAATTGTTTTAACGGAGCTACGAATAATGCTCTTTGCGGAATTGAATGTACTATTGGTACAGGAATTTTTATCGGAAGACGAGTTTACTCAGAAATTATATCTTCTTTAGATGGAGCGGCAATTCAAATTGGAGGAGCTAATACAAAAGGTTATTTAAAATGTGATAATGTTACAAGTCTAAATCATGTAGCATTGGTTTTGAATGATACTAACGAACAGATAACAATTGATGTTAACTCAATCGAGTTTGGTGGTGCAGCTGGAATTTTTTCAAATGGAAGTGTGAGTAACCGAGGAAATTTTTTTATTAGAAATGCAAAAATAAAAAGTATGAGTCAGTCCACTTCTGCAAAGGGGATATTTATAAATAATATTTACCCCATCTTTACACTAAATAATTTAAAAATTATTTCTGGCAGTGACGTCAACAGTAATATATTTATAGGAAATAATACTATAGATGTATTTAATTTGGGATGGTTTGGGAATTCTGGAATTGACCAAACTAAAATAATTCAAAAAGTTGGTGTTGGTATAGATCCTATGGACCTGGGATATAATTATCAGACAATAATAGATCCACTTTTAGATTAATATTAATAGAATTTTTTAATTAAAATTATGAAAATAGGAATTTTAATATTTTTATTTTTTATTGACAGCAAAGTTTGTATTCCTCAATCCGGCTGGACAAATCTAAATTCAGGAACGGATAGTTCTTTAAATTCCGTTCAATTTATAAACTCTTTAACAGGTTGGTGTATAGGGAACGGAGGTATAATTTTAAATACTACAAATGGTGGTTTTACTTGGGAAAAGCAAAACAGCGGATTTAATTTTAATCTAAATTCAATGTGTTTTACATCTTTAACTACCGGATACATTGCAGGAGATTCAGGATTAATAATTAAAACTACAAATGGCGGAAAAAGCTGGAATAGAACAAGTTTAATTTCTTATCATAATTTAACTTCCCTAAATTTTATAAATGACTCAACAGGATTTGCCGGCGGAAGTAATCTAGATAATGACAATCCAACCAATAAAATATATAAGAGTATTGATTTTGGATATAGTTGGGATTCAATTGAAGTCCAAACCGAGTTTACTATAACTCGTGTGCACTTTGTCAGTTCACAAATAGGTTGGGCAGTAAGACTTCCGCCGGCATTAGGAGGAGCGGCATTAATCAAGACAATTGATTCAGGATCAAATTGGTCTTTTTCCTTTTTTACAAATGATAATATTTATTCTTTATTTTTTCTTGATTCACTAAATGGCTTTATATCCAGTTCAATTCCATTTGGTATTAAAGGTATTTTGAGGACAACAAACGGTGGTGACAACTGGATTCCAGAAATTTTTCCGGTATCCGGTTATCGTATGAATTCAATTTTTTTTATTAATAATAATTATGGGTGGGCAGCAGGAGAATATAAAATTATAGAAGCAACTACAAATGGCGGGATAAGCTGGAATACACAAACAAATCCAAAACTAGGAACAACATTCAATTCAATCTATTTCACTGACTCTCTTACAGGATGGGTCGTCGGCGACAGCGGCATAATCTTAAAAACTACTACCGGCGGAATCCTCACTAATTTTTCAATTATATCAACAGAGATACCGGATAAGTTTTCTCTTTCGCAGAATTATCCGAATCCGTTTAATCCATCGACTGTAATTAATTTCTCTATTCCAAAAA
>DAORRV010000052.1:0-11386 GCA_035443185.1 Ignavibacteria bacterium | reverse complement strand
TATTTTTAAAAGTCTTAATTTACTTGAGCAATACCATACGTTTTATCTGTCTGAAGTTTTCGGTCTCTAGTTTATAAAAATAAACTCCGCTTGAAAGATTTGCTCCATTAAAGACTGTACTGTATGATCCCGCCTGCTTGACTTCATTTACAAGTGACCGGATCTCTCTGCCAGTCAGATCATATATTTTAATTTTCACAAATCCTTCCTTTGGAAGATCATATTTTATCACAGTGGATGGATTAAACGGATTTGGAAAATTTTGATGAAGCGAAAAGTCCTGCGGAATGTTTTCAGAATGACTTTCGAATTTATTGTCTTCAAAAATCACTGCGACATTAGAACTGTTTGGATTGTCTCCATTATCCTCTACATCATAAACAGGGTTAATATAGAAATTTCCGTCATCAAAAGAATTATCAGGTTCTAATTTTACATAAAAACTGTCTTCTCCGTTTGGGATATTTGTTATAAAAAATCCTCTGAGAAATTCCGTCTCTATAGAATCCTCTCCGTGTATTGTATCCTGAAATAATGTCCTGTGAAGAAGTCCCGTAGATTTGTTATAAAGATTTACTGTATAAGGTACGCTGCTGATTGATGAATAAGCGTTGTCTTTGATGTATGTAGCATTGCATCCTAATAGTAATGCCTGAGTTTCATTCAGTAAAAATGGATATGACTTAAGATTTTCATTGAATTCCACTCCTGTCAGAATCTGTTCATTTTCAGCTTGCTCTATTCCAAATGTTCCTCCTTCTACTTCACCGTTTGGTTCTTTGATTAAAATTGGTCCGAGCTTGAATGAATATTTTATTGTATCAAGATTAACCACACCATCTATATTATCCACATCATAGCTGTCTGAAGAAGTGATATTTGTAATTATAAAATTCTGCTTATCTACTTTTTGCAAAGAGTTTTGAGGTGAAAGCGTGAGAAGAGATAAGTTATTTCCAAAGTGTCCCGAATAAGAATTTTTCACAAGTCTTGAATCGGTTCCCGAAAAAGTATTCGGTTGACACAAATATCCGGGATAATCACTTACATTTACAACTTTCTTAAACTGACCGTTGCCTAAAGAATAATTTATAATGTATGACAAAGTAGAATTACTGCCTTCTATATCCGGCGTCTGCTGTACAGAATTGGAATTGTAAATTACATAATTACTCCAGCTTGTATTATTTATTCTCTGCACTTTCACAATAGGATATCTGCTGACAGGAACTAAGTCTGATCCGCCTCCTTCATATTCTACATATACATTGGCATTAAAACTTGCTGCGTAACTTACAACAGGTACATTATTCATTAATGAAATATCAGGTTTGAATCTGGAAGAATATCCGTCACCGGAAGAGACATCAATTGGTCCTTCCAAATCAAGTTTACGAATTGGCAAATTAAGTTGATATTCAAATGCAATATTTCTATATAATATCTGATTTCCCTTTCGATATGTAAAATTAATTTCTAAATAACCAAGGCTGCACTTTATTGAATCTATTGCAGAGAAATCAGAAATGTCACCGGAATCCAATGAAAATTCTGCATAATAATCTGTTCCTTTTCGGCAGGTGACCTGTAATTTATTTCCACCCGAATATGGACGTAAATGTGGAATTATAAAAAAATAAGTTAAAGGATTACCAAGATTATTTCCGGGATCCATAGCAAGGGCAAATATTTTGGGTTTTGAATTATAGCTTGGAGATGAATTAAATGAAGTAAATACATCAGAATAATTTGCATCCTCCCAGGCATCCCACATAAATACAGTATCTGAAGCAATATAATAATCTCTAACTGCTGTTTTGATCTCCGTCTTCTCAGTTGATGGGTTATATCTTTCCCAACATGCTGTCATATTTTTATTGACCGGATAACCGCCCGCTATTGTGCCATACCATTTTGTCTCATATAGATCAGGATTTTTATTTCCATCTGCAATAGCATGTGGTATACTAGAATTTATAATTTCTTCCTGTTTATAATTATTACCATTATTATAAGACTTAGTGTAAAATATTCCACCATTCATACTTTGATGAATTTGGTTTATAGCTCCCCAATTATCTTTTAGAACTTTGGTCTGACCAATATTTGAAATCGCTTCGCTTGATGTTGAAAGCTGTTTTGTTTTATAATAATTAGCAATAGTCGTTCCTGACATATCAAAGTAATAATGATTAGAGTCAGTATCATAATTTCCTGTCATATTACCATCACTCCATTTGTAAAATATTCTTTCATCACTTTGATTTGGGTTAATAATCAGAGATGAATTTAATTTGCTATTCCCTCCTCTCAGATATTGCTGTGACGGTGTATTGTAAGATACATTGTCAAAGCTGAATGAACCGGGAGTAGAAATATTGTCATAAAAAGTGGATAGGTTTGTTGAAAGTGTATGAGTAACTAAATTTCCAATCACATCAACTGTATAGATAATTTCATTAAATGCTGTTAGAGCATTTCTATTGGATTTAAGTGAACCTTGTGCAAAAGCATATATAACATTCCAATTAACCCCTGAATTGGTACTTTTATATAATTTATCATTTACATAAGAATACCCTGTTGTTGCATTAATGAAACTTAAACCGCCAATGTTAAAATGATCATTTGTTATTTTGTATTTATTTGTTGCTGAAAAATTATCATAACAAAAAGTCCCATTAAGTGTATCTAGAGCACCGTAGTTTTCAATTCCAATAATTCTATAATCAGTAAAACTTTCGGGCAAATATTGAACATTGGAAAATTGTGTTCCATAAATTCCTCCATCATATTCCGGTCCAAAATCTGCACCTGCATTATCAGATACTAAAGTAAATCTTCGAATCTGCCCTAGTTCTTGAAAATTATGATAATATCCAACCATAATAATTTTATTAATATCTGATTTTGAAATTGAAATATCTTTTATTACCGGTGCAAAATTATAATATGATGGGCTTGTATAAACTTCACTCCAATTATTCCCTCCATTAATTGTTCTATAGATTTTTAATCTATCTCCTGATCCTCCTAATGAATAAGATATAAACCCTAAGTTTTCATTTGCAAATTTAATAGTTGGAAATACGGATTCATCATATTCAATTTGAAATTTCTGATTCCAATTAATTCCACCATTTGTTGTTTTGAAAACAGTTCTGTCTATATATATACATATCCTACATATTCATTAATCATATCAAAAGCAAATGATTGTTGATTATATTGATTTGAAGAAGTTGACCATATTGGTGTGAAAGAAACACCTTTGTTAGTAGTTTTTAAGATTTTATATTTGTATCCATTGTCATAAACTGTCAAACCAATAAATCCTGTATTAGCATTAAGGAAATCTAAACTATGACCACTATTTCCATAATTATTTGTTACCCACTCCTGTGATAATGCTATATTAGAGATATAAAATATAGCAATGAGCGTTATAAAAAATTGAACATTTCTATTTGTTTTCATAATGATTTTTTTTTAAAATTTTTAATTGTTTTTCTTTCCCTGCATAATAAAAGTTGTTCCATTTTGATTATATGAAACAACGTAATAATAATTTTCATTTATCATATATACATCTGTTGTAGGGTCAACCCAATAATTACATAATTCCAGACTCCATTTTATTCCATTCCAGTGAAATAATGAAGTTCGACAAAAGTCAGTATATTTTCTTGCCGGAACTAAAATATTATTAAATGAATACCCATCCATCGTAAATCCGGAGCCGGGTGGAGTTATTGTTACTTTAGGAGTAAGTGTATTACCAGTTAATTCAAATATAGTATTCAGATTTGCTGCTGAGACATATTTGTTAAAAATATTATACCGAAGAGGTCGTGGTGAATCAATATCACTAAATATATTTATCCATTGAGATCCGGTATATTCGTATATTATAAATTCCGTTCTGTCAGTATCTAAATGATGAATTGATGCTAGCAATTTGAAATTATTAAATTCATCATAAAAAAATTTCAATGCTTTTGTCCGGGAATCTTCTAATTGGAATGAATACAGGTTGACTCCATCAAATTTCAATATGTATCCATTTGCACCTATCCACATCTCATTTTCATTTTTTACAAATACAGCATTAAAGGTTAAACTTTGTTTCAGATTTTGTGGATTTGGAATTTCTATAAAAGAATTGCCATCAAATTTTTGAAAAAATGGTTGTACTAATGTATCAATTAATATTCCACCAATGACAAATCCGTTATTCATTTCATCACCTGTTACAACCCCTAGATAAGTATTTACAGGATAGCTGATATAAGACTTTACACCATTTTGGATCCTGTAAAGACTGCTGCTAAATGTATTTGTAATAAATATATCATTTGTATCTTTTGCCCACAGACCTGCAAAAAATCCCGGACCATATAATGTATCTACTTTCCAGCTAAATCGTGCTGAATCATACTGGTATGTGGGATCGACAGGATCATTAGATACAGGATCATCACTGCATGAATAAAAAAATGTAACTGAGAAAATGAATACTAATAAATATTTCACCGGAACGGATTTTATCTTTTTCATTTTATTAAATGGAGTTAAATTAATGTAAATAAAATTTCGGGATCAGATCTGTCATTTATATTTTCTGTAAGATTGCAGTCGCACAGTTAATTTATTTTTGATATTTCCGGTCCCTTTTTTTTGCGGACACTCTGGTGATTTTTGTCGGAGCTCTGATCATCTTGTATTACCTCCCTTCTTATTCAATTTAGAATTACTGTTTATGAATTAAAAATTTTTATTTAAAAAAAATTTTGAATGATTCTATTTAAATTAAATCATATTAAATTTCTTATAAATATTTTAACGGGGAATACATAATTTTAGAAGTAAGGGTCTTTCATAATCCTTTTAAAAATTTCGTACTCCTTTAATTTTGGGGTCACTGCAAAAGTATATTCTTTCATTTTAATAAACAAGATTTATTTTTTACCGCTGCAGATCTAGTGCGTTTTAAAATCAACCGAATTAAAAATTTTATTTCTGGTTCTTATTCAAGAATTCCCTTTAATCCTTTAATCAAGGTTCAGACAACCTGAAGTTTCTGATATTTTCACAAACCGGTTATATTCATATTTGAAAAAACGATTCAGGATTAATATCTTGAATTGTATGAAAGTGATATTGAAAATAATGTTGAAGGAAATTTCGGGAATGTATGAAAGCATATTGGAATTCATTTACCCTCCGTCATGTATACTGTCTGATGAATATATTAGTAATGAAAATTCCAACAGATACATTAAGGATGATAAATTCAATCTGCTTTTTAGGATATCAGATAAAGATAAAGTTGATCTGAAGAATAAAGTATTTTCAGAATATTCATTCAGTTTGTTTGCCTTTTATGAAAAGGATGATTTTTCAAAGATCATTTACAATATAAAGTACGGAGGCATGAGAAATCTTGCTGTATATATGGGTGAGATAATCGGTCTTGAATTTCTGAAAGCAAAAGATATTGATGAATTTCCCAAATTTGATATGATCATTCCCGTACCTCTTCACAGATCCCGACAAAGGGAAAGAGGATTCAATCAGTCGCAGCTTATGTGCAGGGGATTCAGCAATATCACAGGGATAAAAACTGCAGATGATCTTTTGATCAGAATAAAGAACACTTCGTCTCAGACCCGTCTGAATAAATCCGACAGACGGCTCAATATCGAAAATGCATTTGTGTTAAATGAAAAATATTCTGATACATTAAAAGGTATGAAAATAATTTTATTGGATGATGTGATCACGACCGGCGCAACAATAAATGAAGCAGTAAACATACTTAAACAGCACGGCGCGGGAGATGTTTTGTGCTGCTCACTGGCAATGGCGAGGGACTGAAGAGCAATTGCAAATTACGAATTACGAATTTCAAATTTCAAATTTCAAATTTCTAATACTTAAAATATATAGTGTTATTAAATATAAAGGTGCTATATGATTTATAGTGGAACGAAGTTTCAAATATTTCTAACTCGTTTATATTTAAATTTCAAGTTTCATTGGTTTTAACTTACTTTCTTTTGAGCGACCCCCCGATTGGAGCACTCGAGGGCAGGCTCGAAAGTAACAAAGAAAAGTCGCCCGCGATGTAAAATTACCGAAATTTATATCGTAATTGCTATAAAATTTCCAACTCGAAATTTGAAAAACACAAATTTCTCAAACAAGGAAATTTTATTTTAGCAATTACTCATAAATTTTTATCGGTAATTTTACACAAGCGGGTTTTTTTAAAAGCAAAAAATTTATCGTAAAAAACAAAATTAGAATATTAAAAGAAGGAATTATAAAAATTCCACTATTTTTCACATAGACCCAATATAAATCTCTTTTTATTCGCAAAATATTCTTTGAGTCTTTGAGCCTTTGAGTTTTCGTATTTTAAAAAAGTATTTTCTTTGTGTCTTGGTGTCTTGGTGGTAAAGTACAAAAAATGCAGTATTATTTAACTTAAAAAAAATAGTATAATTTTGTAGTTTCCTGTATGCGTTTAAATACTTCACTTCAATCAATTAAAAGAAATTAATTGGATCAAAAAGAAAAATTTATTGCCTCAGTGAATGAAGGATATGAATTCAAAGGCGAAACTATCACTTTAGGCGGAGCAATATTCAAAGGAGAAAATCTTCCAGGTATTCATGTTAAGTTACCTCTGAAAACTATGAACCGTCACGGACTAATTGCCGGCGCGACTGGAACCGGTAAGACAAAAACGCTGCAATTGATTACTGAAGGACTTTCATCAAAAAGTGTTTCCGTTTTATTAATGGATATAAAAGGTGACTTGAGCGGACTTGCACAGCCGGGAGAAATTAATGATAAGATAAATGAACGTCATGAAAAAATTGGAATGACTTATACTCCTTCTTCTTTTCCTGTAGAACTTCTTTCGATCTCAAATGAAAAAGGTGCACGTCTCAGAGCGACTGTCACAGAATTCGGACCTGTTTTATTTTCAAAAATTCTGGATTTAAATGACACTCAGTCAGGTGTAGTATCTGTTCTTTTTAAATACAGTGATGAAAAAAAACTTCCAATACTGGATATTAAAGATTTTAAAAAGTTATTGCAGTTTATTTCTGATGAAGGTAAAGATGAAGTCGAAAAAGAATATGGTCAGATATCTACAGCGACAATTGGTACCATTCTCAGAAAACTAATAGAACTTGAAAATGAAACAAACCTTTTCTTTGGAGAAAGATCATTTGAAGTAGATGATCTTGTGAAAATTGACAGTGAAGGAAGAGGGAAAGTTTCCATTATAAGACTTGCTGACATTCAGAATAAACCAAAATTATTTTCAACATTTTTACTTTGTCTGCTTGTAGAAATTTATAATAACTTCCAGGAGGAAGGTGATCTCGACCAGCCAAAGCTAGTGATCTTTATTGACGAAGCTCATCTGTTATTTCAGGAAGCTTCAAAAGCATTGCATGAACAGATCAATACTATTATCAAACTCATAAGATCCAAAGGTGTCGGTATATTTTTCTGCACTCAGAATCCGACTGATATTCCTGATGAAGTGCTCAGCCAACTCGGGATGAAAGTTCAGCATTCGCTCAGAGCTTTTACTGCAAAAGACAGAAAGGATATTAAGATGATCTCTGAAAATTATCCGATTTCTGAATATTATGACGTCGATGAACTTTTAACATCAATGGGAATAGGCGAGGCGGCTGTAACTGTATTGAGTGAGAAAGGGAATCCCACACCGCTTGTTGCTACACTGCTTTGTGCACCGGCTTCACGGATGGATATTTTATCCGATGCTGAACAGGAAGAAATTATAAGTAAATCGGAGCTGGTAAAAAAATACAATGAAGTGATCGACAGAGAAAGTGCTTATGAAATTTTGGAAAAAAAGTTAAATGATGCAGCAGCGGAAAGTACAGTGGAGGAAACTAAAAAAAGTTCAGCAAAAGAAGAAAAGAGCACAGTCGAAAAAGTCCTTGAAAGTACAGCAGTAAGACAGGTTGGAAGGACAATTGCACGTGAAGTAACAAGAAGTTTTCTTGGCGTGCTGGGAATTGGCGGTAGTTCACGAAAGAAAAAATCAAGCTGGTTTTAAACCGGTAATTATTTAATATAAAAAGAAAGGATTCAGAAAGATGGATGATCTAATTAAAATAGTTTCAGAAAAAGCGGGAATTACAGCAGATCAGGCAAAGTCAGCAATTGAAGCAATCGGCGGTTTTGTAAAAGATAAACTGCCTGCAGGAATCGGAGATAAAGTCAGCGATTTTCTTGCAGGAAAAGATGTTGGTGGAGGATTAGCCGATATGGCAAGCGGTCTAAAAGATAAACTTGGATTATAAGTTTTGTTTAGGAAGTGAATTTCAGTTAAAGAAATTAAATTCACTTCCTGTTAATTAATTCTTCAGGTAAAATAGTTTGAAAATAATACCTCGTGAATATATTTCCTTCACTAAAAATTTGTAATGGAATATAAAAATAGTATTGGCTAAATTTAAAAAAAAATTAAAAACATGAAAAATTATTACAAACCGGTCTTAGCATTATTTGTCTTGTTATTCCTGGTACTTGGATGCAGTAAACTAAAAGAATTAGGAGATTCAGCAGGCGGAAATAAACTTTACTTTTGTGAATCTTACAGCTCAGCAACTGACAACTGCGAAGGGAAAAGTTCAAAATATACACAGGGTAATCTGACGGTAATGGTAGATCTCAGACCTTCTAAAACCAAGGTGGGAGTGAAATCTGTTAACATTAATGTAACTGATCTGAATACAGGTGATGTAGTGGAAACTTTTAAGTTCGATACTGATTCCGATATGGATTACATTTATTTTGACAATGTGAAATTCGATAAAACCGGCAAATTCAAAGTAAGTGCATTAAAGCCTGACGGAACTGTCATTGTTACAGATGAAATTGAAATTGTAGAAAACTAAAATTTTTCTAATATTTTAATTATGATAAAAACTTTCTTAGCAGTTACATTTGCTTTTATTTTTTTATTTAGTTTAGCTTTTACAAATAATGTAAACGCAGATGATAAAAAGCAAAAGAAAAAGAAATCAGGAAAGAAGGAGAAGATTGTTTCCAAACGAATCAACCCATCGATCATTTCAATTTCTTTGAAAATAAATGAACTTAAAGCTGATGAAAATTTTTACGGAAAGCCGGATAAAATCGCATCAAGGTGGCAGGTAATTATTAATGACATCAGAAAAGCTAACCTCTCGAGACAGGATGCAATAGACTCATTGAATTTATTTACAAATCAGCTTTGGGATTTTATGGATAAGAGAATTGATGCTGGAGTCATAAAGAAATATTCCGATGATGAATGGATATTCCCTGTCAGAGGATACGGTCCTAATGCAATCGGCGGCAGAAACGGCAGCGGCTACATAGTAGGAGGATTTGATTTTTTTGACGGCAGTACAGGCGGACATCCGGCACATGATATTTTTATTGATGACAGAGATCAGGATTCCCGCGATGATAATACAGGTGAATTCGTTGAAATATTGTCAATGACAGGAGGTATAGTAATTGAAACAAGAAAAAACTGGACCACTGACATGATGGATATAAAAGGAGGAAACATTGTATATGTGTATGATAATTTTACCAATGGATTATTTTATTATGCTCATATGAATGATGTGTATGTCAGTGTTGGTGATTTTGTAGAGCCCGGAAAACCATTAGGTACTTTAGGCAGAACAGGAAAGAACGCTTATCCGTCACGCTCTCCTACTCATCTGCATATAATGTATGTCAGATCTTACGACGGAGATCTCTTACCTGAAAATATTTATAATGATCTGATAAAAGTTAAAACAATTTATTGAAATGAAATCTGGAAAAATTACCGAAACAGCAATTACATTTGATGATATATTATTGAAACCTGCTCATTCGAACGTACTGCCTAGAGATGTAGATCTGAGGACAAAGCTAACGAAAAATATTATTTTAAATATTCCACTGCTGTCAGCAGCAATGGATACTGTTACTGAAAGTGAGATGGCAATCGCAGTTGCAAGGGAAGGCGGAATGGGAATCATTCATAAGAACATGACTGCTGAGATGCAGGCTGCTGAAGTGGATAAAGTAAAAAGAAGCGAGAGCGGTATGATAAGAAATCCGATCACTCTTACTTCAGATAAAAAAATTGCCGACGCATTACTGCTCATGCAGGAATATAGTATTTCAGGAATACCAATTATTAATTCCGAACATAAACTGATTGGAATATTAACAAACAGGGATCTGCGATTCGAACCTGATGCAACTCTTCCGGTATCCGAGATCATGACTAAAGTTAATCTGGTCACTGCACCGATCGGTACGGATCTCGAAAAAGCCGAAGTCATTCTGCAGAAGTATAAAATTGAAAAACTTCCTGTAGTTGATAAGAAAGGTGTTCTGAAAGGACTTATCACATTTAAGGATATTCAAAAAAGGAAAAAATTTCCTAATGCAAGTAAAGACAGTTTTGGCAGACTTAGAGTCGGAGCTGCTGTTGGAATTTCCGATGGGACTATAGAAAGAGTTGAAAAACTTATCGCTGCAGGTGTGGATGTAATTGTTGTGGATACTGCTCACGGACATTCACAGGGAGTTCTTGACATGGTAAAAAAGATCAAGAAGAAATTTGACATAGAGCTTATTGCCGGAAATGTAGCTACAGCCGAAGCAACAATAGATCTTATCAATGCAGGTGCTGACTGTATAAAGGTTGGTATCGGCGCAGGATCTATCTGCACTACAAGAGTCATTGCAGGTGTTGGAATTCCGCAGATGACTGCAGTTTTAGAATGTGCAGCAGCTGCATCAAAAAGAAAAATTCCGATCATTTCTGACGGAGGAGTGAAGCAGACCGGTGACGTTTCAAAAGCAATTGCAGGCGGAGCAGATACGGTAATGCTCGGCGGATATTTTGCCGGTGCTGAAGAAGCTCCCGGAGAAAAAGTTTTATTCGAAGGAAGAAGTTTTAAAGTTTACAGAGGAATGGGCTCAATAGAAGCTATGAAAAAAGGAAGCAAGGACAGATATTTTCAGGATGTAGAAGATGACATTAGTAAACTTGTACCGGAAGGAATAGAAGGGATCGTACCTTATAAAGGTAATGTCGGCGATACAATATATCAGATCTTAGGCGGACTCAGATCTTCAATGGGATATTGCGGTGCAAAAAATATCCATGAAATGCAGACCAAATCTAAATTTGTATTGATCACAAATGCAGGCTTAAAAGAGTCACACCCTCATGATGTACGAATTACTAAAGAAGCTCCAAACTACGGACTAAAATAATTTTAACTATTAACTATTAACTATTAACTATTAACTATTAACTATTAACTATTAA
>DAORRV010000051.1:0-25043 GCA_035443185.1 Ignavibacteria bacterium | reverse complement strand
CAAAAATAAAATCCCTGTAAAGCTTTTACCTTACAGGGATTTTGAGGGTTGTAACAATTTTAATTATTTATCCTGGTAATTAATGTTGAACTGAAATACTTTTTTATTGTAATCTGGATTAGTCCATAGGTTTAACGAATTCAGCTTCGAGCTTATATTCATTATCAGATTTTCATTAATTCCTTTCAATCCTGTGAATTCTATTTTACCATTTTCAGAAACAGCAGTATAAACTGTTACTTCACCGGAGAGATCTTTGCTCTCATATCTAAGATATGGTGAGCTTAATACTTCCTTTATTTCAATTACTATCTGATCACTCAGTTCATTAATTTTAGCTTTTTCAGTTCCATCAGCTTTTGATTCAGTCGAGACCACTAAAAGCAATAAAGCAAAAATAATCATCGAATTTGTAAATAACTTTTTCATTTCTTTACTCCTTATATTAATTTTTTTGTAGGACATAGGTTTATTCGAGATTAAAAGTGATAAGTTTCAAACAGACAGATCTAACTGAATATTAGTGTTGTAAAGAACTGGAATGACAGAATTGCGGAAAGAAAGATCATTAAAATGGTTACTCCTTCGAAAAATCTGAGTAATACAGGAACTGAAAAATCAGGTTTATATTCATTATTTATTTTATGATCCATCCAGAAATAATGAAAAGTATTTAGTATTATAAATCCTGTGAATGTTATTACAAACACAAATGGTATTGATAAAAGATTTTGTATATTCAGAATATTGAATCCGTATAAAGGCAACAGAAGATAACCACAGATGACACCAAGTGAAGCAAATATCGAAAGCCTGATCAGCTCAGGTAATATTTTCTTATAACTTTTATCAAACTTTTGTGTGATAAGTATTTTATCAACTTGCGAAAAAAAAGTCTTCCTTAATATATTCCCGCAAAGAAGCATAAACACAGCAATAGCTAGTGTACCTATTATCATTTCAAAATAAACTAAATACAAATGAATGATCTCGTTTAAAACTCCCTTCAGAAGATAAAGCAAAGAATAACCTGCTAAAGTTATTATCAACAATAAAAGTGATACTCCAAATACCAATGCAACTGTAATAAAAATATATGAAATCAGATTATTCAAAAAAGAAATATTATCGGAAGGTTTAAATATCTTAACTGGATCTTTAAGTATATCTGATCTGTGAATAAATGAAGGATGGTATCCGAATAATTTTTCAATAAAATTTTGTTCAATGATCTTTTTACCGGATTTATCAAAAAATTTTATCTGAACAGAAGAATCAATTAATGAAGCTGTTCTCAGATCAGCATAATATTCACGGCTTCTGATAAGCATTCTGAAAAGAAGGGAAAGTATTATCAGGAGCCCTGTTATTTGAATAAATAAATTCAAATAGGCAGCCGCTTTTTCGATTACAATTAGAAATGTAAGTTCACTGCTGAAAGCTTTCGAAGCGATACTCTTGATCAAAGCAAAAAACATAACGAATGTGGAAACTGCAAGGGTAATAAAAAAAGGAATCTTTAATACCGATTCCGCAAAATAAGTTTTTGGTATGTCTTTATTTTTGATATGGGAAAATTCATGAATTATAATACTTTCAAACAGTTCATAATTTTTTAATGAAATTATTTTCAAAAGACCTCTTCCTACTTTTAGATACATTTTTTTTCCTGAACCAAAAACCTGTCCGCTGAAGTCTCTGATATTCCTATTAGTATAATAGCTTACCTGATCATTTATCCCTGCCTTTATCCTCAATGTTTCCAGCATACCAATAGTTTTCTCATCTTCGATCAATATCAGATCAATTTCCTTGATAATTTTATCAGGCCTTTTCTTATAAATATAATAAGAAATTCCAAAGATCAGAAGCACATAAGTAAACTGGATTGTGATTGGTTTCAGGAATAAAAATATATTATTGAAAAATATTTCGGGTGGCGTATTGAAAACTTTATCGACATCATAAAATTCTGTCAATGAAAATATTGCGAGAGGTGAAGATTCTGTATCAAATAAAAATGAAGGGATATAATTTCCGACTATGATTGTAATACCTGTTATTGTCAGTAAAAAAAGACGGAATATATTATCCGTCTCGATCGGGTAATCAAAAACATTTTCATAAGTTAATTTTTTTTCACCCTGTTTCAACTCATTCCTCTCCCAATGCAAATGATGATATCAATGAATCACGGATTCGAAGTGCAGTCTTTTCATTCATATCAATATCTTTCAGTTTATTGTCAATTAGTTCAGAGATCTTTTGCAGCTGCTCTTTTGTAAGTGTCAGTGATTTTTCTTCTTCAGTTTTTTTCTTTTTTGAAAAAAAGCCTTTCAGCTTTTCCTTTATCTTTTCATTCATTTGATCTTTTGCAACTTTCACAACATCTGTCATCAGATAAGCAACAATGCCAGATACCAAGGTCATCACTGCAGGAGTTGCCAGCTCGCCGAATTCCACCAACCCAAATCCGAGCTGCGCATCATTGTTCGGTTTACGAACATCGAAATGTGTATCCGCAAGCTCATCAAAATATTCCAGCTCATCAGGAGAAATAACTTCGATTAAAGTTTTGGAAATTTCTTTAGTGATTTCCATTGTGTATTCTACTGCCATAAAAATAATTTAATTAAAATAATATGTAGTTTATGAAATTTCTTCTTTAGCTTTTTTAAGATTTCTCTGCCAGCCTTTAAATTTTGTCCTCTTTACCGGTGTACCGTTGAATTGTTCATCAAACTCATTTTCATTCAACCTCATTAACTCATCATAGCTTTTATTAAAATGTCCTGCAGCGGGTAAGAAATTTTCATCCTCAGTAAAAAATTTATTCCGCGTAAACGGACATACTTCCTGACACACATCGCATCCGAATATCCATCCTTCAAGTTTTAGATCATTTTGAATTTCATTTCTGTTTTCAATTGTCTGATAAGAGATACATAAATTTGAATCGAGTTTGTATTCTTCATAGATCGCACCGGTCGGACAGGCTTCGATGCACAGATTACATGACCCGCAAAGATCTTCGACATGCTTATCATAGATCAGTTCTTTATTTATTAAAATGGTTGCTATAAAAAAATAACTTCCAAAATCTTTATTTATTATATTTGTATTTTTTCCCATCCACCCGATACCTGATCTCGCAGCCCAGACCTTATCCATGACAGGTCCGTCATCAATATATGATTTCGTTTTTGTGTCAGACTCAAGTTTTTCAATTTCAATACTCAGGTTCTTTAATTTCTTTTTCAATATTTTATGATAGTCCCTTTTTCCCCAGGCATATCTTGAAATTTTTGGAATGGTAGGTTCATCTTTATGCTCAGCAGGTGTATCATAAAAATAGGCAAGTGAGATAACAGATCTGACTTCTTCAAGAATCAAAGATGGATCTCTTCTTTTTTCGAAACTGTTATTCATCCACATCATATCAGCATTCAAACCTTTATCTAACCATTGTCTGAGAACATTGGATTCATTAGTCAAAATTTCAGCTTTCGAAAATCCTGTCTTTAAAAATCCCGACTTGCTGCACAATTTTTTTATATTATTCGAAAGACTTTCTATCATTTAAATATTTTCAGTTTACTTTATTCAAAACTCGAAGTTAAATCTTTTCTCATCAGGTATTTTCACAAATAAAAATCCGTTTTCTGTTTTATGCTCAAAAGTTCTGAGTTTGCATCCAAGTTTAGTAGGCTGCTCCCCTGTCTTCAGATTGAACCGAAATCCGTGCAATGGGCATGCTACATACATTTCTTCGACATACCCGTCAAATATCTGAGGAGTGTGATTGTGGGGACAAACATTATCCACTACATAGATCTCACCTTCGACTTTAAAAACTGCGATCTCATTTTCTTCATCCAGTTCAAACCGTCTGCCTTTTCTGTTATAAATATCGGACTCCTTACAGATCTTTTTGAAATTATTTTTCATTTGTCAATAATAAGCAGATTAAAATTTAAATAAAGTTTAAAAGTTTGGTTTTATAAATACTGTTTTTAAATGGATTAACAAACTTGTAATAATTAAATTATCTGAATTAAAAAATTTATATAAAAAATATAATGAGTAAAAACAGAATGGAGGCATTCAGTGATGGAGTAATAGCAATAATAATTACCATACTTGTTCTTGAATTGAAAATTCCGCACGGTGGCACTTTGAATGATCTTGTTCCGCTTATTCCTGTTTTCTTAAGTTATGTACTTAGTTTTATTTATCTTGGAATATACTGGAATAACCATCATCATATTTTGCAGACTGTTACAAAAACAAACGGAAAGATCCTATGGGCAAATCTGCATTTACTTTTCTGGCTTTCTCTTTTACCTTTTGTAACCGGCTGGATGGGTGAGAATCATTTCGAACCAATGCCGGTAGCATTATATGGTATTGTACTTCTTTTGGCTGCAATAGCATACTTCATTCTTCAAACTCAGATCCTAAAATTTGAAGGTAAAGACAGTCTCCTTGCTAAAGCATTAGGTAAAGATACAAAGGGAAAAATGTCACCTCTATTATATGCAGTTGCTATCGCCTGTTCTTTTTATAATGTATGGTTAGCATTTGGGATCTATATATTTGTAGCATTGATGTGGCTTATTCCGGATAAAAGAATTGAGAAAAAACTTCAGAATGAAAATTAAAATAAAAAACTTCTCAGCGGAAATCCCGTTGAGAAGCTTTTTAAGATATATGTAAGAAATTTTATTTTATTTCAAATACCCTGTCAAGCCGTGCAATCTTCATAAGATCTTCCACATTCTTGTTTACATTTATCAGCATCAGTTTTCTTTCTTTATCTCTTTCAATTCTTTCTGAAAAGAGAAGAACTGAAAGTCCTGAACTGTCGCATTTTGTCACATCTTTAAGGTCAATAATAAACTGATTATTGATCTCCTTTTGTAAAAAAACCAGTTCAGTTTTCAACTGTACAGCAAGACTTTGGTCTAGAGACTTTTCTTCAAGTTTGAAAATAGTCTTGTCGTCCTGTTTATCGATTTCAAATTTCATTATGCGTTTTCATTAGGGTTAACGGGTTCTTTTAGTGCAACAGGTTCTTTTGGTAATAAGATCTTTCTGCTTAATTTTAATTTTCCGGAATCATCAATACCAAGTAGTTTCACCTGCACTTTTTGACCGAACTTCAGCACATCTTCGACTTTTAATACTCTCTTATTATCGATCTCTGAAATGTGAAGCAGACCTTCCTTTCCCGGAAGTATTTCAACAAATGCTCCAAATTCCTTGATACCTTTTACTGTGCCATCATAGATCTTTCCTATCTCAGGAACTTCAGTCAGACCGGCGATCATCTTCCTTGCGATCTCCGCCTGAGTATGATCGACTGCGGCAATAGTAACTTTACCTTCATCATCAATATCTATCTGAGCACCGGATTCTGCAATTATACTTCTGATAGTTTTTCCACCAGGTCCAATTACTGCACCTATCATATCTCTCGGTACCATCATTGAATAAAGATGCGGAGCAAAATTTGAAATAGAATCTCTTGCAACTGATAACGTCTGATCCATTACATTCAGAATATGAAGTCTGCCGGCTTTAGCCTGATTCAATGCTTTCTCCATTATTTCAAAAGAAATTCCTCTTACTTTTATATCCATCTGAATTGCTGTTATGCCGTCAGCTGAACCTGCCACTTTAAAATCCATATCTCCAAAATGATCTTCATCTCCGAGAATATCTGAAAGAATTGCAGATTTTTCATTTTCAATTATAAGACCCATTGCAATTCCTGCTATAGGTTTTTTTAATTTAACGCCGGCATCCATTAATGCAAGTGAACCTGCACAGACAGTTGCCATTGAAGAAGAACCGTTAGATTCAAGAATATCGGATACAACTCTTAATGAATAAGGAAAATCTTCGTCGTTTGGTAATAATTTTTTGAGTGATCTCTCTGCAAGATTTCCATGACCGATCTCTCTTCTTCCCGGTCCGGGTCTTCCGCCTACTTCACCGGTACTGAACGGAGGAAAATTATAATGAAGCATAAATCTTTTATATGTAAGATCTTTTAATCCTTCGATCATCTGCTCATCTCTCTTAGTTCCCAAAGTTACAGTTGTAAGACTTTGTGTCTGACCTCTTGTGAAAAGCGCGGAACCGTGAGTTCTGGGCAGTACACCTACTTCACAGGTAATTTCCCTGATGTCTGCAAGTCCTCTTCCGTCAAGTCTTTTATTTTCATCAAGTATCATAGATCTCATTACATCATACTGGATATCATGTATTATTTTTCCAAATTGCTTCTCCATTTCAGGATATTTCTCTGACAAAGCATCTACTACTTTTTTAAAGACATCTTTATTCTTTAGCTGTCTTTCCTCTTTTGTCAAGATTGTGTGAGTCACATTTTTTATATCATCCGTAACTAATGCTTTTATTTCAGCATCCATCTCAGTGTATTCTTCCTTAGCCAACAGCTCTCTTTTTGTTTTACCGCATTCAGCAGCAAAAGCAAGCTGAAAGTTGCAAAGTTCAGCGATATATTTATGTCCAAATTTTATTGCTTCAATAATTTCAGATTCAGAAACTTCTTTAGCTTCACCTTCCACCATCATAATAGAATCCACTGAACCTGCTATCGTAATATCAAAATCACCGTTATCAATCTGCTCATGATTTGGATTCAAAATAAATTCACCGTCGATCCTTGTAACTCTAACTTCTGAGATCGGCACATCAAATGGAATGTCAGAGATCAACAATGCTGCTGATGCTCCTGTTGCAGCTAATACGTCTGTATCATTTTCTCCGTCTGAAGAATATACCGAACAAAGAAGCTGTACTTCATTAAAAAAACCTTCAGGAAACATGGGTCTGATAGGTCTGTCTATAAGTCTGGATGAAAGTATTTCTTTTTCAGTCGGTCTTCCTTCCCTTTTAAAAAATCCACCCGGAATCTTTCCAGCGGATGCAGTCTTTTCTCTGTAATCAACTGTTAACGGGAAAAAATCCTGACCCGGCTTTGCTTCATCAGAAGCTGTTACTGTACATAGAACAAAATTATCACCTGTCGAAATCATGACTGCGCCGTTTGCCTGCTTGGCTAGTTTGCCTGACTCTAAGGTTATTTTTCTTCCGCCTATTTCAATACTCTTTTCAATTTTCTTTGTAATTGGCATTTAATCTTTTTATTATTTTCTGATCTCTAATTCTTTTATGATAGTTCTGTATCTCTGGACATCTTTATTTTCCAGGTATCTTAAAAGCTTTCTTCTTTTTCCAACCATCTTAAGTAATCCTCTTCTTGAATGATTGTCTTTTTTATGTTTGTTAAAATGTGCTGCTGAAAGTTCGTTGATCCTCTTTGTGAGAATTGCAACCTGTACTTCAGGCTTTCCGGAATCCTTATCGGAATTTCCGAACTTTGTTACTAATTCCTGTTTCTTTTCTTTTGATAATGGCATTTCTGTTTATTTATATTATTTAATTAATTTTTATTTTTGCGAAAATTTCTTCACAGTTTATTTTATCTTTTAAAAGCTGTTCTTTTAATTCTTCAATTGTATCAAATTTTATTTCATCACGCAGATATTCATTAAACTTTATTTCAATTTTCTTTCCATAAATATCTTTGTCAAAACTGAAAATATTAACTTCGATCTTTATTGTATCATCATCAGATACAGTCGGATTCTTTCCAATACTCATCATCCCGAAATTTTCAATTCCTTCAAGCACTGCTGTTACTGAATACACTCCGATCGCCGGTATTAATTTGTATCCGCAGTCAGGTTTTATATTAGCTGTTGGATAACCTAATTCTCTGCCAAGTTTTTTTCCTTCTGTAACTGTCCCACTAAGACTATATTCCCTGCCAAGGAGCAAAGAAGCTTTTGAGACTTCACCTTTTTCTAAAAGATGTCTGATCTCCGAACTGCTGACATGATGACCTTCAGGTTTATACTCATCCACTTTGTCGATCGTAAAATCAAATTCGGCAGACAGTTCTTTAAGTGTATCAAAATTTCCTTCCCTGTTTTTACCAAACATATGATCATAACCAAGTATAAGATCACTCATTCCAATTTTCTTTAAAAGATAGTTCACATAAAAATCTTCAGCTTTAGTTTCAGAAAATTCTTTTGTGAAATTGATAACATAAGTTATATCAATATCTAATTTTCCGAATATCTCCAGCTTTTCATCTAGAGTCGAAAGTATCTTAATATCCCTGTCACGATTTCTGAGTACGATCTGAGGATGCGGGTCAAATGTAATAACTACGCTGCGTTGTTCCTTTGAATTCTTTACAGCATTAAGTTTGTCGATTATTTTTCTATGACCGAGATGAACCCCGTCAAAAGTACCGACTGTTACGGCAGTTTTTTTATCATAAACAAACTCACTTATATCCCTGATTACTTTCACTTTATTAGCTATTTAATATTAAACAGAATAAGGCAGGAATAGTAAGCAGATATTATGATACAATCCAATAATTCTTTAACCTAAGTTTTCAACAGCTTCTTTGAGCAAGTCAAATTTTACCTGTACTCCAGGATTTTCAGTAATCTCCATATATTTCACAACTCCTTCTTTATCAATAAGTACAACTGCTCTTTTTGCAGTTTCCTTTTGGTCATGAGCAAATACTTCATGCACAAGACCTAATTTTCTGATAACTTCTCTGTTATAATCTGAAAGTAAAGGGTATTTTATATTATTGGACTTTGCAAATGCTTTTTGTACAAAAGTACCGTCCACGCTGACTCCAAATACTTCTACATCTTTTGAAGCAAAATCACCTACAGTATCTGAGATAGTGCAATTCTGTTCAGTACAGACTCCAGTAAAAGCCATTGGAAAAAATACGAGCAATACGTTTTTCTTTCCTTTGTAGTCACTAATGGTATATTTTTTAAGTTCATCTGAATGTGAAAATGAATTCAAAGAAAAGTCGGGCATCTGATCACCGGTTTTAATAGTCATATATAAGTTTAAATAGTTTTTTAGAATCAAAAAGATAATCATTTGAGATTTTATTAACAATCCGATAAAATTTTCCCGGAGGCGAATGAATTTCAAATTACAGATTTCAAATATTTGCATTATGAATTCAATATTTAAATTAAAAGATTTCAATTTTCAATAATTTTCTAAATTATAATATAATTCCAACCTCTGAAGTCTAAACTTTTTAGTTGTTTGAATTTATTTATTTTATTTATATATTTTAAAAAAACTAATATGAATCAGGGGAAATTAAAATATTTATCAGTATTCATTAATCTTTTTTTACTCCTTCTTTCACTTCCTACTATAAATATCTCAGCTCAATCACTTTGGACTTTGCAGTCGCCATTACCGACACAAAATAATTTAACATCAGTTGATTTTATTAATGAAAATACCGGTTTTGCATGCGGTGAAAATGTAATGTTAAAGACTACAAACGGAGGCATCAACTGGCTTAAAACGAATCCTGCACCTGATGTTTATATTACTTCAGTCTTTTTCATAGATCAGTCAACCGGCTGGATTACAGGTGATTCGGGAAATATTCTGAAAACCATAGATGAAGGTAAAAACTGGATTCCGCAAATCAGCGGAACTAACAAGACTTTATATTCTATACATTTTATTTCAAATGATACGGGCTGGGCAGCAGGAGATTCCGGAAAAATTTTAAGAACAAATAACGGAGGTCAGAATTGGTTCAGACAGGAAACCCCGACAGCTAATACACTACGTGATATACAGTTCATATCAGATCAATTCGGCTGGGCAGCCGCAGGAAATATTGCTTTAAGGACAACAAACGGCGGTGAGATCTGGACTGCATACCAAGAATTCTTTCCCGGCGATTATATTTCAATTTTTTTTATATCACCTGAAAAAGGATGGGCAGCCGGCGCAACTTCTTCTTATTTATCAAGCGCTGTTTATATTACATCTGACAGCGGAAAATCCTGGTCAACGCAATATAATAGTAACTCAACCGGAAGATTATCTTCTATTCAATTCACATCAAATGACACAGGATATATTGCCGGAGGCAGTCCTTTTTCTCAGACAATTTTAAAAACAACTAACGGTGGACAAAACTGGGTATTACAATCTGAAGCGGGTAATAATCCTTTGAATTCAATAAATATGATCTCGTCTATGGAAGGTTATGCTGTCGGCAACAGAGGATTAATTTATAAGACAACAAACGGAGGAGACGAATGGATAAATCTTAGATCAGGTTCAATAAATGATTTTTATTCAGTTTGGTTTGCAAATGAAAATACCGGCTGGGCATTGGGATATGATATATTTAAAACCACTGACGGAGGAGAAAACTGGTTTGCACAGTTATTAAATTATCCATACAGAATTGAATCCTCCTGGTTTATTTCAGAATCTACAGGCTATGCGGTATCAAGCAACAGAATATATAAAACCACTGACGGAGGAGATCTTTGGGATTTTCAGACAATATCCGAAACAGGACTTCAGTCAATTTCTTTTGCTTCACCTGAACTCGGCTGGACAGTCGGATCAGAAGGATTGATATATAAAACTACTGACAGCGGCAATAACTGGGTACAGCAGTTTTACGGCTTCACTCATTTGGATGAAGTGTATTTTATAAATGAAAACACCGGCTGGATTTCAGGCTGGTATGGGAGATTTGTAAAAACCACCAACGGCGGTGTCACTTGGACCAATCAATTCACAGGTTCAAACGGCAGTTTTAGTACAATATTCTTTATCTCACCGGATACAGGATGGGCGACAGACGGAGGCGGAAATATTATACATACGACAAACGGCGGCGATGACTGGGTTTATCAGACAAGCGGTACAACGCATTCTTTGACTTCAATTTTTTTTACATCCCAAAATGACGGCTGGGCTTCAAATAATAATTATTTAATCAAAACTTCTGACGGCGGAGCAAACTGGGTCAGACAAACTGACCTACCTGTAAACGGTTACTTTTCAATTTTTTTTATTTCAGATAAAATCGGATGGGGTGTAGGTTTTCCGGGAGTGATTGCAAAATATGATGCAAGATTGGTTTCGGGAAATGAACATATAATTTTTATTCCGGAAAATTTTATACTGTCACAGAATTATCCAAATCCATTTAATCCAAAAACAATTATAAATTATGAATTAGGATTTTCGAATGAAGTCTTATTAAAAGTGTATGATGTTTTGGGAAATGAAATATTAACTTTAGTAAATGAGAAAAAAACAGCGGGTCCTTATTCAGTGGAATTTGACGGAAGTGATCTGCCGAGCGGAATTTATTATTATAGATTAACGATGAATGGAATTTCGGTTTCAAAAAAAATGATGCTGATAAAATAACTTTACCGTAACTATGAAAAAAATAATTTTAATTTTGTTTACAATTTTACTTTTGACACAAGTAACAAAATCTCAGACGAACTGGACTTATCAGAATACCAATACTACGCTTCATTATTTATCTTCCGTTATTTTTATAAATGAAAATACCGGATGGACTGTCGGCTCCAACAATATTCTGAAAACAACAAACGGCGGATTAAACTGGGTCTTGCAATCCTGTCAGACTTTGAATTCACTTTTTTCAATATATTTTATTTCTGATAACACCGGCTGGGCTGCAGGTGATTCGGGAAAAATTTTTAAAACTACAGATTCAGGAATATTATGGCAGTTACAGAATACCGATATAAATGTACGGCTTTGGTCAATTTTTTTTACTGACCCGTTTAACGGCTGGGCAGCGGGCGATTCATCAAAGATAATTAAAACTACTGACGGAGGAGTAAGCTGGACTCAGACTAATTTATCTTTATCTTATAATCTTAATGCAATCTTCTTTACTTCCGGTACTGTCGGTTACACTGCCGGCGACAGGGGAACCATTGCAAAGACAACCAACGCAGGTGAAAACTGGATATTACTGCCAACAAATAATACAAGAAATATTTATTCATTATCTTTTATTTCTGAAGATACCGGTTGGGTATGTTCGGGAAGCGGGTATGTAATGAGTACAAAGAACGGCGGAGCGACATGGGCATCACAGGATCTCGGTGTTAACTATAGTTTATATTCAATAAAATTTAAAAACAGCAATACCGGATGGACAACCGGCAATGAAGGGAAAGTAATAAGGACTACAAACGGAGGAGCAAGCTGGACTACTTATATTCTTGGAACCAATTCTAATCAGACATTCCGCGGACTTGATTTTGACAGTGAGCATGATCATGTATGGGTTGTCGGATCAGACGGAATAATTTACAGATCCGACAATGGCGGAACAGACTGGGATCTGCTGACAGAGAATTATACAAAAAAAGATTTCAATGCAGTTTCGTTTATTGATGAAAATACCGGATGGGCGGCAGGTCAGTTAATTTTTAAAACGACCAATGCCGGTAATAATTGGTTTCAGCAAAATGACTTTTCACCAAATGGTACTAACTCAATTTGGTTTACTTCAGCGTCAACGGGTTATACAGCCGGAAGTCTAATATATAAAACTACAAACGGCGGTGAAAACTGGTACAAAAAAGATTCATCTACTTCTTATGCATTTGAATCAATTTCATTCGGTTCACCTGATTTTGGAATTGCAGTCGGATATGGAGGTCTGATCTCAAGGACAACCAACGGCGGTGAAAACTGGACTCATCAGAGCGGATTTACAACTCATTTTGAAACTGTCTTCTTTTCTTCCCCGACAGATGTCTATGTTTCAGGTGGCTTATTGAATTTGAAATCTACAAATGCCGGAGCTGTCTGGTTTCCAATTTATACTTCCTCCAGCGCGAAACATATATTTTTCCCATCGCAGAATACAGGATACATGATAGGCAGCAGTACTATTATCAATACTACTAATGCAGGACAGAACTGGTTTTTTCAAAACACCGGCAGCGAGAATAATTTTTCATCGGTTAATTTCATTTCTGATATGACCGGCTGGATAACCGGAAGTTATGCGTTTATTAAAACTACAGACGGCGGTAAAGTCTGGATAAGTCAGTCTGATGTGCCTGCAAATTTTAAATCTATCTATTACGTATCAGAAAATATCGGATGGGGTGTCGGTTATGGCGGAATGATTGCAAAATATAACAGAGTCATGGTTCCGGTATTTACTGAAGAAATTATATTACCGAAAGAATTTTTTCTCTATCAGAATTATCCGAACCCTTTCAATCCATCTACAAAGATCAGCTACGGCATTCCGAACGAGTCATTTGTATCAATAAAGATTTATGACATACTCGGTAAGCAGGTAATGAGTCTTGTAAATGAGAATAAACGACCCGGATATTATGACGTTAATTTCAACGGATCTAACTTTGCAAGCGGAATGTACTTCTATAAAATAGAGGCAGGAAGTTTTGTTCAGACAAGGCGTATGATACTCGTGAAATAATTTCAATTTAAAAAATACAAATTACAAATTACGAATACGTAATATTAAATATTATTGAAATTGATTAAAATTTTTTATCTTTCCCGAAATGCCATTTTCGGGAAAGATATTTTTTATGTTTTATTATGGAAAATTTTTTAAAACTGACTTAAAGTTTTTTATATATTTTGAGAAACTATTATTGGAAAACATTTATATGAATACTGAGACTTTAATTCTGAAAAGTATTTCAATAACATTTACAGTTATAAATATATAAATTAACTTTACCACTTATAATATTTAGTAATTTATAATCACATGAAACCATTTACTTGTCTTAATGAAAACTCATTTTAATCAACTGATTATATTAATTTCAAATCTGTATCATTTCCAAAAATTTAATTGAACTCTCTTTAATAAAAGGAGTTACATTAATCTTTATAAAAAAATTTCTATTAAAATTATTTAATGAAAGACCTGATAAGAATTTTCGTACCGCTTATAGCAATAATTATTTTTGTTGATTTTTATTATGAGACACCTGAAGGAGTTTATTCTATCGGCGGTTATCCGGTCTGGATGAAAGATGTATCAGGTAAACAGACCAATCAGACATCAGGACTTTCTTTCGTCGGAGGTGACAGTACAAATAAAACATTTATATCATGTGATGACATTGGTGATATTAATTTGATCCGTGCAAATGAAAAAAATAACCCGCCTACTCTGGAAATCATTGAGATAAAATTTTCTGATGAGATACAGATCCTTTTTAATAAATTTAAAAAGGTCGATATGGAAGATATTTATTATGACAAACATAATAACAAAATTTATTTATCTATTGAAGGACATGAATACAGTTCTTATGACCCTGAGGTCTACAAAAAAAAGGAGGGTATATATGAGATCACATTTAATAATGACATTATGAAATTTGATTCCATCCTGACAATTAAACGATTAAGTCTTCCTGAAGAAGTATACAAATATACACTTGATAACATTGGTTTTGAAGGATTTGCTCTAACTGAGAATTATTTATATTTAGGACTGGAAAATCTGCAGGATACATCGAATAATTTCACAGACAGTACTTATATTTATATAGTGGACAGAAAAACAAATGAACTTAAAAAATCAGTCACGACTAAAGAGCATAGTATAAGTTCAATTTCCGGACTTTATGCTGTAGATGATCATACACTTTTAGGAGTGGATAGAAATACCCGAAGAATGTTTTATCTGAAATTTGATAAAGATTTCAACATTGAAGATTCAAGATTAGAAGTAATTAATCTTTCAATTCCGGGACATGAAGAAATTGATAAAATTCTTGGCATAGCAACCGAATCATTGACATTAGATGGTGAAGGAAACATATATGTTGCTACCGACCCCTGGATGGATTTTTATAAGCCTGATCTGGCTGACAGGAAGAAACTTTCAAAAGACGAGCTGGATAATTTTTATAATTTTGTTCCGGTCATGTATAAATTTAAAAATATTTTTTGAAAATGAGACACTACAGAAAAGAGCTTTGGTTTGATACAAATTCACGGAGAGAACTTATAAATATTACTCCCGAAGTAAATGAATGTATTGCTGAAAGCGGGATCATGGAAGGACTTTTGCTTTGTAATGCAATGCACATTACTGCAAGTGTATTTATAAATGATGACGAGTCGGGACTGCATCAGGATTTCGAAACATGGCTGGAAGGACTCGCTCCGGAAAAACCGCATTCGAGATATAAGCATAATTCATATGAAGACAATGCAGATGCGCATTTGAAAAGAACTGTAATGGGCAGAGAAGTTGTCGTTGCAGTTACAAAAGGTAAATTAGATTTCGGTCCGTGGGAACAGATCTTCTATGGAGAGTTTGACGGTAAAAGAAAAAAAAGAGTTTTGTTAAAGATAATTGGAGAGTGATTTTAAAAGCGACAATTAAATATTAATATTCAGACTTTGATAAATTTTATAAAAGTTGTCAAAGTCTGAACATATATTTTCTACTTCTTATATTTTTCTACTTCCTTCATAATAGAATCGAGCTGATCCATTCCGGGTGTATTTTTTTCGCCGGTATTAATACTTCTGAAATTTACATCTTCAGGAATTTCGAATATATCATCTGAGAATGAAGGACTGTTATCAAACTTAGTCGCAACAGCCATAAACTCAGGTGACTTAATTCTCATGACATACATTTTATTATGAATAGACATCTCAGTTCCGTTACCCATATCATAGATATCACAGTTCTTTCCAAGAATATTTTCTGAACCTGTAACTTTTTTATCAGCAAGATAATTCTCAAATTCCTTAGGATCAGTAATAGTCTCAGCAGTCTGTTTCTTTTTGTTGTAATCTTTGATATTTGTTTTCACACCCATTTTTTTTCCGTTTACTTCGGTAACAGTAAAAACAAAATTATCGATTATATAAACCTGACTTATACTTTTCATTCCCATGATATCAGTATTCATTTCCTGTTTCAATTTTTTTCCGCTTCTGTACATAGTCATTTCACCGTTCAAAGCACCTTGAAGCTGATAGGTTAAAACAAAATCATCTGACATTTCCAGGTCACCTGATGATTTTCCATCATCATCCTTTGAATCTTCAGAAGTTTCTTCAGATTTTTTATCTGAGACAGAATCAGATTTATCTCCGTCTTTTCCACAAGAATACAAAGTCAGTGTAGATAAAGCGAGAAATAAAACTATAAAACCTTTCAAATTGCTTCTGAAAATTAAGTGTAAGTTTTTCATTGTTATATAAATTAAATTAATAAAAACGGGATCATACTTTTTAGTAAGATCCCGGATTATATGATTCAAATATTTTGAATTTTAGTTTACAGCTTCTTTTATATGCTCATTTAATTTTTCTGCAATCTTAGCTTTTGGTAAAGCGCCGACAAGCTGATCCACCATTTCTCCATTTTTAAAGATCAGTAAAGTAGGAATGCTGCGAATTCCGTATTTCATGGAAACGTTTTGATTGTTGTCAACATCCAGTTTTCCGATCTTAAACTTTCCGGTGAATTCTGTTGCAAGCTCTTCTACAAGAGGAGCGATTATCTTACATGGTCCGCACCAGACAGCCCAGAAATCAACCATTACAGGGATTTCAGATTTTAAAACTTCATCATCAAAATTGTCGTCTGTGAATTCAATTAGACTCATTTTATTTTCCTTTCTGTTAATTTATTAAAATATTTAATTTAGCTTTAAGTTATTTTCTCCAACTAATAATTTCAAGTTTGAAATTAATTCTTTTGTTGCTTTTATTTTATATTCTTTTGAGACAAATGCTCTAAAACTTGAATCGTCAGTAACTTTAAAAAACAGTTTCGAATTCCCGTTGTTATTTATCACCATGTCTTTTATCGTTACAATATTATTCAAATCTGTCTTCTTTTCATCAAGACTGATCACAAGATTTTTTGTGAATATTTCTATAAATGTATCTATACTGTAGATCTCCTCTACTATTAATTTTATCTTATCACCGTTTTCCTCTGGAATGCCTTTGACAACGACCTGCATGTCATTCTTAAGCAGATGACCTTTCTTTTCAAACAATTGTGAAAAAGCTACACACTCGCCTGTACCATAAAAATCAACAAGATTAAAGACTCCGAACTTGTTTCCTCTTTTTGACTGCTTTTCCTGAAAGTCATTAATTACTCCGCACATGGTTACATTTTTTACTTTTTTAAAATCTATTTCATTGGGATCATCGCCGAAAGTCAGTTCAATAAAATTCTCTATGTCCTTTTCATATTTTGAAAGCGGATGCCCGGTAATATAAAATCCTATTGCATATTTTTCCTTATTGTATTTTTCCGTTTCAGGAAATTCTTCATAATCCTCAATGATAATATCTTCTATAGCGGGTACAGATGAAGATTCCCCAAACAGTCCTTCCTGTCCGTTAGCAGCCTCACTCGTACTGTATCTTTGCGCATACATTGTAGCTCTTTCCATATTTAAAAATAACTTACTGCGTATAGGTTCTATGGAGTCAAACGCACCTGAGAAGATCAGGTTTTCAAGAGCTTTTTTATTGACCAGCCGCAGATCTACTCTTTTCAGCAGGTCGAGATAACTTAGATATCTTCCGTTTGCATTTCTCTCATCAATAATATTCTGCGCAGCTTTTGCACCGACATTCTTTATTGCACTCAGTCCGTAGAGAATCTCTGCACCTGCAGTACTGTTTTCAGAATATTTTATTGCAAAATCCATTTCACTATAATTCACATCAGGAGCTTTAAGTCTGATCTTCATTTTTTTACATTCGTTCGCAAGCTGCTGAAGTTCAGTATCATCATCTTTTCTGCAAGCCATCGAGACTGAAAAAAATTCTGCGGGATAATGTGTCTTTAGATATGCTGTATAAAAAGCGAGTATAGAATATGCAACACCATGGGATTTATTAAAACCATAGTCTGCGAATTTCAGGATCAAAGCAAAGATCTCATTGGCAATTTTTTTATCGACATCATTCTGTGAAGCACCTTTGATAAATTTATCTTTGATCTTCATCAGAATTTCTTTTTTTTTCTTACCCATTGCCTTCCTCATATTATCTGCTTCAGCAAGAGAGAATCCTGCAATGTCACGTGCGATCTGCATCACCTGCTCCTGATACACTATGACTCCGTAAGTTTCTTTCAAAGTAATTTCCATCAAAGGATGCAAATATGTAATCGGCATTTTACCGTTTCTCTTATCTATGAATTCAGGTATGAGATCCATCGGACCCGGACGGTACAACGCATTCATTGCAGCAAGGTCATTGATATTTTTCGGTTTCAGCTTTGCAAGATATTCGCGCATCTTACTTTTTGAAAACTGGAAAATTCCGATGGTCGAGCCGGCTGAAAAGAGATCATATGTAGCCGGATCGTCAAGAGGAATATCATCAACAGTAATATTCTTATTATATTTTTTATTTACCTGTGTTAAAATTCTCCCGATAACCTTCAGTTCTTTCAGACCAAGAAAGTCAATCTTGATAAGACCTGCATCTTCAAGCTGATTCATGTCATATTGTGTACAGAAGACATTATCTTCACCGGTAACTTTTGACAAAGGCACATAATCTGTTACGCTGCCCGGAGCTATCACTAGACCTGAGGCATGAATGGAAGAATTTTTATTCAGATTTTCCAGTACAAGACAATAGTCAAACAGATTTTTCTTATCCTCTTTCTGAGCTGCATCTCCGGTCTTGAAATAATTTTTAAAATCAATCTCTTTCTCGAGACATTCGGTTAGATTTGTAACCTTTCCAAATATTATAGGGATACTTTTTGTTAATTCATTTATCTCCTGAAAAGGGAAATTCAAAACTCTGCCGACATCTTTGAGAACACCGCGTGGAGCGAGTTTATTGAATGTAACTATCTGCGCTACAGAGTCAGAACCGTATTTGTCTTTCGCATACTGGATCACTTCCTCACGTCTGTCATCCTGAAAATCAATATCAATATCGGGCATGGAAACTCTCTCAGGATTCAGGAATCTTTCAAAGAGAAGATCATAATCAAGCGGATTTACATTTGTGATCCCAATGGAGTAACAGACGAGACTTCCTGCAGCGCTACCTCTTCCCGGACCTACGAGGATACCAATACTTTTAGCATAACTAATAAAGTCCTGTACGATCAGGAAGTAACCTGAGAAATCCATTTTCTTAATTATATCAAGCTCAAATCTCAATCTCTTTTCAGCAATTTCATTTCCGTCAGGATATATTTTTTTCAATCCATCAATTGAGATCTTTTCAAGATAATCATCAAACGTCCTTGCCGATTTTTCCTCTTCAGGTATTTTAAAATTCGGCATGTAATTTTTTGAAGTGTCGAGATCGAGATTACATTTCTCTGTGACTTCAAGTGTAGATCTGATCGCTTCAGGAAAGTCCTTAAAGAGACCGCACATTTCATTTGTAGATTTGAAATAGATCTGATCGGTGCCGTATCTTAGATTTGTCAGAACTTCATTCTGACCATTATTCCTAAAAGATTTTGCTGACTGTTTTGCGCTTAGATTAAGATAAATATTATGAGCAATGGCATGTTCCTTTTCAATATAATGAACGTCGTTAGTAGCGATCAGCTTAATACCGAATTTCTTAGCGAGACCTGGCATGGCTTTGATCACTTTATGCTCGGCAGGAATTCCGTGATCCTGAATTTCGAGATAAAAATCTTCACCAAAAATATCTTTGTATTTACCTGTCATGACCTCAGCGGTTTTCAAGTCTTCTCTTGTGATATAGCATGAGATGACACCGCCTGCGCATGCTGAAGTCGCGACAAGTCCTTCACTGTACTGTGCGAGCACATCAAGATCAATTCTCGGTTTATAATAATAACCTTCTGTATGTCCGATGGAAACAAGCTTGATCAGATTTCTGTAACCGATATCATTTTTTGCAAGGAGAATCAGATGAGCGTAATTTATATTAGCAGAAGTAAGACCGTCAGAACCTTCAAGATCCTGCACTTCGATCTCTGCAATAGATTTAATATTTTTTTTTCCTTTTTCAAATCTCGTACCTGACTGTGCGACATATACTTCGCAACCAATGACAGGTTTGACTCCTTTTGCTTTCGCCTTTTTATAAAAATCCATAACACCGTACATGACTCCGTGATCGGTAAGAGCGACAGCAGACATTTTATTTCTAACTGCTGCATCGACGAGTCCGTCAATGGATGAGATCGCATCGAGCAATGAGTAATGAGAGTGATTATGTAAGTGAATGAATTCCGGCATATAATTTTTAGTAAGGAAGTAAGGTTTAATATATTGAAAATAAAAAATTAATGAAATAAGAAATTAATGTAATTTACTTTGGGAATATTAATTGAAGGGAAAAAAAATATGAATTTGCGAGGAGCGAAGCGATGAAGGAATCTCAGAAATTATATACCTGATTTTAATTGGATTTTATAGTCGTCAATTCGGAGATTGCTTCGCATGAAGAGCACAGCTTCGGAAAGGCATTTATTTGACATTTGAATTTTGCAGCTTGAAATTGATTATCTTATTTCTTTCACTTTTTCAAGAAGCCAGTCTCTGCCGATGACATTGATGTTTTTTTTGAGTTCGTTTATTAGAATGCCTTTTTCGTTTTTGTCTTTAAGTCTGGCTTTGAGTAGAATGGCTATGTATTTCAGATAGTCGTTGTATCTGCTGTAGTGAATAGACAGTACATCTTTTTTCCGCTTGAGGTAATGCCTGGTGGAATCAGCAATATATTCCATTGTCTCAAACTCACCAATTTCATAATAGATCTGAATGAGAGTTTCCTTTGATTTCAAATAATAATAAGAGTGCTGATAATTTACTTTGCTCAGAGATTCAATTGCTTCGTTGTAATTCTTTTTACTGTAGTCAATAAATCCTTTGATCAGATTCCCTGTATCTTCTCTAAAGTCAGGAAGTATTTTTTTGAAATACTTATGAAAGAAATTTTCAACCCATTCTATATTTTTCAGATAAAGACCGATGATCACAATGCTGATAAAATCTATATCCTGAAAGAATTTTTTTCGATTGTAAAAGCCGTTCTCTTCAAACGTAGAATAGACATTGAATATTTTTTTTAAATAGATTTTCTCACCCATCGCAATTTTATTGAAACCGTAATTTATCACAGAGAAGTAAACCTGTTCGAGTTCGTTATGCTTAAATCTGTCAATATTTTTAATCACAAAATTCAAAAGTTTATTAAAAAATTTATCTCCGTTTTCTGAGGTCATCATTTTCAGGACGAGATATTCAGAATAAATAAGCGGATCATTTTTTTCAATGGACGAAAGATTTTCTTCGACGAATGTAACCATCTCATCTATGAATTTCACCTTCGGGGCTATGTTTCCGAGCACATGATATTTTCGGCTTAGTAAAGAGTTTATGAGTTCGAGCTTTGCGGAAATGAAATACCTGTCTATATTATCCGACATTCCGAAGTAGATCCAGTCGAGGTCTTTCTCAATGTTCCTGCCTTTCTGATTCAGCACAGATCTTTCGTAGCTGACAAAGTCAGTATAGAAATCAAAGTTACGGTTGAATTCATTTTTAAAATGGTCTTCGAGTTCTTTTGAAACTGCATTAAAATTTTTGACCATATTTCGCTGCTCGAAGAATTCAGTCAGTGAGATCTTTTTCCGCGTTTCATTTTCATCACTTGAAATAACAGTGAGAAAATTTTCGATCAGTCTTTTAAGTTCAGAAGTAAGTGAGCGCAGTTTTAGATCATTATATTTTTCACCCGGAAAAATGATCTTCCACACGGATCTTTTTTCAAGATCGGTTTCATCGGATGACTTCATGCTTTTGACAATGTAGTCAAACAGCGAGATGACGACGTCATTTTTATTAAAAAAAGGTGAGCGGATAAATTCAGACAGACGTTTAATTTCACCCGTATCGAGACCGCTTAGAATTTCTATCAGTTTTAAATTCTTCATAGAAGTTTTGAATATTCCTTACTGCTATATTATTTCTAAAAATGACTTACCATGCAAACTTATGCTTTTTTACCCAATAAATGAATACAAACAGGAGACAACATTTCCCACAAACGGTAAATCCTTTCCGGGAGTTTTTTCGGAAAAAACGGTAAAAACCGTTTAAAATCAAAACATTCCCCCTCCCCCACCTTCATTTCCATCTCATTTCCCCTCCAAAAAATCACTCGAAACGCCAAAATATTTCTTTGCTTTGTATAGCTCAGAATCATATTTTCGATATGAATTCATTTTAAAAAATGCAGATACATAATATTAATTTTTACCTCAAAGGCTCGAAGGCTCGAAGGAGATATGACATTATGTATTTAAACTTTGAGTCCTGGAGGCTTAGAGTCTTTGAGACAGTACCAAAGTTTTCATACAAGTTGAATATTTGGAAATGAGCATGGTGAGGTTTTTGAAAATATATTGATTGCATTACTTCATTTATAAAAGTAAAAATAATTTACAAAAGTAATAAAATAAAAATGACCATTGAAATTTTTTAATCATGAGAAAACTTAGTTTACCGGTATTTATTTCGATTTGTGCATTCATGATCTTAGGATTCGGGCTGAGTGATAAAAATTCTGATAGGGATCCGAAAATAATTTCAGACAGAAATAATATTCCATATCAGACTGCAGCTGTAGATTCAAAAAAAATGGATGGAAATAATATAAGTACATGGTACAGAAATAACGGCAGTCTTAACCGAAATCCTTCAACAGGAAATGCAGGTTTTGAATGGCCTAAAGGCAGCGGGTTATTTGCGAGATTTGCTTCAGGCCTGTGGATCGGAGCAGTTGTTGGAGATGATACATTAGTAGTGGTTGCAGATTACAGCTCTGAATATCTTCCAGGATATATTGATCAAAATGGAAATCCGCAGGGGAAAGATGATCCGCAATACAGGATATATAAGATCAATAAAGGAGATATATTCAGTAACGATTATCAGAACTGGCCAGTAAATCAGGGTGCTCATTCAGATATAAACGACAAGCCGTTTCTTATGGGAGATCAGACAATGTTCTATTCTTATACTGACGGATACCCGGAATCTCATGGAAACAATTCAGGTCAGACTTCACCTTTGAAAGCACAGATACTTCAGACAAACTTTTGTGTATTTAAAATTCCTGGGTTTTTAAACAGTATGATCATTACAGAAATGCGGATCATAAACAGAAATGATCTTCCCTGGACGAAATGCTTTTTTGGATTATTCACAGATGATGCTGTCGGTGTGCCAACAGATGACGCCGTTGGATGTGATACAATTTTGAATTTAGGATATACTTATAATTTTAATCCAATTGACGGAGATTATGGATTTTCACCACCGGCTGTCGGATTTATGTTTCTAAAAAGCGCGGAAAGTCAAAGTCAAAGCGATACTGTTAAATATTATAGTCCACCTATGAGCAATAATTTAATAATAAAGCCCGGCTATAAAGATCTTGGTATGACTGCTTTTAATTTGTATGCAAGCGGTAATCCGATTATAGGAGAACCAAGTAATTACATACAGACTTATTTGAATCTTCAGGGTATCAGAAGGAATGGAACAACTTGGATAAATCCTTTCACAAATCAGGCTACAAAATTTGCTTTCTCAGGTGACCCTTTTTATCAAAATGGCTGGATACAAACTGAAGGTTATGACAGAAGATTTTTAATAAGTACCGGTCCGACAATTGTAAATCCGGGCGATACTCAGACAATTATATTTGCACAGATAATTTCAAACAGTATCAACAATCTTGCTAGTGTTAACTCTTTGAAATTTCACTCACAATATCTTAAAAATTTTTATGATTACAATTTCAATATATCAATATCAGCAAAATCTCCTGATCTCACTTCATATTCATACGGAAACAATAAAATCTATTTATCATGGAACGATACTGCCGAGAAAGTTAATTATGAAAATAAATTCACCGGTTCATATTACAATTTTCAGGGATACAATATTTATCAGATAAGCTCTTACTCACCTCATCCGTCAGAAAGTGATACTTTGCTGATAAAAACTTTTGATAAGACAGACGGAATAAAAGATATCCGCGACAGTATTTATCTGGAAGAATATCAGAGCTTTACTTATGGGATTGTTCAGAAAGGCAGTGATAATGGTATCTCAAGATATATTGAACTTGATAAGGATTCACTCGGCAATCAGAATTTTATAAACGGAGCTGAGTATAAATATTGTGTGACGGCATATTACTTTGATTCACTTGCAGGTCCCTTCAGTCTGCCAAAAGTACTTGAGTCGCCTAAGATTGTTCTCAAGGTCATACCTCAGAATATAGCTTCAGGTACTACCATCTATTATTCATTAAGTGATACTGTATCAACTGATCAGAAAGACAATGCTTCCACACCTGTAGTTATTGATCCTGTAAAACTTTTGAATGCTACTTACAGCTCTGTTTTTGGAATGAACAACAACATTATGAACTGGACACTGACTAGAAATTTTAGCGGAAGCAGTGATGTACTTTTTCAGAATGTTGAGAATTTTACAGGTAAGCAGGATACAGCAAAGACTGCTGACGGACTGATGTTCATTCATAAATTAATTCGTGATTCGGGAATTGTCAGGGATCCTGATGATAATTTTTATAAAAATAATAACATCCCGACCAATTCAATTCAGAGAGCATGGAGCTATGAACCTGCTGAAAACAACTGGTTCAGAGGGCCGGATACATCAGCAGTAATTACTGCAAAAGTATTTACAAACAGACAATTCGACAGCCGCAGTCTTGGAATGAGTTTTCCGACCCAGGCAAGATTTAATAATTTCAGATCGAGAGTGATTGCGAATGGAAAATATTTCATACAAGGAACAGGAACGAATACTCTGCCAATGGGTGGTCCTCTGAGAAAAATTAAAATTGTATTTGGTGAAAATTCCAAAGCTTACAGATATGCTCCGCCGGTAAATGTCTTGCTTACTGATACAAATTTACTTGTCACACCTTATTCAGATTTTGCAGATGTTCCTTTTAGTGTGTATGCAGTCGATGAACTCGACTCTACCCAGGGAAATCCAAGACGTCTGAACATTGGATTTGTAGAT
>DAORRV010000050.1:2323-25745 GCA_035443185.1 Ignavibacteria bacterium | reverse complement strand
GGAAACGGAGGAAGAATCTGGCATACAATAAACGGAGGCACAAGTGATTTGCAAAGTGTTTCAAATTCCATTCCTTCAATTTTTAAATTATATCAAAACTATCCAAATCCGTTTAACAGTAAAACAAAAATAAAGATTGATATTAGAAAAAGAGGATATTATGAAATGGAAATATTTAATAATGCAGGTAAAAAAATTGAAACATTATATAATGGCGAATTAAATACAGGTCAGTATGAGATTATATATGACGCTAAAGAATTAAGCTCCGGAATATATTTTTACAGATTGTCAGGAAATAACATCAGTGAAACAAAAAAGCTTATATTGATAAAATAGCCAATAAGTGATTTGCAGACAGACATTTTTAAATTCATTTAATTTTTAAATTAAAAATAATGAAAAAAATAATTTTAGTATTTATTTTTATTCAAATCTCTTATCAATTTGCAGAAGCTCAATGGTTCACTCAGCAGAGCGGAACTACTAATCCTCTTAAAGATATCGAGTTTATAAATGATAAAACCGGATGGGCTTGCGGAGTTGACGGATACATTATAAAAACAACAAACGGAGGAATGAATTGGATAAGGCATGGATTTGGAATTACATTCGAACCGCTTTTCGGAATACATCCCATTGATTCAAATACTGTTTATGCTGTAGGGTTTTACAGAACAATTGTCAAGACAACAAACGGAGGAGCAGAATGGTTTAAGGCTCAAAGCGGAATGCAGGGAGATGGAAATTATGAATGTGTGTTTTTCATAAATACAAATACGGGCTGGATTGGAAATTTTGACAGTCCGGAATATGGTGTAAGAAAAACAACAAATGGAGGTAAATCAGTATTTTCTATACCATTTAGCGGCATACCAAGGGATTTGTATTTTAAAGACAGTCTCAACGGAATTGGTGTAGGCGGATTATCATATATATACAAAACTTCAGACGGCGGATTAAACTGGAATTCTTTTTCGTTAGTACTTACAGGTGACTTTTACAGAGTATCTTTCATAAATGATAATACCGGATTTACTGCAAGCCGTAGAGCAGTTTACAAAACAACAAATTTCGGTACAGACTGGGACAGCATAGGAAATATTCCGGTAGCTCTTGGAAGTGTTTTAAGCGTAGAATTTTGTAATGAAAATACAGGTTGAGCCGGTACTCAATATCAATTGTATAAGACAACGAATGGCGGAAGAAACTGGTTAATACAAAATTCTACTTTACCTGGAGTGGTATATAGTTTGTGGGCATTTAACGACTCATTAGTTTGGGGATGTGGAAACGGAGGTAGAATTTGGCATACAATCAGAGGCGGTGATACTTTAACAAATATAAACAATAATTCAACTTCTGTTATTAAAGATTTTAAGCTATATCAAAATTATCCAAATCCATTCAATCCAACTACAAACATAAAATTCGATCTGCCGAAAGATGTTCAGGTTTCTGTAAAAATATATGATATGGTCGGAAGAGAAATAAAGACACTTGCAATCGAATTCAAAACAGCCGGCAGGTATTCCGTAACATTCAGCGGAGCTGATCTCGCAAGCGGAGTTTATTACTATAAAATAAAAGCAGGGGAATTTGAACAAGTGAGGAAGATGATTCTACTCAAATAAATTTCAAATTACAAAATTCAAATTAAAAATATATAATTTTACAAATACTACTTTATCCCGCAGAGGTAAAAATCTTTGCGGGATTTTTTTTAAATGTAACTTCCGCACACAGCCGCGCCAATCTCCCTGATTAGAAAATTCAAAATAAATTAACTTGATTTTTTTTTTTTTTTTTCATAATTATATGCAAAACGAAAAAAGATATTCCCGCCCCAAAAGAAAATATCTTAAACAAAAATATGAAAAACTTTAGTGAAGCTAATATGAAAAACTTTATTTAATTCTATTCTTAAATTTAAATTCAATTTTAGCTCCTGTCAGTCAGACAAAATTGTTTGAAAGCCCGTTGCTGCGGTAACAATGATCAGAAACGGTGATAAATTTCATTAGAAAGTCATACGGTATAATATAAGTTGTCTTTATATATTTTTATAATTAAAAATGATTTACCTAAAAGGATTAAGCATGAAAAATCAACCGATATATAAATTTCAGAATATACAATATAAATAAATTCAATATGAGATTTTATAAAATAATTTTAATAGCGCTGTTTTGCTTTTTGCTTAATAATAATTCTATCTCTCAGCCGCATACTGAGTGGGTGCAGAGATATAACAGTCCTGGAAATTATAACGACTATGTAACTGACATCGCAATTGACAAATCAGGTAATGTTTATTTGACTGGATATACAATAAAAAGTACATTTGATTATGATTTCCTCACTATTAAGTATAATAACGCAGGAGTCTTTCAATGGTCTAAGACCTATGATGGTTCTGCTCATGAATATGACGCACCTGTTGGCATTGATGTTGATGATTCAGGTTATGTTTATATTGCTGGTACGAGCAAAGACAGTATTACAAATTTTGATTACTTACTTATAAAATACGACAAATTTGGTGATACAGTATATGTGAGAAAATACAATCACTCTATATTTGATGAAGCATCTTCCATGTGTTTAGATAAACAAGGAAATATATTTATTTCAGGATCCGGTATGGGCTGCGATACTTGTATACCGGGATATTTAACTGTTAAATTTAACTCGGAGGGAGTTTATCAATGGTCAAGGATTTATAAAGGTCCAACAAAAAGTTCTGATTTTGTAAGAGATATTATAGCTGATTCAATAGGAAATCTTTACGTTACGGGGCAGGTGATTGGAACAATGGGAACTATTACAATAAAATATGATCAGCAAGGTGACACCATCTGGACGAGAGAATCTTTAAACGGAGGTAATATTCTTAAAATAAATTTGGGAAATCTTTTTTTAATGGAAGCTCTTCATAGAATTATTAAATATGATTTAGATGGTGATTTATTCTGGTCTATAAATATTGAGGGAGTATATTATGATATCCTTGTTAATGGTTCTAACTCAATTTTTCTTCCAGGTGTAAAAAGTACAGGAATGTCTGGGTCATCAGCTATTACAAAAAAGCTTAATCTCTTAGGAGATTCGATATGGAGTAATAGTTTTCAAGTAGTCTCCTTTAGTAATAATAGAGTGGTATCGATAGCCGAGGATAAGAATTCTAACCTATTTGTCACAGGTCACTCAGATTATAACACTCCATGGAACAGATTTTTAACTCTTTCATATGATAAATCAGGAAATTTATTATGGTCAAAAGATTATAATAACAATAACCCGTTTCTTCAACATGAAGCGGTAAAAGTAAAAACTGACACCTCCGGAAATATTTTCGTTGCAGGTATCAGCCAGGGAAACGGAACAGGTTGGGATATTGCATTAATTAAATATTCAAAGTTAACCGGAATCAATAAGTTTTCAAATATTGTACCAAAGGAATACAAACTTTATCCGAATTATCCTAATCCCTTTAATCCGTTGACGAATATCAAATATGAAATCCCTTTATTATCAGATATTGAATTTTTAATTATTAATGCTTCCGGTAAAGAGATATTTAAACTGACAAATTCCAATGTTCCACCTGGAAATTACAATTTTGAGTTTAACGGTAACGATATACCAAGCGGGATATATTTCCTTAGATTTATCGCAAATAATAAACTTATAAAAACACATAAACTAATTTTGTTAAAATAAAAAGGGAGGTTTTATGAATCAGTTTGAAAAACTGGTTCGATTAAAGCGACCTGAAAAAATTTAAAAAGAGGGCAGAGACTTTCTTCGATTAATCCGTGCAGGGTATTAATAAAAGATAATTACAAATTATTCAAATTTGTAAATTCTGTCTTGCCCTCTTTTTTTATCTAATTTACAAAATTTTAAAATAAATAATTATTTCAAAAATTTTATTAAACAAAAAATGAAAACCTTTATAGTTTTACTCATTATTATTTTTTTCTGTTCAGGTTTGTTTAGTCAAACCGATAACTATATTTGCTATACAGATGAAAATATATCAGCTGGATATTTACAGCTTCCAACTAATTCAGTTGAATCAGATCAATATCTAAGAATGCTAATTATTTATGTAACTTTTCCAGATGATAATTTTGACGGTCCAAGTAATACCTATGAGAATATTTGGCCAAGGCCGGATACGGCAGTAAATGGGACCCGGCCTCTTAATCCTTATACAACAGATAAAAAACTCATTGATTCACTTGAAAAATCTGACACGATTCCATTCATGAATAGATATAGGGAATACACATATTCAGATTGGTTTTGTGAAATGTCACAGGGAAAACTTGATGTAATAGGTGATGAAATTTATTTTAGATTACCTCAAAATTCATCGTATTATCAAAATTCTTTAAACTGGAGAAGAAATGAATTAAACAAGTGGATATTACGGTATGTGCAAAATACATTAAATGTAGATTTTTCCCGATATGATAATTGGACTTATTCAAATGGAGAATGGAGTTGGGGTTCGGACGGAATTGCTGAAATGGTAGCAATACAATTTCGAAGAATTCCCGGTTCATATGAAAGTTATTATTGGAATATTGGTATCGGAGGTGTCGGAGGTGAAGCTTCCCTTGGAATTGATTCGACTCTATTATTAGACAATACATATGTCGGAAGTGGAAATGGAATTACAGCCACACAGGGAATTAACAGAGTTACAAGGGTAATGTTGGTTGTAGAACATGAAATAAGTCATCATATTTTTGGAAGTTATTTTAACCACTTAGGATTTAATTTTTCTCATACAAGTATTGGTTTGATGACAGAAGGTCACGGTAATTCAACATATACAATGCTGCCGATGGAGAGGAGTATGACAGGATTAAATTGGTCAATACCAGACACAGTGAATTCAGGAAACGTTCAATCTTCATACACATTAGATGACTTTATCTCATCAGGTGAATGTTTGAAAGTAGAAATACCAAATACAAATCCAAAAGAGTTTTTTTGGATTTCAAACCATCAAAAAGTTTCAAAATATGATGGGGTTTCTAGAGGAAGCCACAGTTGCTGGCAAACAAATAAGTATGAACAGGATCCCTACTGTGGTGAAGGAATAGGCCTTTACATTTTTCATGAGTCTCCAAGGAACTGTAATAATAATGTCAACGGATATAATTTAATTCATGGAAACAGGCATTTTGCTTTTGATTTGATAAATTCAGAAGGGAGATATAACTGGGCTTTGGATAGAACAGTTTCAGATCCATATTTAGGTTCTTTTGGTATTCAAAAGAATTTAAATGGAAATAGGGACAGCGGAGTATACGAATTCAATAAATACTATCTTCAGACTTACCCGACTTGGTCAGCACAATTAATTACTGACGATTTTTGCTCATCAGCTTCAAATGACTATTTCATAACGGGGGATTTTCATGGGGATGGATTAGATGGATATAATATTGGATACGATGAAATATTCAGTCCATATAGTAACCCTACTACTCGTTCCTGTCAGGATCTTTCTAATAATGGCTTAACAATAGTTCTTCAAAGTCAGGATTCATATGGAGCAATTACTTTAAAAATTTATTACAATGACGAAGATGCACTCATCGATCTTCCTCCTTCAAAACCAAAGAATTTAAAAGTTGGTAAGCAATATTTTGGAGAGCCGGAAAGCTATAAATTTTATCCGGTTGTAACATGGGATTCAAATATTGAACCTGACTTTTATGACGCTCCCGCTGTTTCACCACTGCTGATTACACCCGTTTATGAGATTTACAGAGCTGACACAACAGTATGTGATATTGAACCTGTGTATTCACTTATAACAACTGTGAGTTCGACAACTACGCAATATGTTGACAGCAATGTTACATTATATGATAATATTCCTGCGATTCCGGATTATTGCGAATATACTTTATTAACCTATTCTTATAAGATACTTGCAAAAGACAATCGCGGCAACAGGTCGTTAAAATCAGAACGCGGATTGTTAACCGGATATAATCAGGAATGCGGTCCGGAGACAGAAGATTTAATTGAATCGGAAAATAATATTTTACCTGATATGTTTTCAATAACAAATTATCCAAATCCATTCAATCCAACTACAAACATTAAATTCGATCTTCCGAAAGATGTTTTAGTTTCGATAAAAATCTTTGATATGCTCGGAAGGGAAATCAGGACATTGGTAAATGACTATAAGACTGCCGGAAGTTATACAATCTCATTCAATGGATCAGACCTCTCAAGCGGAATTTATTATTATAAGATAAAGGCGGGAGATTTTGATCAGGTGAGGAAGATGATGCTTCTGAAATAATTTCAAATTACTAATTTCAAATTACAAATATGAAATTTTAAATAACCAGTATCCCGCAGAGAATAATTTTCTTTGCGGGATTTTTTTAGCTTTAGAATTCCAGATCATAGAACTAAATAATCTCATCCAAATCACTATTTAAATGAGTAGTTCATTTTGTTAAATTAATACTTTCTGAAAATAAACTTTATAATGGAAAAAGACTCTCTCTTAAATGAACCCGATAAGAAAAAAATATTAAGACTTATCGGTTCAAAAGATTTTGATAAAATAATCGGTATGCTGGAAAAAATCAGTTCTGATCATGCAGGTACGGCAAAGACAAAGGATAAAAGATTTGTGATCAGGGAGATTGTCAGAGAGATAATAGATAAAGAAGGTAATAGAGAAAGTGAGTTTTATAAAACAGGTATGTACTTTTGTAAACGGAAAGAAGATAATGCAAAAGAGATTGGAGTCTCTTTGATCTGGAGAGGATATGATCATGCTCCGGAAAAAGTAAAAGAAATGCTGCACAGAATTTCAGATGATCCGAACTGGGAAGTAAGGGAATATGCAGGAAATGCATTTGCTGAAACACTTTACTATCATAAAGATTTTTTAACCGACCTGAAAGAATGGAGTAAGCATCCATCTGAAAATGTAAGACGTGCAGTGGTATTCTCCGCACTTGGAGTCAGAGATGAAAAGAAATACAAGACAGGTTTTAAAATACTCAGATCCCTGATGAATGACAGTTCGGTATATGTGAAAAAAAATCTCGGACCATTTATACTCGGTTCACTTTACGGAAGTAGATTTCCTGAAGAGACTGCTGCATTTTTAAAAAAGGAAAGCCGATCCAAAGATCCTTATGTCAGATGGAATATTATAATGTCATTCAATAACAGCTTTGGGAAACGCAATCCGGATAAGGCTTTGGAAGTGATGAAGGTATTTACAGATGATGAAAATATTATTGTGATCCGTGCAATGCGGTCGACTTTGAAGTTTTTGAAAAAGCATTATCCTGAAAAGGCTGATAAGTTTATTAAGGAAAATTATGAATTGAAATTTAAATAACATTCAAGTTTTGGCGGATACCTCTAAGGCTCAAAGACTCAAAGTTTTTTCAATAAACGAAATCAATTTTAAAATTCCGCAGAGTCCGAAAAGCACGTCACTCTGCTAAGACTATTTAATAAAGCTATTATATCAGATTAATAATTTATTTTTTTATTAGAGTCTTAGAGTCTTAGAGTCTTAGAGTATTGAGTTTTAGAGTCTTAGAGGTAATTAAATAATCAGCCGTTACGGATCTTAATTATCTCTGCCGCAATGCTGATTGCGATCTCTTCCGGAGTGTTACTGTTAATATCAAGTCCGACCGGTGCATATACTTTTTCTAATAATACTTTTGAAATGCCTTCCTCAGCAGCTTCATTAAATATTTTTTTTATCTTTGCTTTCGTTCCCATCAGTCCAAGATATTTCAGATTCATATTAATTAAATTTTTTAAAACCACTTTGTCACTTTCAAAACCCGTTGTTACAATTACAGCATAATTAATTTTAATATTTCTTAAATGAGTCAGGATATGTGAGTAGTCATCAACGATCAATCTGCAGCCGGTAAATTTTTTGAATTTGAATAATGGAGTTTTTCTGTCATCATAAATTAAAATTCTAAAGTCCAGCTCTGACATGACTTTGCGCAAAGCAATTCCTACATGTCCAGATCCTGCTATCAATATTGTATCTGTTAAACTTAAATTTTCTTCATAGCTCCACAATCCTTTGACTGAAGCGGTGAATTCAAATCGTCTTTTCTCTGAAATTTCAATAGGTCTGACAGTAAGTCCTGTGCTGTCCAAATTTAATATTACATTTTTACCCAATCGATATGCTGATCTGATTTCTTTGACCATAGTAAGATCTTTAGGTGTAAATAAATTTGCCGCAATAATTTGTGAACCCGAACAAATAAGTCCCGAAGCTTTTTCAGACAGAATATTCTTACCGGGCAGTTTTCCTTTATAATGAAAATATTTTTCTGCAGTATTGATTTTTTTACCTGACAGAAATAATTTGTCACAGGATTTCAATAAATTATATTCCATTACCCCGCCGCCTATAGATCCTGAGAATTTTCCTTCAGACGAAACAGCCATTTTAAAACCTGTCTTACCGGGTGAACCCTTTTCATGATGAACTACAGTAAACAGAATTACTCTGTTATTTTTTATTAATTCTGATTGAATGAATTTCCATAAAGAAAGGTCTTTCATAGAAGTAAAATTAGTGGAATAATAAATTTGAAATTAAATACTTTCTGAATGATTTACTGCAACAGGTTTAGGTTCAGTCATATTTTTCTTTTCATATAATTTCAGTAAAACTTTTTCGGGAGTGAATGGAGCATTGAATTCGAGATCAGCATCAGGATTAAATTCTCTGACAGCATTGAGCAAAGCAAAATAAACACCGATGCCGTACATCAAAGGCGGTTCGCCGATAGCTTTGGAATTGAATATACCAACAGGATTCGGGTCATTCAAAAATTTTATAACGATATTCTTTGGCGCGAAATGTACATCGGGCACTTTGTAAGTGGAGAGCAGATCAGTAAGCAGTCTGCCTTTTTTATCATGTATCACTTCTTCAATTGTCATCCATCCTAATCCCTGTATCAGCGCACCTTCAGCCTGACCAAGATCGATCACAGGATTCAGACTGCTTCCAAAATCATGAACGGCTTTGACCGAATCGATCTTATAAATCCCTCTCAGACAATCTACAGTGACTTCAATAATCGCTGTACCATAAACGTGATATCTGAATGGATTTCCTTTGTTTATTTTATTATCAAAACATAACTCAGGTGTTGAGTAGTGTGCATAATCGCAAAGACTTATCCTTTTGGAATAAGCAGTTTCGATCACATTATTCCAGTTGAGATCTGTCTCTTCACCATTAAGATAAAATTTTTCATCTTTGAGAATTATATTCCCGGAATTTTTTTCACCGAGATCTTCAGCTGCTGACTGTAATAATCTTTCAAGAATTTTATTGCAGGCGAGATATACTGCATTACAATTCAGATCTGCTCCGGAACTTGCAGCAGTCGGTGATGTATTTGCCGAACGTGTTGTATTCGTCGGCTCACTCCGGATCCTGTCATGACTTATGGAAAATACTCTTGAGATGACTTCACGAATTTTAGCATTTACACCCTGACCCATTTCCACTGCAGCAGTGCTGAATCCAACGCTTCCGTCTGTGTAAATATTAACTAAAGCATTTGCCTGATTCATTCGTGTATTTGTAAAAGCAATCCCGAAGCAGATAGGAATTACTGCAAATCCTTTTTTATATAAATTATTTTCCGAATTAAATTCTTCGGTTTTCTTTTTAACAGTATCAATATTAAATTCCTTATCACATTGATCCCAGGTCTTTTCAGCCATTACATGAAGAGCTTTTTGCCCGTAATGAAATTCATCGTTCTCCTTTAAAAGATTTATTCTCTGAATTTCAAAAGGATCCATATCCATTTTTTCTGCGGCTTTGTAAATTGCACTTTCCATTACAAATTTTCCCTGCGGACCCCCGAATCCTCTGAATGCAGTATTGGGAGTTAAGTTGGTTTTGCAGCAATAGCCGGTAGCTTTTACATTCGGGACATAGTAACTGTTCGTACAGTGAAACAATGCGCGGTCGAGAATAGCAGGTGAGAGATCAGCCGCTGCACCTGAGTTTTGATAGAATGTAACTTCATACGCAAGTATTTTTCCTTCTCTGTTCAAACCAATTTTAAAGTCAGATGAAAATGGATTTCGTTTGCCGGTCATTACCATATCATCATGTCGGGATAAAACAAGTTTCACCGGACGGTTAAGAATATATGCAGCAAGTGCAGAGAGTGCAGCCCAGTGAGATGCCTGATCTTCCTTACCACCGAAGCCACCGCCAAGCCGCAGTACTTCTACTTCGATCATGTTCTTTGGAATTCCGAGAATACCGGATGTAACTCTTTGTACGGCAGTCGGACTTTGTGTGGAAGAAATAATTTTAACCTTGCCGCCTTCCATTGGGATAGATATTGCACCGTGAGTTTCAAGATATAAATGTTCCTGTCCGCCTGATTCACATGTACCAGTTTCGTAGAACTCACATTTTTTCCAAGCCTCATATGTATTTCCTGATTCAAAAATCCTAGGTGGAATTGACAACAGACCTTTTGAAAAAGCTTCCCTCGGATCAGTGATCACGTGAAGAGATTTGTATTCTATTTTAATTTTATCTGAAGCTTCTCTTGCAATGAGCATAGACTCTGCAATTACAAGTGCTACAGGCATTCCGATAAAATGAACTTCATCTTCGGCTAATAAAGGTTCATCAAGAACTATACCTCCGACCTGATTTACTCCCGGGATATCTTTGTAAGTTAAAATTCTTACAACTCCTTTTATAGACTCAGCTTCAGAAAGATCCATTGAAGTAATTTTTGCATGTGCATTTTTTGAATAAAACACTTTAGCAAACAAAGTACCGTTCGGAACATTAATATCATCGATGAACTGGGACTTACCTGTTACATGCTGTATTATATCATAGTTTTTCATACAGTCTCTTTGATGTTAATTAATTCGGGAAATAATTTTATGAAGTGTGTCCATATTAATCTTTTCAAAAGAAGTCTTTTATATTTTTCACTGCCTCTTGCATCACTGATAGGTGAAATTTCTGAATCAGTAATCTCAAGAACTTCCAGTATTACATCTGTATTTATTTTCTTTCCAGTCAAAAAATCTGAAGTCATAGAAAGAAATTTCGGAGTTTCAAAAACACCACCTGCAGAGATATTAATTTTTGTAATTACATCTTCATTCATTTGAAGAAACAGAGCAGTATTTACGGAGGCAATATCCATATAAGTGCGCTTGGAAACTTTTTCAAAATTAAAATAATAATGACCGTCAGGAATTTTAAATTTTACAGACTTTACAAATTCATCAGGCATTCTGACAGTCTTTTTATACCCTGTGTAAAAATCTTTCAAACTGACTTCACGACTTTCATTTCCGTCGGATAATATCATGTCTGCATCGAGAGCCATAAAAAAAGCTGTCATGTCTCCGATTGGTGATGCATTATTGATATTCCCTCCGATAGTGGCACTGTTTCGGATTGGAGTGGAGCCAAATAATTTTGTAAATTCAGATATGATCGGAAATAATTTTTGAATAAGTTTAGATTCAAATATATCGGTTACTGTTGAGGTGGAATCAATAAAACAACTTCCGTCTTTTTCATAAATTAGTTCTTGACTGTTTTCCTTTGAGAGAAAAGAAACGTCAGATGAAAGCATCTCATCAGGTCTTTGGACAAAAAGATCTGTACCTCCGGATATGAAATATTTTGGACTGACGTTTTTATTATTCTTTGGTTCAATATTCTTTTGTTTATAAATTAATTTTTCTTTTGCACTCAGAAAAAATTCCGGAATAATATTTTTCTCAATGAGATATTTTATTCTACAATCAAAATCTTCAGGAATATCTTTTAACTCAGATAAAAAATATTCTGCAGCTCTGATAATGGAATTATGCCCTGTGCATCTGCATATATTTCCGTCAATTGAATCTAAAATATCATCATTAAAATTGTCGGATAGAAAAAATCCCGTGAGCGAAACTATAAACCCGGGAGTACAGAATCCGCATTGAGAAGCTCCTTCTTTTAAAAACAATTTCTGAACCGGTGTCAGAATTCCGGATACATTATTCAGACCTTCGGTGGTTACAATGTGTGCACCATTAATATTCATAACAGGTACGAGACAGGAATTTATTGTACGGTAAATTATTTTGCCATTATTAAGTTTACCGCAAATGACAGTGCATGCACCGCAGTCACCTTCTTTGCAGCCTTCTTTTGCAGATGTAAAATCATTGGATCTAATGAAATCAAGAAGAACAGTAGCAGGATTCAGCCCGGTTTCAATAAGAGTATCGTTTAATAAAAAACTTATTTTAGTTTTCATAAAGAAATTGTATAACTAAAAGAGATACAGTGAAGAAGTAATTTTATGAATAGAAATAAATTAAAAATATTAGAAGGAAGTTACAACGGATTATATAATGATTTTAGATTTTTTGCAGGCAGGTTAAAAATAAAAAAGGGGAAAACACAAAAAAGGTTTTCCCCAAAAGAAATTTAAAAAAATTATGAAGCTTATTTTCTGACTATTCCTGAACTCAATAATTCATCAACGACCTTCTCAGCATATGAATTTGAAAAATCACTTAATGAAGTCGGGTTAAATGTTTCTGACTGTCCGGACCACACCAGCTGCTCTGTACCTACATTGTAAAAGTTACTTGTTAAAAAGTAATTTGTAACTTTCTCATAATATCCGGGAGTGTTTACCATGTTATATGCTCCGCCGTAATATCCGTAAAAAGGATAATATGAATTGTAAGGTGAATACATTGTTGTACCTGGTACATATCTTTCACTTTCTTTTTTATCAAGGAGTGATAAAACTAAAGCACCGTCTACACCTAGCTCTTTAAGTTTTTCAGCGATCTTTGATTTACTGTCATCATCTGCTTTTCCGTCGGCATCTGCATCAAATGTAGATGTCGGTAATACATTTGCTCCTGCTACAGCATTAAAACCGTTCTTCTTCAACTGACTTACAATTGCATTTTCGACTGTAGATTTTGTGACAAGATTTTTTGAAACTCCCATCACTACTATCTTATTGTATTTTGTTGCAGTCGTGCCCGGTTTTTTCCATGTGCCTGACATTTCAGTTACAGATGAACATGAATAAAGAGTAAATGCCGTAAAGAGAACAATCACCGTTAATAGGATTTTTTTCATAATGTTATAGGTTTTTTGTTTTAAAAAATTTAATGAATCAAAATATGTGAAATATAGAAAAAGTAAAAGTTATTATTTTAATTTTTATTCAGCTTAATTATATAATCAATAAAATTTTTATTGATCTTATCAGCGTCCAGTCCTTTAGCAGCTTCAGTTATAATCCTTATTATTGGTTCAGTATTAGATTTTCTCAGATGTACCCAGTGATCATTAAAATCAATTTTCAGACCGTCATCTGTTCGTATTCCTGTTATATTAGTTTCGCGTCTGAATTTTTTTTCCAACTGCTTTAATATATTTTCAGGATCTTTTACATTTTCAATCTTTGCTTTGGAAATAGTATATGCAGGCAATCTATTTAAATATTCACTCAGGCTTAATCCTGACTGAGCTAGTTCATTCAAAGCTAATGCTATACCAACTAGCGAATCCCTTCCATAATGCAGCTCAGGATAGATAACGCCGCCACTGCCTTCACCTCCAATTACAGATTTCCTCTTCATCATTTCTTTTACAACATTGATCTCTCCCACCGGACTTCGGAATACTTTGGAATTATGAACCGCAGCTAAATCCTCCACAGCTCTCGTAGTTGACAAATTTACCACAGCAGAATTATTTTTACCGGATTGATTTCTAAGTACATGATTTACTATCATAGTAATTGTATTCTCTTCACCAAATGGTTTTCCGTTTTCCATGATCATAACAAGTCTGTCAGCATCCGGATCTACCGAAATTCCAATATCTGCTTTAAACTTTTTTACAGCTTTAGAAAGTGATTTAAGATTTTGAGGAAGCGGTTCAGGTATATGTGGAAATATACCGCTTCTGTCGCAATGTAATTCCATTACTTTACAGCCAAGTTCTTTTAAAAGCGTTGGGACAATTACAGATCCTGAAGAATTTACTGCATCCACTACAACTTTAAATTTCCGTGATCTGATCTTTTTCAGATCAAGAATTTTTAGTTTCAGTACTTTGGAAATATGATGATCGGACATAGAATTATCAGATATAATTTTACCTGTATCCAGCAGATCAGCATATTCAAACTTTTCAGACTTTGCAATTTTTTTAAAATCTTCTATCTGATCTCCGTCAAGGAAAGTTCCGTCAGGATTCAGAAATTTCAGTCCATTCCATATCTGAGGATTATGTGATGCTGTTATTGATATACCACCGGCGCATTTCATATCTTCAGTTGCGATTTGAACTGTAGGAGTCGGAGCAATTCCTATGCTTATCACATCAGCTCCGCACATCCTGAGTGTATTTATTACAATACCTTCAGTTATATCACCGTTAAGTCTCCCGTCTCTTCCAACAGCTATTCGGAATTTCTTTTTTTTAGAATTCTTTCTGCAGTATTCTGCAAATGCTGAAGTGTATTTTATAATGTTTTGAGGAGTCAGACTGTCGCCTGTAATTCCTCTGATCCCTGAAACTGAAACTATAAGTTCTGACAATTTAGTTTTTAAAATTAATTTATATTAGAATGTGAACTAAATATTTGATTCGAGATCTTTCAACTGTTCAGTTGAATTCACACCTGTTATCTCAACTACATTATCTGTAACAAACGCACCTGTCTTCATTCCTTTTGATCTGAAATATTTAAAAATATCGGTCAGATAATATTCTCCCTGTGCATTATCTGTTTTGATTGTTTTGAGAGCTTCAAAAAGAATTTTGCTGTCTATAATATAAATTCCTGAATTGATCTCACGGCATTTCAATTCTTCTTCATTGCAGTCTTTATGCTCACGTATATCGTAAAATTCATTTTCTTCATTTCTTAAAACTCTTCCATATCCTGTCGGATCATCAGGAATTGCAGAGATCAAGCTGGCTTCAAAATTATTTTCCTCATGAAATTTAATAAAAGATCTCAAAGTTTTCTCTGTAAGCAACGGTACATCACCTGATAATATCAATACGTCACCTAAAAAATTATTAAGGTGTTCACGTGTCTGCATTAATGCATGACCGGTGCCAAGCTGAACATCCTGATGTGCATAGCTGAGCTTATCTGAAATATTTGAAAATTTGTCATTCAAAAAATTCATAACAAATTCTTTTTGATGACCGACAATGGGAATGATTTTTTCTGAATTTATTTGTTCTGCAAGGCTTACTACATATTCTATCATCGGCTTACCGTTCAACTCAAACATTACTTTTGACTTATCCGGATTGTTCATTCTTTTTCCTTTACCTGCAGCCATTATTACTGTTGCTAAATTTCTATTCATTTAAAGCTCTGAGTTTATTATATAAAAAATTAAAATCGAATATTATTTATTGAAAATAATATTATCTATAAGTCTTGTGTTTCCCGCCTTACAGGCTAATGAAATAAGTATCTCACCTTTAAATGAGGAAGGATCTTTTATTTCTTCAAGTAAAATATTATCAGTGATCTTATAATACTGAAGTTCAAATTCAGGTGTCTTTTCTTTGAGTATATCTTTCACAAATTCATAAACAATTCCTGAATCATTTGCTTTTTCTTCCATTATAAGTCTCTTACCTTCATTTAAAATAAAATAAAGTACAGAGGCTTTTTCCTTTTGTTCATTTGTGAGAAAAGTATTACGCGAACTTTTTGCAAGACCGTTTTCTTCTCTTATTGTTTCACAAACTATCAGATCAGTATCAATATTAAGATCGGAGATCATTCTTTTTAATACTGCATTCTGCTGAGCATCTTTCTGACCAAGATAGATCCTGTGCGGCTTTGATATGTTCAGCAGCTTTGTAACTACAGTTGCAACTCCGTCAAAATGTCCGGGTCTGATATCTCCTTCAAGCTTTTCTGTGACATTGGATAATGATACTTTTGTAAAATTATTTTCGCCGTACATTTCAGAAACTTCAGGGTTAAAAATATAATCAGCTCCTGACTTTTCACAAATATGAAAATCTCTGACTATGTCTCTTGGATATTTATCAAAATCTTCTCCTTTGCCAAACTGAGTTGGATTTACAAAAATACTGACAATAAGTATATCACATTCGTCTTTTGCTTTGAGCATCAGTGAAGTATGTCCTTCGTGCAGAAATCCCATCGTCGGTACCAATCCTACTTTCTTACCGGTACATCTGTAAAATCCGGAAATCTGCTGAACTGCGCGGACTTCTTTTATAACCTTCATTAATTTTGTAAAAGATTGAAAATTTGTGTAAGCTTTTCTTTCAGGTCTTTTCGGTTTACTATTAGATCAATGAATCCGTGTTCGAGTAGAAACTCTGACTTCTGAAATCCGGGCGGCAGATCCTTGCCTGTAGCCTGTTTTACGATACGGGGTCCTGCAAATGCAATCAGTGCTTTTGGTTCTGCAATGTTCAGATCTCCCAGCATTGAAAAAGACGCTGTCGATCCGCCTGTTGTAGGATTTGTCATAATTGATATATATGGAATTTTTTCTTCGCTGAGCTTGGCTAATTTTGTACTTGTCTTAGCCATCTGCATTAATGAGATCGCTCCTTCCATCATTCTTGCACCACCGCTGGATGATATTATGATAAGCGGATATTTTGTTTTAATAGATTTATCTATTGCTCTGCTGATCTTTTCACCGACAACACTTCCCATACTCCCGCCTATAAAATTAAAATCCATGCATCCAATCACGACGTCAATCGAGTTTATCGTTCCGGTTCCTGTTCTTATCGCATCATATAGTTCAGTGTTTTTAATTGTATCATCAATCCTTTTTTTGTAAGGCTTTGTATCCTCAAAGTTAAGCGGATCCACTGACTTCACTTTTTTATCCATTTCTTTAAAGGAACCTTCATCAAGCAAAATATTAAAATATTCACTGCTGCCGATCCTGAAGTGATTGCCGCAGTGAGTGCAAATATAAAAATTTGATTCTAATGTCTTCTTGTGTATCATTTCAGAACATTCCGAGCATTTAAGCCAGTTACCGTCTGATACTTCTTTTTTAGGTTCGAGTGTTGAAATGTTTTCTTTCGATCTTTTAAACCAGGCCATAATTTTTATTTGGATTAAAATAAAAAAGATATGTACCAATTTAAAATCAATTTTTCGGGATAAATTGACGGATATAAATAGGGGTAGAATTTTCTACATCTGAAAATTCATTGTCTGAGATCTTTTTTAATGTAATTTCATATTGTGACCTCATGACTGCGTCGTCCGGGTATTCAAAGAATTTCGATTGGATTGGTTCCGGAATATATTGAAAGGTTTCCTTTTTTATTACAAATTGCGAATCAGTTTTTAAAATTTCATGTAAATTTCCAAAATCAAAATCTGAAGTTCTTTTTAAATCATTTCCACTTTTTTCATATTTTGCAAAATAAAATTCTGAAGTCTTTGGATTTGATGGAATTAAAGAAGTGATACTATTTCCTGAAGGAATAATGTTTGCCAGTATGTCCAGAGTAGGAATTTCTATAAATTTACAACCGCTTACAAAACAAATTCCTTTTGCAACAGCAGAGCCGATTCTCAATCCTGTAAATGATCCGGGTCCGTTTGATAAACTTAAACATTCAATGTTATTTGGATCAAGCTTAAATTTTTTAAATGATTGCCTTAAATTATAAACTACCTGATCCGCTCCGTCACTTTCTTTTAAAATTAAATGGAAGATCATTTTTTCATTTTCATAAAATGCTGTTTCGGAAATTTTAGATGAAGTGTCTAAGAAAAGTATATTCAAATTTTTATGCGAACTTTATTATTCTTTCATTTTCTTTTTGTCCATAATCAAAAAATATTTTGCTGATATTCCCGCGAAAATACTCTTCTGCAAGTTCTGCCCATTCAATTAATAAGATAGTGCTTTCATTATCAATAACATTTAATCCTAATTGTGTTAACTCGTTTATATTGTTGATTCTGTATAGATCGAAATGGTGAATATTAATTACATTTTCTGAGACAGGATCTTTTCCTTTATACTCGTTTTTTATGATAAATGTAGGACTGTTTACAATTTCTTTTACATTAAAATATCGGCAGACTCCCTTTACAAACTGTGTCTTGCCGGATCCGAGATTTCCAAATAAACCGGTGATGGTTCCCGGATCCAGTGTTGACGCATATACACGTCCCGCTTCTTCAGTATAATCCGTTGAAACGGATGTAACAATCCTCTCCATTACACTTTTGAATCCAGTGTAATTACAGGAAGTATCATCTCATCTATCGATATTCCGCCGTGCTGAAATGTATCATTATACTGATTCAGATACTTGTGATAATCAGTCGGATATACAAAATAAAAATCTTCCTTCGCAATAATGTAATTTATAATTCCGTTTCTTTTCGGAAGTTTATACTCAAGTGGATTCTTTATCATAATTGCATTTCTCGCATCAGCTTTAACATTCCTGCCGCATTTATATCTTAGATTTGTCGAAGTATCCTTGTCACCCATTGCTTTCACGCCGTGAAGACATCTTATACTTCCGTGATCAGTGGTGATTATGATCTTGATATTTTTCTTTGTGGAAAGTTGTCTAAGCATCCCAAAGAATGAAGAATGTTCAAACCATGATGCAGTCAGTGATCTGTAAGCTGCTTCGTCAGGTGCAATTTCTTTTAGTATCGCATTGTCACTTCTCGAATGCGCGATCATATCTACGAAATTAATTACGATCGCATTGAGATGATTCTGGCAATATGTCATGATCTTATTTTCGATTCCTCTGCTGAAGTTTGAATCCATTATCTTTGTGTACTTAACTTCATTTCTGAGTTTGATCCTGCGTCTCTCCAGAAGCTTTATCAGGAATTCTCTTTCGTAATTATTCTTACTGTTCTCATCGTCATCATTTTTTTTCCAGAGTTCAGGATAATGATGTTCGATCTCAGAAGGAAACAGCCCTGCAAAAATTGCATTTCTGCTGTAAGGTGTTGCGGTTGGAAGTATGGAATAATGATATGATTTCTTAATATTAAAATAATCATAAAGATATTTTTCCATCTCGAGCCACTGATCAAGTCTCATACAGTCGATCACAAATAAGAAAACTGATTCATTTGTATCCAGCTCAGGAATTATGAATTTATCTACAATTTCATTTGACAATATTGGTTTGTCACTGGTGGAATTTACCCATCCTAAATAATTTTTCTCTACGAATTTTGAAAATTCAATATTGCAGTCTCTCTTCTGATCAAAAATAGTCTGTCTTAATCCTAATTCGGGATGATGATCCAGCTCCATATCAAAACCTGTAAGCTTCAGATAAATGTCGATCCATTCTTCCCAGCCCGGATTATCGGACATTGCCATTGTGAGCTTGTTGAATTCCTGTATATAATCCCTGGAAACCTGATCACCTTTTAATCTTTTGGACTCCAGCATTTTTTTACAGACGAGCAGAAGTTGTGTTGGATTTACGGGTTTAATAAGATAGTCTGATATTTTTTTCCCGATCGCATCTTCCATCAGACTTTCGGTTTCATTTTTTGTAACCATCACAACGGGAAGACTTGGTTTCAGGTCTTTGATCTCAATCAGAGTTTGCAGTCCGCCCATTCCTGTCATCATTTCATCGAGGAATACCAGGTCAAAATCATTTTTCTTAATGAGATTGACACCGTCCTCACCGTTTGTCGCTTCATGTACATTATAACCTTTTTGTTTCAGAAACATAATGTTGGATTTCAGAGATTCGATCTCATCATCCACCCATAAAATATTATTTTTGTCTTTATTTGCTGTTTGCATATCAGTTGTTTGCATGTCTTTTCCTTTCTTTTCCTTTTTAAGAAGCTTTAGAAAAAGTAAATACTTTCTATATTTTTTATCTTATTTTGAAAATTTGATTGCGAATTTAAATTAATGATTAAATGTACTTTTAAAAAGTCATTCATCAATAGTGTTCAGTGAAATGTATATTTAAAAACTATTAAAGATCTGTAAAAAAACCGGTAGGCTAAAATTAAAGTTAAGTTGTACTACACAAAAATACACTATTTGTTTCGAAATAAAAAATCTTTTTTCCATTTAGCCCCTTTTTTTGATTCTCCGGCTCGATTGATAATGTTGGAATCGCCTCTAAGGCTTAAAGACACGAAGTTTAAAAGCATTAAAATTCACAACTTTAAGCCTTTGAGTCTTAGTGGTATTTGTTACGTTTTCATGCAGTCCGGAACAGACTTTAAAATGTCACGCTCTGACCAGTGTCACAATATTCTCAATATGATAAGTATGAGGAAACATATCGACAGGCTGTATCTTTTCGATGATGTATTTTCCCCCGGCGCAGATAAGCTGCAGATCACGTGCCTGTGTGTGTGGATTGCAGCTTACATAAATTATTTTTTCAAAATCTGTGGCTGAAAGTATCTCGCAGATCTTTGGATGAAGACCGGATCTCGGCGGGTCGAGAATTACTTTGTTGTATTCTCCTATATTTTTTATATCCGTAAGAAAGTCCTTAATATCTGATACTAAAAATTCTGTGTTCTGAATGCCGTTCAGTTCCATATTTATCTTTGCATCATCAATCGCACTCTGGATCAATTCTACACCGGTTACTTTATTTACATATTCTGAAATGAAAAGTGAAATAGAACCTCCGCCGCAATAAAGATCCAGTACATTATCCGTTTTTTTCAGATCGCTCATTCTCACTGTTTCATCAAATAAAACCTCCGCCTGATGACTGTTGGTCTGAAAAAAAGATCCGGCAGATATTCTGAATTTTAATTCACTGCCGTCTTTTCCCCGCTTAAGCTTTTCGTAAATGTATCCGTTGCCTTTTACGATGTATTCTTCATCAGCAACTGCTATCTGGGCTTTTTTACGTGAGACGGAATTTATTATCGTTGTAATGACAGGGAATAGCTCATTGATCTTATCTGAATATTCAGCAAAAAGTTCTTTGTCATAAGAGTTTGTCATTAGATTCAGCATAAATTCACCGGTATTTTTTCCATCTCTTAATACAAGAAATCTGAGATAACCTTCGTGTGTCTTTGTTGAATAAATAGTTGTATTCCTTTTTTTAAAAAAATCTGATGTGAATTTTAAAATTTCATTTGACAGATCGGAATGCAGATAACATTTATCAATGCTGATTATTTTGGAATGAAATCCCGGTACATGCAGACCTAAAGCGAATCCGGGCTGTCTGACATAATTCTCATCAGAATTTCTCTCAGGTCTTTCATAATTTTCTACCCATTCATCATCCGAAAAAGAGAAGTCCATTTTATTCCTGAAAAAATAAATCTCTTTACTTCCAATAGCTTGAGGAATAGTCAGATCTGTAAATCTTCCGATCCTTTCAAATGCATTCTTTACAGCGTTTGTCTTGAAATCAAGCTGCTTGCCGTATTCATAATTCATGACCTTGCATCCGCCGCAGGTTCCGAAATAATTGCAGACAGGTTCTATCCTGAAAGCTGAAGGCGTGATCAGGTTTACTAATTCTGCCTCGGCATATTTTGATTTTTTCTTTCTTATTCTTACAAGTGCTTCATCACCGGGCAGAGCTTTGTCAGTGAAAATTACAAATCCACCTTCGATCTTTGAAACACCTTTCCCTTCAGAATTTAATTCAAGGATCTTTACTTCGATCTCGTCGCCTTTTTTCACCATATTAACCAATTACCAATTTTAATTATATTTTAATAAAGGTCTATAATAATTATTATAATACCTATTATAAATGTTATTTTAAATTAATGCAAAAAACTTCTACCGTTAAGAATATTAAAAATGGAAGGAATGTAGTTTCTATTGAGAAAAAATCAATTGACGATCTTCATAAAAGATTTTCAAGTAAAAACTTTTCAGGAAAATTCTCAGAAGCAGTCGAGCTAATCTATAGATGCAAAGGTAAAGTAGTAGTTACAGGAATAGGGAAGTCGGGTATCATTGCATATAAAATTGCAGCGACTTTTAATTCAACCGGTACTTATGCTTTCTTTCTGAATTCTGCTGACAGTATTCACGGAGATATGGGCGTGATCAGAAAAGGTGATGTAGCATTAATTATATCCAAGAGCGGTGATATTACCGAGATCAGACATTTAATTTCCGCATTGAAATCAATGTCAGTGAAAATAATTTCTATCGTAGGCAATCTTGAATCTGAACTCGCGAAAGCTTCTGAGATAGTACTGGATGCATCAGTTAAAAAAGAGGCTTGTCCGCATAATCTTGCACCGACTTCATCCACTACTGTTTCCCTTGTCTTAGGAGACGCTATTGCAATTGCCCTTCTGGAAAAAAATGAATTTACTTCTGATAATTTTGCATTGGTACATCCGGGCGGTAATCTTGGTAAAAGACTTTTGCTTAAAGTAGGGGATATAATGTCAAAAGATATTGACGTGCCGGTGGTGCAGGTTAATTCAAAATTGAAAGATGTCATTTATATGATATCTTCAAAAAGACTCGGATGTGCCTGCGTTACTGATAGATCCAAAATTGCAGGGATAATTACTGACGGTGATATCAGAAGATTACTCGAAAAAAATCTCGACGGACTGAATGAAATAACTGCCGCTGAAATTATGAATTCTAATCCAAAAATTATTTCAAAAGATATGATGGCAATATCGGCACTTGAGATTATGGAAAAAAATAAGATCATGCAGCTTATTGTCGGTGACAAATCCAAAAAACCGATTGGAATGATCCATATGCACAGACTTATAGAAGAAGGATTATAATATGTTAAAGTCTTTAACAGTATTATTTTTTTTGACATTAACAATTTTCATTTATTCATGTGATGATAATTTTAAACCGGCTACAATTAATTCTGAAAGCAACGACATGCCTACGCAGGAAAGCTGGAATTCTACAGTTGTATTTTCAGACTCGGGAAATATCAAAGCGATTCTGACTGCCGGACATATCGCAATGTATACAACTAAAGGTTTTACGTTAATTGACAGTGGTGCAAAAGTTGAGTTTTACAGGGACAGTGTAATCGTATCCGTACTTACCGGCAAAAAGGGAAAGATTGATGATAAGACCAAAGATATTGAAATTTCAGACAGCGTAACAGTGGTAAACACAGAAGGAAGTCAGCTTAAAACTGAAAAACTCATCTGGAAAAATGCTGAACAGAAAGTTTACTCAGATGAATTTGTCAGAATTACTACACCCGATGAAACTATCGAAGGTACAGGATTTGAATCTGATCAGAATTTGAAAAATTATAAAATATATAAAGTTAGCGGTGTGTTTAATGGAAATTGATTTT
>DAORRV010000050.1:0-2223 GCA_035443185.1 Ignavibacteria bacterium | reverse complement strand
CCTTTGGACAAAGGGAAGGAGACATAACATTTTTTTAAAATTTTTGATCCCGGCTAATATCAAAATTTAAAATGTAAATTCAAAACCTGCTTCAAAAAATTATAAAGTTCTGTACTTGCAATAAAAAATATTTAAACTTATGAAATCATTTTAATTATATGCGCGGATCAGATTTAAAAATAAAATATTTTTTTTTAGTAATAATATTTTTGACGTTTGGATCATCGAATGATATTTGCGCACAGGAAAAGATCGAGCTGAAAAATGCCAAAGAGCTTACGGGAAGCACAGTCAACGGTGAGAATGTACGTGAAGCAAATGGTGATGTAGAATTTGTGCAGGGCAATGTAAGAGTTTTCTGCAACTCAGCTACTCAGTTCATCACTTCAAATCGTGTCGAGCTACGCGGCGATGTAAAAATTTATCAGGATACACTTACACTGCTAACCAATAAGGCAACATATTTTGGAAATGACAAACGCGCGATCTGTGAAGGCGGTGTGACTTTGAAAGATCCTAACGCTACTATCCGCGCCGATAACGGTATCTATACTTTTAATGAAAGCAAAGCTGTCTTTACAGGTGATGTGATCATAATAAATCCCGAATACAGGATCACTTCCTCCACACTGACTTACCTGCGGAATACGGAAGATTCTTTTGCTGAAGGAAATGTAATTGTTACAACTGATTCAGCAGTCATCAAAGCTGATAAAATTGATTTCTATAAAAGTGCCGGCAGGACTTTCGCAAGAGGTAATGTATTTATTGAAAGTGATTCTACTGTGATCACTTCAGATACTGCTACAAATTATTCTGTTGAAAAAAAATCTGTTGCTTCAGGTAATGTAAAGATCGAAAGTCTGAATAACAGTTCTGTCATTTATGGAGATTACATAGAAAATTTTGAAAATGAAAATTTTACGATATTGAAAAAAAATGCAAGGCTTATTCAGATCGAAGAAAGCGAAATTGCAGATACACTTTTTATTTACAGTGATACAATGAAGGCATACCGAAATAAACCGGATTATTATATAGCTGAAGGAAATGTAGAAATGATCAGGAATGATTTTTTAGCGAAATGCGGTTACGGAATTTATTACAGGGAACTGGAAACTGTCTCACTTTCAGAAAAACCGGTAGTCTGGCAGGACCGTCTGCAGCTTACGGGAGATTCAATTTATGCAGAGCTGCCGGGTAAAAAAATAAGTAATATTTATTCTAAAAAACTAAATGACAAGCCCGGTACAGAATCGTCATTTGCATTAACTTCCAATGAAGATGAATACTTCAGTGACAGATATGATCAGATCAGAGGCGATGATATAATTATTAAATTCAGTGATGATAAAATAAATGAAATAGAAGTGGATAATAATTCCAGCAGTGTCTATTTTGTCTATGAAGAAAACAAAGCAAACGGCGCAAATAAAATTGAAGGCAGCAGGATGTATTTATATTTTGATGATGAGGAAAAGATCTCGAAAATTAAAATTGAAACTGAACCGAAAGGTGAATACATTCCTGAGTCTTTGCTGAATACCGTAAGTCTTATACTTCCGGGCTTTGAAGTAATTACAGACAGACCTGTCAGAAGATCAGTAAATAATTAATCTAAAATAAAAATTATGGATAAGGAAAATTTAGGCAGACATTATCTCGAAAATGTTAGATCGGAATTCAGGAAACTTAAGTCTCTTGGGGATAATACATTTAAACAGATAAAAGATGAAGAATTTTTTCTGTCACCTGATGAAGAGTCAAACAGCATAGCAATAATAGTCAGACACATGAGCGGAAATATGCTTTCGAGGTGGACGGATTTTCTGACCACTGACGGTGAAAAAGAATTCAGAAAAAGAGACGAAGAGTTCGATAAATTATTTTATACAGACAAGGATGATATTATTTTGAGATGGGAAAACGGATGGGAATGTTTCTTTAAAACTCTGGACTCTCTTACGGAAGATGATCTTTTAAAATATATAAAGATCAGAAATGAATCTCACACAGTAACAGAAGCATTGAACCGACAGCTTACACATTATGCTTATCATATCGGACAGATAGTTTATTTAGCAAAACATATTCTGAATAAAAACTGGAATTCTCTTTCAATTCCCAAAGGGAAATCAGATGAATTTAATAAAAAGATGGGGATGTGAGTAGAGACGCCATGCATGGCGTCTCTACGAATCAAAAATGTTTGTATAGATTTAG
>DAORRV010000049.1:0-25818 GCA_035443185.1 Ignavibacteria bacterium | reverse complement strand
TTATTAACTATTAACTATTAACTATTAACTAATAGTTAACCAAAATTATTTAAGAAGAACCATTTTCCTTACTTCAGAATATTCACCAATGTTCAGTTCATAAAAATAAATCCCGCTTGAAAAATTACTTCCATCGAAATCAACTGAATAGCTTCCCGGACTTTGCTGTTCATTCACTAACTCAGCAACTTCATTTCCCAAAACATCAAATACTTTCAGACTTACAAACTGGTAACTTTTAACCGGTAACTCGTAACTTATTTTTGTAATTGGGTTGAATGGGTTTGGAAAATTCTGATAAAGATTAAATGAAAGATCATTTGAAGTATTGGTTTCATTAAAAATGGAAGTTGAAGTTCTGTCATATTTATAAATCGTACCCTGAACTCCGCAGGCAAATCCATAAGTAGTATCGGGAAAAGTAACATCAAATAAAGCTGTACTGTCTAAAGTATAAAGTGAAGTCCAGGTAATCCCTGAATCTTTTGATAAGAGAAATTTTTCTGAATAGCTTCCTGTCATCCAGCATTCGTAAGGTGTTCTGAAGCTTACACCTGTAGCAAGACCAAATACTCCGAGAGTATCATAGTACCAGTTAGTGCCAGTGTTTGATGTCCTAGCCACACTGGAACCAAACTCCAGATCACCTCCTGAGATTACGGAGTTATTGGATGAAGTCATTGTAATATCAAAAAAAGGTTCGGGTGCTAATTCAGTACCTCTCCAGACCAGACCTGCATTTGTTGTGACCCATACCAACCCTGCAATATCTCTGAATCCACCGCAGGCATACCCTGTATTCTGGTCATAAAATTTTATTTTAAATACCGGGAGAAGGAATATGAGATTACTGTCAGTCTGGGTTGGAGTCCATGTGAGTCCTCCGTTTGTAGTCCGTTGAATGGTAGAAGGGATACCACCAAGAAATCCTGTGTTTGCATTCTGAAAATAAACTGTCTTCATAAAAATATTTGTATCAGGAAACATTGATCTGTTCCAGTTATTTCCACCGTCCGTTGTACTTAATATAATTGTGCCAAGGAATGAATTGCTGTCAGGAAAAATTTCAAGTGACACAGCCCAGCCGGTAAGACTATTTATAAAAAATATATCTTCTATAGCTCCGGATACATTTGTGTTTTGGACAGCCCAGCTGTTGCCTCCGTTGTCAGTTCTGATAACTGTTCCGGATTCTCCGGCTATCCATCCTGTTTCAGCATTTATAAAAAAACAGTTTCTTAGTTCAACGTTAACCGGACTATCTATACGGCTCCAGTATTCCTGGGAAATAGTTTCGCTTATTTGAAAAAAGGTTATTAAGAATATAAAGATCAGACAGATATTTAGCCGGAGAAATAAATTCATTTTGGATAGTCTATAATTTTTACAATTCGTTACATTAAATTTAACAAGGTATGAGTAGAAATGAAACAGTAAATTTTTTCATTTACAAAAAAAATGGACTTGATAATTAAATTTAAAATAAATAAATATAATCACCAACAAAAAAAAAATTCATAAACTAATTAAAAAGGACTACCCAAATGAAAACAAAATTACTTGTTTTAGGCGTCATTGTTACAGTTGTCTGGATTTTCAACTCAGGTTTTTCTACAAATGATGAAGATCCGAAATGGAGTAATCATCCCAGTACCAGAATGGACATTAATCCGGTAGGAAAATATACAGCATTACCGGAAGGCGATAACAGAAATTTTAGTAATGAAACAAGATACATATCTACACCACAAGGAGTTTTTGCTGTGGGACCAAATTTCAGAGTTGTACCTTCATTAATCACGCAGAGCGAAACACCTATCACCCGTCATCCAACCAATTCAAAAATTATGTTTGCATCTGCAAATACATATAATAATGGTGTGGGAGCAGGTTTCAGCACAGGTCATTATGTAACAACTGACGGTGGTGTATCCTGGTTTGGTGATGATGTTACTGTTACAAGTTTCGGAGATCCGGCACCAATGGTCATGCATACTAACAGGCTGATCATTTCCTTTATTACAACAACCGGATCAATGGGATCTTCATATTCTACGGATTTAGGTACTACATGGTCAGGAACTTATACTTTTCCAGGTGCTTCAAATTCTGCCGACAAAAACCTTTCTGCAGTAGACGGAATTCCAACCAGTGCATACTACGGCAGGTTGTATACAGTTTACACTGAATTTGCGGGAGCATACGCAGGCAGAATTGTAGCTACTTATTCAAATAACGGCGGAGTCACATGGTCAGCTGTTCAGCCGGTCAGTCCCGTTCCCTCTGCAGGCCATCACCATCAGGGATGTGATGTGACTGTAGATATTTTTGGTTGGGTAAGAGTAGTTTATGCAAACTGTACTTCAAATGGACAAAACTCTACTGAAGATTATTTAGGATGGGCAGAATCAGGAGACGGTGGGGTTACCTGGGGTGATATGTCGGATACTAAAGTAAATACAAATGGTATCAGATCCGCAGATCTTTTACCATCACCACCTGCAGGAGTAATAAGGATGAATGGATTCCCGCGAATAGACGGGGATAAAACCTGTCTATCAACAGCCGGTGATGAATATGTAGTCATGGCAGAAAAGAATTTTGCACCTGCACTTGATAATGCTGATATAGTTTTAAATAAAACTGGTGACGGAGGAAGTTCATGGACAAGAGTCAGAGTAAACCAAAATGCATCAGGGTCATATGAGTATAGTCCTGCTGTGAATGTAGATGCTACTGGAGCAATTAATGTCTGCTATTACAGTACAAGAAATTCTCCTGCAAATGATTCTGCTGAAATTTATCTTTCAAGATCAACTGACGGCGGAGTTACATTTACAGATGTAAAGATCTCTGATCATAAATTTAAGCCACTGCCAATTCCCGGAACTGCCGGCGGATATCAGGGTGATTATATCGGAATTACTTCCGGTGGAAATGGAAAAATATTACCATACTGGTGCGAACAAAATACTTCTACCGGCGGAAGATATCAGGCTTATACAGCTTTGGTAGATATTACTCAGCCAAGACCATGTGAAGATTTTTCATGTGCATTAGATACCGGTACAGCTACTACAGGAGTAATTACACAAAATTTTTATGAAGAATATTCGGGTTCAAATTTCTGGAACAGAAGATCAGCTGTCAGTGCATACGGATCTGGAACAGGATCTGCAAGATTCAATTCATGGTCTGCTTCCGTTGGCACTACTCAATCACTGACCTCATATAATTTTTCTCCGATTGTAATTGGAAATGATGTCTATTTCACATTTGATGAAGCATACAGACCATGGACCGGAGGAAATGTGGATTCACTTATAGTAGAGTCATCAGTTAACAGCGGTTCAACATGGTCAGTAAGAGCAAGATTATGGGGCGGACTGGGTGCTCAGGCCGGTCCTTTAAATACAGTATTTATAGGCGGCGGTCAGTTTACACCATCATCCAGAGAGTGGAGATCAAAAATTTATAAGCTTCCAATATTTACAAATAAAGTAAGAATAAGAGCAGTAAGCGGATTTGGAAATGATATTTGGGTAGATAATCTATGTGTACAGACATTACCTGATGCTGTACCAAATTCGATAGGACTTTTAAATCAGGGTATGTTTATTCCGAACTTTCCTTACTGGACTTTCCCTGATACAGTAGATGTTCATTTATTCCGAGTCGATTTCCCAAACATAGCAGTAGATTCTGCAACTTCAGTAGTTGCAAATAATGCAATTGTTGATGATCTGTTTTTTAACAAAGCTTTTAGTGGAAATTATTACAGAGTAGTAAGGCACAGAAATGCTCTGGAGACTTGGAGTAATACAGGAGTATCATATACAAGAGGCGCTGCATCCCATCATAACTTTGTTCCTGATGGTGCATCTTATGGTAATAATATGGCAATAGTTAGTACTACACCATTCTACCGGGCTCAGTACAGTGGTGACTGTAATCAGGATGATTTTATTGACATTGCAGATCTTACAATAATTGATAATTCTGCATTTAATTTTGGGTCGGGTTATATTGTAGCTGATCTGAACGGAGATTTCTTTGCAGATATTTCTGATTATGCTATCGCCGATAATAATGCAAATAATTTTGTAGGAATTGAAAAACCACCGGGAGCAGAACCACTTCCGCCTACAGAAGATATAAATACAGTACCTGTACTTGAAACAGAACAGGACAGAATTAAATGGGAATTGCATAAACAGGTAATGAGTCAAAAAGGCAATACATTTGAAGTTGAAAATAAAGTAATGCCAGAGCTTAATGATGTTTTAAAAGAAAGAGATCTGAGAGCAAAAGATAATAAAGCTCCTTTGAGAAAAATAGAAAATACACAATATAATACAAAGGATGAAGGCAACACAAACAGTAATAATGGTAAAAGGGTCGGTGAGAAATAATCAACCGGTCAGTAATTAAAATAAAACAAAAAGCCGTGGAGAATTTTCTTCACGGCTTTTTTTATTTGCTTACGGATTATAAAAGATAGTTGAAAGTTCGAAATATTTAATTTACTTTATATACAATTCCATCATGCATAGTTCTGTCTACAAAATTCAAAACTATTGACAAATGATTTTACATTTCTGATTTTAAAATTTCAAAAACACCTATATATTTATTCAAATCTAATTAACAGAATTAATCAAAAAATTAAAAAAATTCAGAAAGGGAAATCTTAATTGAAAAAATTATTCTTATTAATTCCTGCTGTTTTGTTATGCTTTATTTTAATGACAGGACAGAGTAATCAGGTTGCAGAAAAATGGGATAACGTACTTCCAACAGGAGTTTACGATCCCAATGTATATGTTTCAGCACCATTGCCACAGGTATTTGATTTTATAAATCCAAATACACAAACGAGATATTATAATAATGGAAATGAAGTTGTAGCAGTATCACCAAACGTAAGAGTGCTGCCAAGAACAAACAGCTATCAGTCTGAAGTTAACATAGTCAGACATCCGTTAAATCCATTGATAATGTTTGGTTCTTCAAATGCTTTTAATAATACAGGTACATTATTTATCAGTGAAGGAATTTATGTCACGACAAACGGTGGAAACTCATGGTTTGGATCTGACACAATGAAATTATCAGGCGGTTCACCTGTCCCAAATCAGGGAGGTGATCCGGGAATAGCAATTGATAAGAACGGTGTTTTTATTCAAACTCATCTTGGATTTTCAACCTCAGGTATGTTTGGAAATTATTCAACAGATAACGGTGCAACATGGTCGAGCAATTTTACTATTGCTACAGGTTCGCAGGATAAAAATCTTGCCGCTTCAGACGATGCACCATCAAGTCCTTATTACGGAAGAACATACTGTGTATGGTCCAGATTTACTGCAGCCTCACCACCGATAGCGGTTTCTTATACAACAAACGGCGGTGTAAGCTGGTCTGCATCTACTGATATAAATACTTCTGTTGCAGGACATTATTCACAAGGTTGTGATATAAGAACCGGACCAAATGGTGAAGTTTATGTAGCCTGGGCGGCTCCGACGTCCGGAAGTCCGTTTACTGAAGACTTTGCAGGTTTTGCAAAATCAACAAACGGCGGTGTAAGCTGGACAGTTACAAATAATGCATATGACATGAACGGAATAAGAGGTACATTCCCGACTAAATCCAACATAAGAGTTAATGGATTCACGAGAATTGACGTCGATAGAAGCGGCGGTTCCAGGAACGGATGGATCTACATTGTTACATCAGAGAAAAATTTAGCACCTGCAGGTACTGATCCTGATGTTATAATGCACAGATCTTCAGACGGCGGAGCTACATGGTCCGGCGGAATAAGAGTTAATCAGGACCCGCTTAATAATGGAAAATACCAGTACTTTCCGGCTATCAGAGTGGATGAAGCAGGCGGTGTAAATATTGTATATTATGATGACAGGAATACAGCATCTGACTCATCAGAAGTTTATATCTCAAGATCTCTTGACGGAGGTAATACCTGGATTGATATGCTCGTCAGTGACCATAGATTCAAGCCAAAATCAATTGGTGTCTCAGGTATTGCAACAGGATATCAGGGAGATTACATTGGCATGACTTCCAGTAACGGAAAACTATGGCCGTTATGGATGGATGATTATTCCGGAATTTATAATTCGTGGACTGCGGGAGTAGTTATTACTTCATTCCCTTTAAATCCATTCAATCTGAACACACCAAACGCCGGAGCAAGAATTGAAACATCTCCCGGAAATTTAACCAACAATAATTTTACCTGGGATACTTCAGCTTCAACTGCTACATATAAATGGATATTTGGCAGTCCTCTTGCTTCTTCAAGACAAATTTCATTAACATCAGGAGGAAATTCATTTAATGTCACCAGCGGTACACTAGATGCTTTACTTGCCGGACTTGGTGTAAATTATGGTGATTCACTTGTAGGACAATGGGATGTATGGGCTTACAGAAATAACATTACAAATGATTCTTTAAAAGCAGGTAATGGTCCGAGATCAATTACTTTAAAAAGAGGTATACCCGCTACGATTACAACTTCGGCAGATTCACTGATTGCATATCTTCCGGTAGGTCCGAATAATACAGTGAAAAATCTAAATATTGGAAATATAGGTCAGTTCAATCTTAATTGGACTATGACAGAATCTTCAGTAGTTTTAGACAATGCAAGGACAGAAAATATGTTCAGTGCTGATATATTAAGACAGATAGAAAATATGCCTAAAGGTGCTTCTGACATTTATAACGGACCGGAAGTAACGGACGGAATGGGCGGACCTGACGCAGGCGGATATTCATGGATCGACAGTGATGAACCGGGCGGTCCGGTTTATAACTGGGTTGATATTTCCGGTGTCGGAACGCAGATCACTACCTGGACAAACGGAACCGGTGATGACGGCTCAGCTAATGTAGCTCTGCCTTTTAGTTTCAGTTATTATGGAAATAATTATTCCAATTTAAAGATATGTACAAACGGCTGGGTAAGCTTTGATGCAGCTTCCACAAATACAGCTTATTCAAATGTAGCATTACCTACCGCTGCAGAACCAAATAATATACTTTGTCCTTTCTGGGATGACCTTGATGTCAGAACATCAGGACAAATATTTTATTATAATGACGCAGTCAATAACAGATTTATTGTAGAATATAAAGCTGTGCCTCATTATAGTTCCGGAGAACTTTATACATTTGAAGTAATTATTTATTCAGACGGCAGAATCTATTATCAGTATCAGAGTATTGGAGCACTGAATAATTCTAATACGATCGGTATTGAAAATTCAACAGGTACCATAGCTTCACAAATGGTTTTCAATAATGTTTATGTACACAATAACATGGCAATTAAACTTGAAAAAGGAATTGCTTGGGTAGATGAATCTCCAACAGCAGGTACTGTTAATCCACTGTCTTCCCAAAATGTGAATGTAACGTTTAACAGTACAGGACTTTCTGCAGGTACATATGCAGGAGTTTTAAAAGTAAATTCCAATGATCCTGTAACACCTTTAAAAAATGTAAATGTAAAATTGATTGTAGGGCAGACTGCTCCTGCGCAGATCACACTTATTAATGAAGGATATTTAAATTTGTCAAATAAATTAAATATTAAAGATACAGTAAGAGTATATCTGAGAAATACTTCACCGCCTTATGCGATAGTAGATTCAGCAAAAGGTACTATAGATTCTGTAAATTATACTGGATCATTTTTATTTGCAAATGCCTCGAATGGAACATATTATATTCAGGTAAAAAGCAGAAACTGCATTGAGACGTGGAGTAAGCCGGGAGGTGAAGCATATAACTCCGGATTCTCATTGGTATATAATTTCACAACTGCATCATCTCAGGCTTACGGTTCAAATCTTAAGCTTATAAATTCCAAACATTGCATATATAGTGGTGATGTTACACAGGATGGATTGATTGATCTTTCTGATCTCCAGAATGTTGATAACAGTGCATTCAATTTTGCAATCGGTTATGTAACTGATGATCTAACAGGTGACTATGTTGTAGACATTTCAGATCTGACAATCACTGATAATAATGCATTTAATTTTGTAACCAAGAACGTACCTCCAGGTGCAGGACCTGTGTTAAAAAATCCTGTTATCAGAGAAAATGCCTCCAAACAAACAATACTTGACAATTCAAAATACTATAAAAATATGCTCCCCGGATTTTCAAAGTAAAGTTAAATTAAGATTTAAACTAAAAAGCCGTAATGCAGATTACGGCTTTTTTTATTTTCATAAACTTATTTTTGTATTGAAAATATTAAGTTTTAAATTAAAATAAGAATATATATCTTGCTTTCCAAAGGCCAAAGTATCAACCCCAAAACTTGATCTCTTTAACCTGTAATGTTATTTGCAAATTTCGATATTTCGGATAAATAATATTCATTCAATTTTTTTAATAAATTCTGATTGAAGTATATTGTATGCAAATATTAATTTAAGATTAAATTATTCTAAATTATGAATTTTAGAAAATTAGTTTTTTCTATATTCTTACTTTGTATTATTACGTCAATTTCTTATTCTCAAAATCCTAATTTTGAGTTAAAGCTAACTAACAGAAATTATCTTTCTTCTAATCTTGGATATTTTGATGTTGTATTAAAACATACAAATTTCCTTCAGACTGAATTCAGATATTCATCAGGTAAATTTGCAATTATTCTGGATCAATCATTTCTACCGGATCATTTAAATTATTATTATTCTAAAGACACATCGACTTTTGGAAGAAGAAGGATATCTCCAAATAATGTAGGTGATCTTATCAGATCCGGGGATACTCTTTTTATAAATGAAGGCAATATTATTACTCAGGGTACAGAACCAATAATCTCTCATGAGGAGGGAACACTGATAGCCCGTATCAGATTTTTCAATCCTGATCTATATTTAAATTCATGTTTGTTTGAGGAACAATATGTTTGGAAACTAAATAATTCTGGTTTGACAACAGAAATTAAAGCTAATGTTTCTGGCAGTATTGTGAGCTTGCAAAATTCCTTAAATAATTTCAGTACAAATGATCTTTGCGATGATCAGTTCTGCTGCTTGAGTGTACCTCTTACACCACCGGTCAGAATATTTCCTTTAAACAATTCAATAAATAATTTCTGGCCTGTAAAATTTGAGTGGCAAAAAGGATTCCCTGTAAATTATTCTGCAAATTTTCAGGTAGCAACGGATTCTTTATTTTCAGATATTTTAATTGACGAAGATATTGAGAGACCAGACGGAATAGATCCGGTAAAATTTTTTACTTCTGATCTTGAATTTGAAACTGATTATTACTGGAGAGTGAAGCAGGGTGGTATTCCGCCTCAGGGAGCTTATAATGAATCATGGAAATTTACTACAGGTACTCCATCCATTACCCTCAGTCTAAAAGTAATTCCTGAATCTTTAATTAATAAATTTAATTTCTATCCGTTTAAATTAAAAGTTTATCTCAGAAATTCTTCCAGTCCATATGAAATTATAGATTCTTCTCAAGCATTTATAAAAAACCATAATTTCAATACTGAACTCTATTTTATGAATGCAGTCAGCGGAAATTATTATATAGTACTTGATAATGGTAAATATCTTGAAACGTGGAGCAGATCAGGCGGGTCTTTTCTTATTTCACAAAATTTAAATCTTTATGATTTTTCAAGTCATTCATCTCAGGCATTTGGAAACAATCAGACTTCAGTTGGTGACTTAAATTGTATTTTTAGTGGAGATCTGAATAATGACGGACTTGTAGATCTTGAAGATATTAGTATAGTAGAAAACGGTGTATTTAATTTTGTTAAAGGAGAATCATTTACTGATCTGAATAATGATCTGATTACTGATATTGAGGATTTTGCAATCGCAGACAGGAATGTTTTTAAAATTGTAAATCTAATTTCTCCTGCATCACATTGAGATTTTAGAAAAATTAGATAATTATTGAATCAAAAATTCTCGGATAACAGATAAAGAGTTTATTTCCTCATATCAGAAAGTTCTTGAAACAGTTTTAATTCTCTCTCATTCAGATTCACAGGAGTTTCAACAATAATCTTTGCGTACATATCACCGAATTCATTTGCCTTACCGTATTTTGGCATTCCAAGTCCTTGTAGTCTTAAAACTTTTCCGCTCTGAGCTTCCTTGGGTATATTTAAATTAATATTTCCTTTAAAAGTTTTTAAAGTAGCTTTGCCACCAAGCACTGCGGTATAGAGATCAACTTTTACATCGGTATAAAGATCATCACTTTTCCTTTCATATACAGGATCCTGAAGCACATGAATTGTCAGCAGTAAATCTCCGGAACTTCCACCGCTTACTCCCTTGCCACCTTTCCCACTTAGTCTTAAAGTCTGACCGCTTGCAATGCCTGGTTTTATTTTTAGTTTGATCGACTGACCGCTTAATTCAAACATTTTTTCGGTACCTTTGTAAGCATCTTCCAGAGAAATACTCATTTCGGCACTCAGATCTTCTCCACGCATATTTGCCCTTGCTGCACGTGATCTCCCGCCTCTGCCTGATGAACTGAATCCGCCGCCACCTCCAAATAATGTTTCAAAAAAATCCGAAAAATTTGATCCGCCAAATGAATCTCCTTGATCTTGTCCGTAAGAATATTGTGTGTATCCGCTGCCCTGATTTGCGTATTGTGACCAATCAAATCCCTGATCCTGAGCACCGCCTGACTGTTGATGGTATTTCCAGTTCTCACCAAGTTCATCATATTTTTTTCTTTTATCCTTATCACTTAAAACTTCGTTGGCTTCATTGATCTCTTTGAATTTTTCTTCAGCTTCCTTATTATCTTTGTTTTTATCGGGATGATATTTTAATGCAAGTTTTCTGTATGATTTTTTAATTTCATCCTGTGTTGCAGTTTTTTTTACACCTAAAACATTATAATAATCTTTGTATTCCATTTACTTAATTAATTATTTTTTTCTGAAAAGAATTATGATCAGAACTGCAGTTAAATCTAAAAGCAAACCAATAGCTCCAATGAGAAAACATTTAAAGATTTTATTTTTTCCTGAAAGAGATTTGTCTGATTGCTTATATAATTTAATAGCCTGAAAGCCTGAAGTAAAAGCGATTATAGAACCAATTCCAAAAATCCATATAGATCCAAATATAATTCCTCTGTTAACTAATCTGCTGAATTCAGTTTGCATTTCTGCCTGTGTCATAAATTTTTTAAAACTAAAATAGATTTAATAGATTTATTTATCAATGAAAACTAAAGTAGTTATAATTTAAAAATATTTCACATCTGTCCAAGCAACATTATAATAAAATTTTGAAATCACAGTATTTACTTTTGAGGAGAATCTCTTTTATAAAACTTATGCAGACAGTTTATATAGAACCAATGAAATCACTGCTGTTTATAAATTACAAAAATAGTGTTTGAAACAAAGTTTCAGTTTCAATAATTTTTACAAACAGTAGCCAGAATACGAACGGGAAAGTTATGATATATCTGATGTACCCAAGCATTAATTTAAGTCCATAAAACAAATCAAAATAGGCGTTTTAATTATCTCAAATATTGTCTAATTTACCAATGCAATTTCTAAAAAATCCACTCAATTTTAAAATAAATAAAATAAAAAAAAATGGAATATACAATCGTAACTGCTGATTCAAATAGTGAACTTGTCAAGAAAGTCAATGAAATGCTTAATCAGGGATGGGAAACTGAAGGTGGTGTCGCAATTTCTCAGGACGGTAATTTTCATCAGGCAATGATTTTGTTTGATGATGTAAATGAAGAATTTGCAGATGGTGAAGAGTTATAGTTTTTACAGCTAAACTATTTTCTTTTTATATCAATGAACTTTCTTTAAAGCTCATATAAGAATGTTTAGCAAATATTATATGATCCAGAACTGTAATTCCCATTATCTTTCCTGCATCTATCAGCCTTCTGGTAATTTTCAGATCATCTTCAGATGGGCTGGTTTCACCGGATGGATGATTATGAGCTATAATTATATGAGCTGCATGACGTTTTATAGCTGATTCAAAAGTTTCACGGGGATGCACAAGGCTGGCAGTAAGAGTACCCACAGAAATCTCATCCAGACCAATAAAAATATTTCTTGAATCTAAAGAGATCACATAAAAATGTTCTTTAGAATAATCTGTTAACTTTGAGACAAGAATGTTAAATAATGCTTCGGGATTTGTAACCGGGTTATACTTTTTTTTATTATCTCTTAAGGTATTTTCTTCTTCTTTTAGTTCTTTTATAATTTTTTTAGTAATCCCAAAGCTTGCCAATAATTTGGATGCTTTAGATTCACCGAGTCCTTTAAATTTTGTAAGTTCTTCAAGTGAAGCATCCATAAGCATAGAGAGTGATCCAAATCTAACGAGTAATTTCTGAGCAATAGTAATCACAGATTCACCTTTTGTACCGGTATTAATCAACAGGGTTAGAAGTTCAGCGGAGGAAAGTTTCTCAGCTCCGAATTCTCTTAATCTTTCTCTAGGTCTTTCTGAAAACGGAAGGTCATTTACGGAGATTACATTTAAGTCATCTGAGCTTTTCATTATTTTCATATTTTTCTATTTAATATTTGTTCGAAATCTGAGCAGTTTCAGTCGGGATGGGCAGACTCGAACTGCCGGCCTCACGCCCCCCAGACGTGCGATCTAACCAACTGATCTACATCCCGTTCACTTTACTGTCTGATTATTTCTTAGAATAGTTTGTTCAGTCCTTTTTTAATTGTATAGAAAAGACGTTCCAATATGAAGATTTTGTAAAATTAAATCAAACCTTTAATCTCTGACAATTTATTTTTCATTTTGATTTTCAAATCTTGCAAGTAGTTTTGAATCTTTATACAGATAAAGCTGATCATCTATTATTTTATAAGAATCAGAATTCACAAATATATTTAAATAATTTTTCTCCAATTCCATAAAAGACTCACAAAACTTTTCCGTTGCAACAATATTTTCAAATTTTAATTTTTGTTTTTGCTTATTGAATATAAAACTGAAATCATTGCATCCTCCGAATCCGGTAGCTTTGCCACCTGTTTTCGAAAAAAATACAAATGGTTCTTCCTTACTATCAGGTGTAAATACTTTTGAGTCACTGAATGCTCTGAGTACCCATCTGGTCTCATAAAAAGCTGAATTCGAATTATTGTTTCCTGCAGAGGAACATGCTGAAAAAAATATTAGTGTAGTTAAAAGCATAGCATTGAAAATTGTGATCATAACAGTAGTTTTTAATTAAGGTGACAATCTGTTTATATTCCATATATCACCGTCTTTAGAATATTGTATTCTGTCATGAAGCCGGTTTTCCCGTCCCTGCCAAAATTCAAAGTTTATTGGTTTCAATCGATATCCTCCCCAGTGTTCAGGTTTAGGTATGTTCTGATCTTCATATTTTTTCTTTAATCCTGAAAATTTAGATTCGAGTAAATCTCTGTTTTCAATTATTTTACTTTGCTCAGAAACAGTCGCTGATATTCTGCTGTCAAATGGTCTGGAGTTAAAATAAGTAACAGATTCTTCAGAAGATACTTTTTCGCAAACTCCTTCAATACGCACCTGTCTCTCAAGTTCATTCCAGTAAAAAAGGACAGCTATATTAGGATTCTCTCTGATCTCTTTACCTTTTCTGCTTGTATAATTTGTAAAAAACACGAATCCATTTTCATCAAATTCTTTTAGAAGGACGGTTCGCAGAGACGGAATACCAGCTGAAGAACTTGTTGCAACAAACATGATATTTGCTTCCATAGAATCGATCTTTAGTGCATCAGAAAACCATAGATCAAACTGTTCGAAGGGATTACTTTTTAAGTTATCTTCAGATAACTCTTTTATAGTAAATTCTTTTCGAAGATTAAATAAATTTTTTTTATCCATAATAAAAAATTAGTTTTCACAAGTTAGATATTTTGAGTTTGAGAATTAATGACATTAATTTTATTGTTAAATAAATTGGAATAGATTGAAAATTTTGGATGTAAATTCTCCGGAAATGTTAAAAAAAGAAATGCCTGATAAAAGTAAGAAATTGAAATTTTATATAGAAATTTTAAATTTTTGAGTATTTCAAAAAAGGAATAGTGGAAAGAAATGGTTTTATGGTAAAAGATTAACATTTGCTTGTTCGGAAAAAACCGTTTAAACGGTTTTTATACCAAGAGGCAATTTCGAAAATTGAAAAGTATTATATTTTCTATAAATAATTTAATAGAAAAAATAACTTTTTGATGGGAAAAGTGAATTTCAAAATTATATTCATTACGGCAGATAAAAACCGTTTAAACGGTTTTTATCCAAACCCACCAAACCTCCCCCAATACCATATTCACTCTATTCAATTGATTTATCTCATCTTTATAAGTAATTTGTTAATCAAAATTTATTAACTCTATTTCTGATTTCCTTTGTCTTCCGATAAAAAAAATTTATCCGTTCTCGAAGTTGACAGCGAATTACTCGATGATATAACAGAACTCATCCACGAGAAATCTGATGCCGCTCTGCTTAATATTCTTACCGATCTCTACGATTTCGATATTGCAGTCATTATTGATAATCTTAAAAATGATGATGATTCTGTTTATCTTTTTTCTCTCTTAAATGACGATACTGCAAGTGAAGTCATACTTGAAATTAACGACCACAGAAAAGATTATATTACTGAAAAATTATCCGGCGAAAAAATATCCGGTATCGTCAGTGAAATGTATTCAGATGATGCTACTGATTTTGTTTCTGAGCTTGATGATGATAAGAAAAATGAGATTCTTGAAAATCTTGATAAAATTGATAAAGAAGATTACGATGAACTTAAAGAACTCTTAAGCTATGATGAAAATACTGCCGGCGGTATCATGGCAAAGGAATATATTTCTGTTCATGAAAACTGTACTGTTATGGAAGCTGTTAAAGAAATTCAGGATCAGGCGGATGACGTTGATCAGTTTTATAACTTATGGGTGGTTGACGATAATAATTATCTTAAAGGTATTTTATCTCTTAAACGTCTTATCATTGCTTTAAAAGAACCGGATTCACTGATACGGAATGTAATGAATTCTGATGTAATTTCTATAGATGCAAATACTGATCAGGAAGAAGTTGCTAAAATTTTTCAAAGCTATGACCTTGTTTCAGCACCGGTCGTTGATAATAATTATAAATTGATTGGTAAAATTTCAATAGATGATATCGTTGATGTTATTGAAGAAGAATATTCTGAAAATGTAGCTAAAATGGCAGGTACAGATGCTGAGGAACTCGAGAAAAAATCTCCGTTCGAAATTGCTAAACTCAGACTGCCGTGGTTATTAATTACTCTACTCATAGAATTTATAGCAGTTTTTATCGTGCAGCTACATAATGAAATTATAGAAAAAATTATTCTGATCGCTGCTTTTATGCCGATCATTTCTGCGATTTCCGGAAATACAGGTCTTCAGTCTGCAGCTATTGTAGTAAGAGGAATAGACACAGGAAATATCAGTATCAGTAAATGGTGGGTCCCGCTCATAAGACAATTTAAAACAAATCTACTCATAGGTTCTGCTGTAGCTCTCGTTGTTGGATTACTAGGCTATTTAATGAGTGATGAATATAAATTTAAATTCGCTGCTTCAGTTGGAATTTCAATGTTCATATCTATAAATATTGCAGGGATCATTGGAACTTTGTCTCCTATGATCTCAAAAAAATTAGGCTTTGATCCGGCTCTTACTTCCGGACCTTTTGAAACAGCATTTCAGGATGTGATTGGAATTTTTATTTTTATGACAGTCGCAACTTTTTTACTCACATATTAGAGCCAATTGTTTAGTTCTTTAAAAAAAAATTTTAGTTATCTGGAAATTCCTGATGTTACCAATCAGATATTTCTTGTATTACTCTCAGTAATTTTTATTTTCTCATCGGATAATTTACTGCTGTGCATCCTAATTCCTTTTTTAAATCTATCGCTCTGCATACTCATTATTTACTTTGTTTCGCATTATGAAAAGAAAAATGAATTAGAAAAAAGAAAAAGATCTTGGACAAGATTTCTTAGATTTTGGTATCCTTCCTTTATGATTCTTTTTTGTTTTAAAGAAATTTATCTGATAATGGTTGGATTTGACACCAGACTCTATGACCCTGAGTTGATCAGGATCGATCAATGGTTATTTGGTGTAAATCCGACAGAGTTTTTGTATAGTTTCAATAATCCTTTCCTTGTCGAATTGTTACAGATCGTCTATGGATTATTTTATTTAATGCCTGTCATATATGCTATGGAGCTTTATCTCTGGCATAGATATGAAGAATTAAAATATGCTATATTTGTAATTTTTTTCGGATTCTATCTTTCCTTTCTCGGATATATAATTGTTCCTGCCATTGGTCCCAGATTTACTTTGCATGAATTTGCGAATATGAATATTGAAATGCCCGGTTTATATTTTGCGGAAATTATCAGAGGCCTCATAAATTTCGGTGAATCAATTCCTAAGAATGTACCCGATCCTGAACTGTATGCTCAGCGTGATGCATTTCCTTCAGGACATACAATTATTATTATTCTCATTACCTATCTTTCTCATAAGATCAGATCAAACTCATTCTATTTCTATCTTCCGTTTTCAATTTTAATGATCTTCTCTACCGTTTTTCTGCGTTATCACTATGTCATAGATCTTATTGCAGGTATTCCATTTGTCATAATAACTATATTAACTGCGAATAGAATTTACAAAGGGAAGATAAATTTTGGTAGGAAGCTTTCTAAAAATATCTCGAAGTAATTTCATCTGCAACAGAATAACCCGATTCATTTAGCTTAAAACTTGTTTCCGACAATTCAGCAAAACCATTATCTATCAGCTCCTGTGCTGCATCTTTATAATCTATTAAAAATTCATTTCCAAAAAATAATTTGTACTTCTTTAAATTTATTCCCGTACTTCTTAATCCAAGCATAATAAATTCTAATTTCATCTGATCTCTGTCTGGATAATATTCTTCTTCTAATGGTAATTTATTTTCATTCAGATAGTTTATATATTTTGAATATGAACCTGGATTATTCCATCGTCTCTTGTTGAAAAAGGAATGTGCCGAAGGACCCAGTCCCAGATAATTTTCATATGTCCAGTATTTCAGATTATGTCTGCTCTCAAAACCGGGTCTCGCAAAATTTGAAACTTCATAATGCATAAATCCTTCTGACAATAATTTCTCAGAAACTGTTTTAAATAGTTCAGAGTCTCTTTCGGAATTGTTCTTTATGCCGGGATTTTTTTCTAATGATTTATAAAGAAGTGTTCCTTTCTCATAAGTAAGTGAATACGCTGAAATATGATTTGCTCCGGAGTCAATCGCTTTTGAAATTGAAAAAATTACATCTTCCGGATTTTGAGAGGGGAGTGAATAAATTATGTCAACACTGATATTCTTAGTACTTTCAGCAGCTTTGCGAATGACTCTTTCTGCAGATTCGGAAGTATGCTGCCTTGTGAGAAATTTAAGTTCACTTTCGATAAATGACTGTACTCCAAAGCTGAATCTGCTGATCCCTGCATTAAAATATTTTTCCGAAGCATCATTTTCAAGATCTTCAGGATTGGATTCAAGTGTGATCTCAGATGAATCACTAATGTTGAAATTATTTCGGAGTATGCTTATAACTTCAGATACTTCTACGTCAGTTAAAACAGAAGGCGTACCTCCTCCAAAAAATATTGTATCAAACTTTTCGTTTTTATAACTGTCAGAATGAAGCACAATTTCTTTTTTTAAAGCCGATAAATATTCTGATTTGAGTTTAGTATTTGTAATAAAAAAGAAGTCACAGTAATTACATCGCTTTCTGCAAAATGGAATATGAATATAAATCCCTGACATTCTTAGTATTTAAATTGAAAATTCCGAAGCCTGATTATTGACTTCGGAATTTTTCATTATTAAAATTTTAATATAAATTATCTGATAATATTTCCGATTCTTTCCCATCTCGTAGTTCCCAGCAGGTCAAAGAAATTCAGAAATGATATACTTGGATCCCATGACCAGTAAATTATCAAAGCTTCTCCGACTATGTTTTCTACAGGCATAAATCCCCAGAATCTGCTGTCGAGTGAGTTGTTTCTGTTATCTCCCATCATAAATAAATAATCTTTTTCAACTGTATATTCTCCGTTCGGCAATTCCTTTTCATCGACAAACACAGCTCCGTCACCAGACATTCTTATTGAATGACCTTCTTTCATTACAAACATTTTCCATCCTTCATATGTCGATGTATCGATCTTAATTTTATCACCTATTTTTGGAACACGTATCGGACCATACCAGTCTTCATTCCACATCTCACCTTTGGGAAACATCCTTGGATTAAAAAAACTTTCCGGTCTGTTTACCTTATCAAATACAGCATTTGGAGGATTTGGAACGATCTCTCCGTTTACATAAAGCTTTTTATCCTTTATTTCAAGTACATCTCCTGGTGTAGCGACACATCTTTTTATATAATTAACGACTTCAGTTGATTCAAGATCATCTCTGTCTCCCGGAAAATCAAATACAATTATATCACCTTTTTTTGGATCTTTAAATCCGGGTAATTTCAAATATGGAATTCTGATATCGGTAAATGGAATATTCCTTGGTGTAGTCGCACCGTATGTAAATTTTGTAACTAGTAAAAAATCTCCCACCCATAAAGTCTTTTCCATTGATCCTGTAGGAATTCTGAATGCTTCAAATAATAGTATCTTGATTATGAATGCAACTATACCTGCATAAATTAATGCATCAGCAAATTCTCGTGGCTTGGATTTTTTTACTTTGTCTTCATTATCATTCTTTCCGCTATTTGTTCCTGTGGACTTCGAACTGTTTTTATCTGAATCTTTATTTCCCTGTTTATTATAAGTATTCACCTAATAAATTTTTTGAGTAATATTCTGTTTAATTTGAATCGAGTTTCTAACTGTCAAGTGAAAGTACTGCATGAAAGGCTTCCTGCGGAACTTCAACTGAACCGATTTGCTTCATACGTTTTTTTCCTTCCTTTTGTTTTTCAAGTAATTTTCTCTTTCTTGAAATATCTCCGCCGTAACATTTTGCAGTTACGTTCTTTCTGATCGCACTTATGGATTCTCTTGCTACCACTTTTGATCCAATAGCTGCCTGTATTGCAACATCATACATCTGTTTTGGAATCAACTGCTTTAACTTTGTGCATAATTTTTTCCCCCATTCAAATGCTTTGTCTTTATGCACAATTGTCGATAAAGCATCTACCGGTTCTCCGTTAAGAAGTATATCAAGCTTTACAAGCTTGGATTCTCTGAAATCCTTAAAGTCATAATCAAAAGAAGCATAACCTCTGGAATAAGATTTGAGCTTATCATAAAAATCAAAAACAATTTCACTGAGTGGAAAATCAATATGTAGGTCAACTCTCTTTGCATCTACATAATTAGTGGCAATAAATACTCCTCTTCTTTCATTTGCAAGTTTCATCAGATTTCCAATGAATTCATTTGGCGTAATAATATTTGCAGTAATGTACGGTTCTTCAATATAATCTATTTTTGCTGGATCTGGCATTAAAGAAGGATTGTCCACTACGATCACTTCACCTTTTGTTGTATAAACTTTAAATTCAACATTCGGTACTGTACTGATAATATTCATATTATATTCTCTGTCCAGTCTCTCCTGAATGATCTCAAGATGAAGCATACCAAGAAATCCACATCTGAATCCATAACCAAGTGCTACCGATGATTCCGGCTCGAAAGTAAGAGCAGCATCATTTAATTTCAATTTCGATAGTGAATCCCTCAGATCTTCAAAATCTTCTGTTGAAGTTGGATAAATTCCGCTGAATACCATAGGCTTTACTTCTTTATATCCGGGTAAAGGCTCTTCTATAGGCTGTGAAGTCTTATAAATTGTATCTCCGACTTTTGAATCATTTACATCCTTAATTCCTGCAATTAAATATCCTACATCCCCCGAATTTAACTGACCTGTTTTAGATCTGCCCATTCTCAGATTCCCAACTTCTTCCGCTTCAAATACTTTTTCATTGAAAAAAGATTTGATCTTATCACCCTGTTTCAGAGTTCCTTCAAACACTCTAATATAAACAACGACTCCTCTGTAACTGTCAAATTTTGAATCAAAGATAAGTGCTCTCAGTGGCTTTTCTGTCTCAATTTTTGCAGCCGGTATTCTGTGAACAATACTTTCTAAAATATCTTCAGTTCCAATATCTGTTTTTGCACTGGCAAGAATTATATCTTCTTTCTTACACCCAATAAGTTCGATGATCTGATCAGTAACTTCATCTACCATTGAATTCTGCAGGTCAATTTTATTAATAACTGGAATTATTTCAAGACCGTTGTCAATTGCCAGATACAGATTACTGATCGTCTGAGCTTCCACGCCCTGAGTTGCATCTACGACAAGTAATGCTCCTTCACAGGCAGCAAGTGACCGTGAAACTTCATATGAAAAATCAACATGTCCGGGAGTATCGATCAGATTAAGAGTGTAAGTCTCTCCGTCAGGCGATTTATATTTCATCTGAATAGCATGAAGCTTGATCGTGATCCCTCTTTCCTGCTCGAGATCCATGTCATCTAAGACTTGTTTCATCATGTTCCTTTTTTCTATAGTACCTGTCTTTTCAAGGAGTCTGTCAGCAAGTGTTGATTTCCCGTGATCTATATGCGCAATTATGCAGAAATTTCTAATGTTGGATTTTGTCACTAATGTATTTAAAAGTGTGTAAAATAAAAGTGGATTCTAAAAAGTAAGTTATAAAATGAAATATAACTTATTTAGATTCCACTCCTTAAATAAAAAATAAAAATTAAAAAAGTTAAAAAAATTAATAATATTAAGAACTTTAATATTATTCAGACTTTCTTTTGACTCTTTCGTCCTGAATGTCTTTTCTGATCTCTGCAGCTTTCTTTCTAAGTTCATTTAGTTGTTTTCTTAATCTTGTACCTGCTGCATTCTGACCTTTTTCATAAAATTTTTCAATATCAGGTTTCATTTCATCTAAGATTGAATGTAAATCGTTAATTTTTTCCATTTTCCGGATCTCCTCTTAGTTTGTTTTGTTTGAATAAGTTAATTAATAAATTTGGTAAAAGTATCAAAAAAATTTAATATTTGTAAGTTAAATTTTTAATTTGATTTAAAAATTCTGAACCTGTAAAAATACGAATTTTATGATAAATATGGTATCGAAAAGATTTTTGTAAATCCCCATGCTACAAATGCCAGTCCGAAACAATTATTCCTGAAAGAACTGAATACTTTGCCAATGACTTCATTTTGTAATCCCTGAAGATATTCCAGACTCCGTTTAATCCGTGATACATCCCTAATACAAGAAATGAAAGATCTATAATTCTGTACCATGAAAACTGCATCCTTGCAAGTACTGCCTCATATGTATGACCTGATTCAGGTTGATAATGCATTAGAATGTAGTGTCCGATCATAAATACAACCAAAGCAAGACCTGTAATTTTCTGGATTACCCAGCTTCCTGTATCTTTTTACAACTCAGATTTTCGGATATCCAGTTTTTCTGATCGAAGGTTTTTAATTTCTGAAGTGTGTTTTTAGAACCCGAATCACTTTCCAATTAAACGGAGCTCCTTAGTTTTTAAAGTTTCGTTAAATTAATTATTTCAGCTTGTATTTACAATTTATTAAAATTTATTATAAATTCAGGGATTTGTTAGCAAGAATATTTAGTTATGACCGTCTCAGTGTGAATAACAATTGAGAATTAAAATTAAGAATTAAAATATCAAAAACATTGTACATTGCAAATTGAAAATTTAGAATTTAAAATTAAAAATTAAGAATTAAAAATATCAAAAACATTGTACATTGCAAATTGTACATTGATTATTGTATACATGTGTTTTTTGGACTCTGCATGTAATAACAATACTTTTAATGTATTGAATTTGCCGGAACTTTTTGGCAAAGATAAGACGGGTCATTGAAAAGTTCAATTGGAAATATTTGTCAGACATACCGGAAAAAAGAACTCTTTCACTTTGCAGAAAATAAAGCAGCACATCTTTTATATTTCATTGTAAAAAATCAATCATTCACAGATGGAAATAAACATATAGCAGCATTTTTGTTTTATGGTTTCTTGAAAGAAATGGATTACTATATTCAAATGACGGATCTGAAAAAATAGAAGATAATACACTTGCTGCTCTTACTCTAATGATAGCCGAATCAAATCCAACTGAAAAGAAATGATGGTCAGATTAATTATAAATCTTATGGAAAAAAATAAAAAATAAATCCGGACTTTATAAAAGGGTTTTTTCTTAACAACATTATGGTTATTTTTAGCTTGTGAAAATCCTTAAAATAAAAAATATCATTCCTGTACTAATATCATTCATAATTATCTTCTCAGGGAGTTTTTCAATTGCACTTATGCATTATTCCTGTGTCAGTGATGGATACACACATATGGAATGTGATACAGAGACTGAAGATGCCTGTTGTGAACAAGCAGTCTGCTGTGAATTTCCGGGCATTCATGAGGAAATGATTACTAAAATGGATTGCTGTGAAATTCACGCAGAAAAATATGAACATTCAGAACCATATCTTCCTATCATTAAAGATTCTAAAGTAAAACTATATTCACAATACTACTGCAATAACACTATAATTATAAAACATTCTGATCAGTCAGAAATCAATTCTTATCAATACAACCTTAACTTCTCACTCAGAGATGTCTGCACTTTAAACTCCAGTTTCAGAATTTAGACTTACAAATTAATTTCGCTTATTAACTCAATTTATTTCTAACAGGAATTATTCCCTGTATTTGAATAATTGATCTATACCTTTATATCAAAATTTAAAAAACTTAAACTATATAAATTAATTATGAAAACAATTATCGTAACAGCTCTTTTATTTATCGCTTTTTCATTTTCACAAAACAGTAATACACTTGCAAATAATCAGGATTCAGTAAAGACATGCATCGTCAGCGGTGAGGAATTAAGCGCAGATGTCGTAACCTATGTTTACTTTAATAATACTGTCGAGCTTTGCTGCGATGTATGCTTAAAAGCATTCAAAAAAGAACCGGCTAAATATCTTGCAGGTAATCTATGGTGTCCGGTATGTCAGGATGATGACGGAAAAAAAGATATAAGTACCGCTCATGATAATGTGAAATATTATTTCTGTAATGACGGATGTAAAAGTACTTTTGAATCAGACCCGGAAAAAATATTAAGTGAGAATAAAAAAGATGACGAATAAAATAATCTTAATATTATTATTTATTTCTGTTCTGTTTTCATCTGAATCATTTTCTCAAAATATCAGCGGTGTCGTGTATGGTAAGATCAATAATAAAAATGAAACTCTCGATGCCGCTATCATCAAGTGGATTAATACAAAACAGGGAACCTTCACAGATGAGAAAGGGAAATTTGAAATTTCTGCCGAAGGTATTACTGATAAAAGAATAATTGTTTCATACATTGGATTCTCTGCAGATACGGTCGGGGTTGGTAATGATTTGAATTTGAAAATTATTCTTATTCCAAATTCGACTACTGATGAAATAATAGTAAATGATGACAGAGGCTCTTCATTTATCGGACGTGAATTACCCAAAACTGAAACTATCACTTCTCAGGAATTAGTAAAGGATGCATGCTGTGATCTTTCAGGTTGTTTCGGGAGAAATTCCTCAGTCGAAGTAGCTGTGACTGACATTCTTACTGACAGTAAAGAACTTAAAATACTCGGACTCGAAGGCGTTTATACTCAGATACTAATAGATAATGTTCCGCTTCTGACCGGACTGAATGTAAAGTACGGTGTCAGCAGTTATCCCGGGACGATCATTGACAGGATCACGGTTTCAAAAGGATCGAACTCTGTCCTGCAGGGATACGAATCCATCAGCGGGATCATGAATGTCATTCTGAAAAATTACAGTAATTCTGATAAACTTATGCTCAATGGATATCTGAACAGTATGCTTGAGAAACAGGTGAATATAAATTACGCAGAAAAATTCGGGAATAATCTCAATTCTATTTTTTCATTTCAGTCAGTTCAAAGCTCTGACAGGATAGACGAAAACGGAGATGGCTTTCTTGATAATCCACTTGTCACCCGATATACTTTTTATAATAAGTGGGATTATGCTGATGATATAAAAGAGGTCAACAGAACAGATGTAAATGCTGCCTTCCGTTACTGGAATGAAGAAAGGACAGGAGGACAGACAGATTATTTTCAGGATCAGGATGCAGGCAGTGATCAGATCTACGGACAGACTGCTGATCTGAATTCATTTGAAGGATATCTCCGTTACAGCAGGCAGTTTAATGAGGATAAAAGTATCAAGCTCTATTTGAACTCATCCTATTATGATCAGAATTCATATTTTGGATTTACAAAATACAGAGGAACTCAGACTTCGTTCACCGGATCTGGATTTTACGAAACATCTTTCTCGGACAGAACAGTTTTGAAAACCGGATTAAGTTATAAGTATTTGAATATTGATGATAATATAGTATTCGAAGATACAACTTCAAAAACTTACGCTGGTGATTATCCAAAACTGGAATCAATACCCGGGATCTTTGCGGAAGGTTCTTTCAATTTTCTTGATGACAAAGCAAGTCTCATGGCGGGTTTCAGATATGATTATCACAATGTCTATAAATCAATTTATACACCGAGACTGCTTTTCAGATATCAGCCTGAGGATGCATTTGTAATGAGAGCTTCCATTGGAACGGGATTCAGGACAATTAATCTGTTCAATGAATACAACAATATACTGGCTAGCTCAAAGGACATAATAATTCTCGAGCAGCTTGACCCGGAAAAAATATTAAACTACGGAGTCGATCTGCTGTGGTATTTTAATATTGGAAATAATGGCGCGAGTCTGAATCTTGATTATTACAGGACTGATTTTAATAATAAAATTATACCTGATTATGATTCTGATCCGACAGCAGTATTATTTTCAAATCTGAACGGGGATGCATATTCAAATGTATTTCAGTCGGAACTGAATATAAATCTTATCAGATATCTTGATATTAAGCTGGCATATAAATTTGTACAGCTTAAATATGAGAATAACGGCATCTGGTATGATCAGCCTTTTAATCCTGAAGACAGGATTCTTACAACAATTTCATATACATTCCCCGATGATACCTGGGGATTTAATGCAGGTCTGCAATGGTTCGGCACACAGCGTCTTCCTTCCACCGCTGCGAATCCTGTGCAGTATCAGAGACCAACAGAGTCAGATCCATTTTCAATTGTAAATGCACAGGTCAACAGGAATTTCAAATATTTTGATCTGTATGCCGGAGTCGAAAATTTACTTGATTTCACACAGCAAAATCCGATCATCTCTGCTGATGATCCTTTCGGTCCGTATTTTGATACTTCATATGTATGGGGTCCGACTTCAGGAAGAGAATTTTATTTCGGGTTCAGAGTGAAATTAAATTAGATCTGTGTAATTATCATTTGCCTCGAAAACTCAAAGTCTCATAGAAAGATTTTAAATAAATATATTTTATTTACCTCAAAGGCTCGAAAGCTCAAAAGAAGGTATATTAAAATAATGTTTTTCACTTTGACTTTTCGAGACTTTGAGTTTTCGAGTCTTTGAACTTTTGATCTTGTGAGTTTTCAAACTTAGATTCTTAGA
>DAORRV010000048.1:0-25848 GCA_035443185.1 Ignavibacteria bacterium | reverse complement strand
TGACAATTTAGAATTTGGGATTTTAAATCCGGAAATTGTCTGAACCTTGATTCGCCTGATTGGAGGATTTCTTGAATTGGAGACCCTGCCGTTGTTGCATCTCATTCCCAATCTCCTGATCGGGAATGCTTTAACAAAAAGTACCGACTCCTCCCATTTTTCAAAGGGGAGGTTGGGAGGGGTTTGCTGCCAGCGACAAAAACTTGATTAAGGATTAACTTGAAATTAATGACATTTTAGATCAAGTGATGTGAATAAAATCAGTTTATGAAATTTCCAAAATTCTTTTTTTAATTTTATCTAAAACATTCTCAATATCAGAAAAAATCTCTTCATTTCGAAATCTTATAAATTCAATACCATAGATTTCAATTCTTTTTTGCCTGACTTTATCTTGCTCAATTTCTTCTAATGTATTATGAGTATTTCCATCAACTTCTATTGCAAGTTTTAATTCCTGGCAATAAAAATCGACGACATATTTTTCCACACTAAATTGTCTCAGAAATCTCTTTCCATTGATTTGTCTTTTTCTCAATCTTTGCCAAAGTATTTGTTCTGCTTTTGACATGTTATTTCTTAAAACTCTTCTTTTAATTTTTTCGGATTTCCAGTTATATAATCTTGTCATATTATTCCTCTTTTACGAAAAGAAATTTTTAAAAACCATAATTAATTTCAATACAAAAATTCTATTAATTAAAAATCAAAATTTTAAGTTTCGAAAATGTCTGATTTCAAACCCCTCCCGTCCTCCCCTTTGGACAAAGGGGAGGAGCTAGAACTGTTAGAAGTAAATGTGGCATTCAAGAAACAGTATCCGACTTTGTTAGTCCTCCATAAATGAACTACATTAATTTTTATCAAAAATCTCATAAACTTTTCGTTCACAAAAATAAGTCAAACTTATTATTATTGTACTTAGAACGATTTATTTTTCAAAATAAAAGTACAGACTCCTCCCATTTTTCAAAGGGGAGGTAGGGAGAGGTTTGCTGCATAATGCAGATAAAGAAATACTTTTTACTATTGATGATGCATAAAAGAAAAGTATTTATTTTACAACATAAACCTCTCAAATATTTTGACAATTACCATCTCAGAAATTCTGAATTAATATTTTTTTAGAATGAACATTTCAAGTATATATATTTATATTTGTCATACAATAACCATCTATACTTGAATAAACATTTAAAAAAAATATTTGCAATACAGATCCTATTGACAACAGTATTTTGTAATGCTGAATCTTTTTCCCAATCGAAGAATCAAGTATCAATAAAGGAAATGCGGGAAAAGGCATTTGTAATCTGGGAAGGTACAAATACTAAAATGACATTTCTTGAATTTGCGGCTTATTGTGCTCCTATATTTTGGTTTTCACCTGATGAGCCTGAGCTGCATCTTGCCAGCGGAAAAAATATTCAAATTCCTACATATTTTCCTTTCGAGCTTCCAAGTGACTCACCTGTGGTTTATTATCAGATCAAAGACATTTATCCGAGAAATAATTATAAAGGAAGTGTCTTTAAAAAAGATTATTCTGATCTGAATAATTCTGTTCTCGATATTTCAAAGATCGAAGCAATAGATCTGGATTACAATCATTATTACAGATTTGAATCCGGACTGGGCGGGCATGATCATGATACTGAGCAGTCAAGTTTTAAAATATTTATTGAAAAAAGAAAAAAAAATGGTACTATTTACTACACTTTTGTTTTCCTTCAGGCTATTGGAAAAGCACATGCACTTAGCTGGTATGATAATATATATTCTATTGATACTTCAGCTTTTGAGACAAAATTACCATTTCATATTTTAGTGGAAGAAGGAAAACATGCAAGCTGTACAGATATGAATGGTGACGGATATTATACTCCGGGTTACGATGTAAATCAGAGAACTAATGATGCATGGGGCGTGAGAGATGTTATAAGGACCGGCACTTTGTTTTCATCTTCATTTGAAAGTTATATGCAAAAATTCAGAAGACCTGAGCACAGAGTATTCCCGCCTTTGCCAAATGACAGTAAACTCAGAAAATATTATTCCGATGACAGCACCATAATTTATGCAGAATATAATGCAGTTTATTCTCTCAGACCAATGCCAAAACCAGAAATGGCAGGAAGAGATAAATCATTAAAAAAAGATATGGAAGGGTATTCACAGGATCTTTGGCCGGTCGTTATATATAAAGGAAGAGAACTTTTCAGGTGGTTTAAAGCCGGCCAGGTAATAAGTTCTGTTGGTATTTCATACAGATTTGACAACGGACTGAATGGTTTTTCTGTGACACTTCCTTTACTGATTGTAAAAAATGTAGAGGCACCTATAATTGGCGGATGGATTGTAAACAGATTTTATATGCAGGGAAAAAATCTTGATAATCTTGGATATGATATATTATATACACCGTCTGCTTCAAGATTTTTAGATTCATACGTATCTGCCGGTGTAGAATTTGAAGATATAAATACTACTGATTCTAATAATGTCACTACATCCAGTCTGGATACTTATTTTGTGATGGAGCTTGGTGTGAAATTGAGAGCAAACTTAAGGTATTCACCATTAAAATTTTTAGGATTTATTTCTGATTTTTGGGGAATAAGATTAGGTATGAAAAATAAAGGATTTTCAAAAATAAGTGATATAAATTATATCTTTGAAGTCGGGGCGGGGGTTTGGTAATAGTTAAAATTTAAAATAGTTACATGATCATAAAATTACCACAAAGAAAATTTAAACTTTACTTGCGATAATAAAATATTCTAATAATTGTGAAAAAATTTTCGTGAGGATTCACTCCATGAGAACGGGGTAATGACTATTTGTGGAGCACTCGGGAATGAAAAAGTTTGGTAAGGAGGATTCAGATAAAAGTAAAAAATATTCGATTGTTATAAAAATTCATTTGGTCTATTTTATGTGTTTGCTAATAAATATTAATACTTGAAATCAAATTTCGCTAAAGTAAATGAACTGATCGAGGGATGCAGCAATATAATTCTCACAACACATGTAGTGCCTGACGGAGATGCGATCGGAAGTGTTATGGCATTTTCCGAATATCTGAAATTAAAAGGAAAGAAACCTGTCATCATAAATCATTCAGAAACACCTTTCAACTTAAAGTTCATGGACACTGAAGATATCATCAAAGTCTTTAGAGATAATGTCGATGAGAATACTAAGCTCATAAATAATGCAGACCTGATTGTAATCTTAGATACTAATGATTTTAAAAGAACTAAGTCTATGCAGGAGGTTTTGGAAAATTCCGCTGCAAAAAAACTTTGCATCGATCATCATACCGGACTCGATGAAAAAAAATATACTGCATACATTTCAAATACAGAATATCCTTCCAACTGTTCAATATTGTACGATTACATAAAATCACAGGGAGATAAATATCTGACAAAAGAAATTTCTTCGCATTTGTATGTTGGAATTATGACAGACACTGGGTCTTTCAGATATCCCAGAACGACTTCTACTGTTTTTCGGGTTTGCGCAGATCTTATAGATAAAGGAGCAGATCCTGTTTCATTATATGAAAGTATTTTTGCAACTACATCAATGGAGAATCTGAAACTCATGGCAAAGTTCATAGAAAGTTTTGAATTTTATTTTGACAACAAATTAGTAACCGGTACCGTAACTCAGGAGGATTTCAAAAATCTGGGACTTGGAATTCAGCACATCGAAGGATTTACCTCAGTTCTTATGGACATTCAGGGAATTAGAATAGGAGTTGTACTTGTAGAATTGCCTGATAATATCAAAGTTTCATTCAGATCAAAAGGAAATATTGATGTAAGCGTAATTGCAAGGGAATACTCCGGAGGCGGACATAAGAATGCCGCGGGTACAAATATAAAAGGTGTTTCAATTGAGGTTCTCAAAAATGAATTGCTGGGCAAATTAAAAACTTATTTAGACTAATATTAAAAAACTATTATGCGTATTAAATTTGAAAAAACTTCAGTAGAAAAATTAAAGACCGACACATATATTTTTCTTTGCTATCAGGATAAAAAATTGTTTAAAGATGAGCTTGATCTGATCGAAAAACTTTTAGGTTGCAAAATTGCAAAGATCAGTCTTGAAGATTTCGAAGGTAAAGATAAGCAAACTGTTCTTGTTTATTCTGATAAATACAGGATCATACTTTCGGGATTAGGGAAAAAGGAAGCTCTTAACTTAGAAAAAGTAAGAAGATCCACAGCTCGCGGAGTCAAGAAAGCTAAGACTCTTAATATTAATTCAGTAGCGATTGAGATTTTACAGGATCTTACTCTCGAAGGAGTTGAGATCGAAGACATTACCAGGGCTCAGACTCTCAGCTCATTGTTAGCATTATATTCATTTCATAAATATTATACAAAAAAAGATAATCCTGATCTTCATAAAATAAGTGAGATCATTTTCTTTTCTCAGACAAATTCTTTAGGAAAATATGTTAAGGAAATTCAGGAAGGAATAAGGAGCGGATCTGTCATTGGTGAAGCTACAAATATGGCTAGAGATCTTGGTAATGAACCTTCTAATATAATGTTTCCGGCTGAGCTTGCTAAAAGAGTTCAGGTGCTTGCAAAACAAAATAAATTTTCCGCACAAATACTTGACAAATCTCAGATCACTAAACTGAAAATGGGCGGAGTACTTGGAGTTTCTAAAGGAAGCAGGCATGAACCGAAATTCATTATCATGGAATATAAAGGCGGAAAGAAAAATGATGCACCGTATGTAATAGTCGGTAAAGGTGTAACTTTTGACAGCGGTGGTATTTCTATAAAACCGTCAGCAGGAATGGCAATGATGAAACTTGACATGGGTGGTGCATGTGCAGTAGTTGGGGTGTTTGATGCTATTTCTCAGCTTGATCTGAAACTTAATGTAATCGGACTTATACCTGCTGTAGAAAACATGCCGGATGGTGATGCTTTTAAACCGGGTGATGTACTTATTGCCCATAATGGAATGACTGTCGAAATTGATAATACAGATGCTGAGGGAAGATTAATTCTCGCAGATGCATTATCTTATGCTTCAAAATATAAACCCACAGCAGTTATAGATCTTGCTACACTTACCGGAGCAGCCGTTGTAGCGATCGGCAGTGTTGCTTCAATAGTTATGGGAAATGATCAGAAGCTTATTGATAAACTAATCGAAGCAGGTCATCAGACTTATGACAGAGTCTGGCAGCTTCCTCTCTGGGATGAATATGACAGAATGATCGATTCGGAAATTGCTGATGTAAGAAATTCAGGTGTAGTCAGAGAAGCCGGAACTATTCTTGCAGGTATGTTTTTGAAAAGATTTACAGGTAATTATTCATGGGCACATATTGACATTGCAGGCACTGCTATGAGAAATAAGGAAACTGATTATGATCCTAAAAATGCTACCGGTTCGGGTGTAAGACTTGTCACGCAGTATTTAATGAATGAGAGTAAGAAAGTTAAGAAGTAAAATTTTCAGTTATACTTTCGATTAAATTTTTAAAAAAAAATTAAGTTTACCTAAAAGGATCAAAGGCTCAAAGCTCTTTTGAATTAATATTTTATGTTTAAAAACTTTTTAACTTTTAAGCTTTTAAGCTTTTAAGCTTAGAGTCTTAGAGTCTTCGGGGCAATCCCAAAGATTTCCGAAAGCTACTAAGACTTAGTAGCTGTTGACATTAAATTGCAGTTAAAAATATTTAACTGCATTTTTTATTTAAATTAAAAATACGGAAGACTATATTTATAAAAATCTAATACATGATATTAAATACAATTTTTTTAACTGCAGTAATTTTTTTCTCAGGTGTATTTCACAAACCCGATGTAATTCAAAAAGTAAAAATTGAAGATCAATTTATTTTAGGTAATGAAAATTTATTAAAAAATAAATCTGAAGTACTTAGCGGTAAAAATACAGCACTCATTACAAATAAAAGCGGAGTAATGTCAGACGGTACATTGTTTCTTGATGAACTGGTAAAAAATGCCAACGTTAGAAAAATTTTCACACCGGAACACGGACTCAGAGGCGATGACAGAGATGAGAATTTTACTGATGAAAATACAGGTCTGCCTGTTATTTCTCTGTATGGAAATAATAAAATGCCTGCTAAGACAGATCTCGAAGATATTGATGTTTTAGTTTATGATATACAGGATGTCGGTGCTAGATTTTATACTTTTATAAATACAATGTTTTACTGTATGCAAGCTGCTAATGAAAATAATATAGAATTTGTAGTTTGTGACAGACCAATGATGCCGAACGGAAATTATGTAGATGGATTTATGCTGGATGATGGACAGGAATCTTTTGTAGGAATGATCGATATTCCGATTGCTTATGGAATGACATGCGGTGAACTTGCACTATATATCAATACAGAATATTTTGGTGACGCATGTAAACTTAAAGTAATAAAAATGGAAAATTATTCAAGAGAAACGGATTATCAATCACTGAATCTTCCGTGGGTAAAACCTTCACCTAATATTTATTATCCATCTTCAGCTTTAACTTATCTTGGTACTTGTTTATTTGAGGGAACTAATTTTTCTGAAGGACGAGGTACTGATAAACCTTTTGAATATGTAGGAGCTCCTTATTGTGACGGGAATGCTTTGGCTGAAGAAATGAATTCACTTGGTTTGAATGGAGTCACATTTGAAAGTATAGATTTTGTTCCTACTACAATAACAAGTCCTTCTAATCCGCCGAAATATGTCGGCGAGAATTGCAGCGGTGTTTATATAAAAGTCACAGATAAAAATTCATTTGAACCTGTAAAGACAGGTATAGCATTTCTGGTTTCTTTGAATAAATTATTTTCAGGATTTGAAATAAAGACGAATAAATTTTTAGATAAGCTTGCAGGAACTGACAGGCTGAGGTTAGCAGTATTAAACGGATATACAACTAATGAAATTGTATCAGGTTATCAGCAGGAACTTCAGGATTTTAAAGAGCTGAGAAAGAAATATCTTATTTATAAATAGTTCCAGAATTAAATTTAAAAAAATATTTTTAGATCATACTTTTTCTCTGTTTACAATAAGTGAAGATGCCTGAGCTTTGGGAAGCAGTACCATTTCAGCGACTACAAAATTATCATTTCTCGTAACAGCAAAAATAATTGCTTCGGCTACATCTTCTGAGGTAAGAGGTTTCATTCCTGAATAGACAACACCTGCTTTTATAGAATCACCTCTGTATCGGACCAAGCTGAATTCAGTTTCCACAAGACCCGGATCAATGGTAGTAACTTTTATTGGAGAACTGACCAGCTCCATTCTTAGGCTTTTTGTAATTGCATCGACAGCATGTTTAGTCGCACAATAAACATTTCCGTTTGGATAGACTTCCCTGCCTGCGACCGATCCAATATTTATTATATGTCCCGAGTTATTTTTTATCATTAATGGTACAATACATTTCGAGACATAAAGAAGTCCTTTTACATTTGTATCTATCATTTCATCCCAGTCTTCAACTGATCCGTCAGAGATATTGCTGAACCCCCTTGCAAGTCCGGCATTGTTAATCAGTATATCAATTTTCTTAAAATCATCAGGAAGTGATTCAATAAATGCTTTAACAGATTCATAATTCCTCACATCAGCTTTAATTGAATGAACTTTTATTTTGAACTCTGTAGAAAGTATTTCAGATATTTCATCGAGTCTTTCTTTTCTCCTGGCAACGAGTATTAAATTTGATTTATTTTCTGCAAATTTAAATGCTGCTGCTTTTCCAATTCCGCTTGTAGCTCCTGTAATCAGGACTGTTTTTTCTTTAAGGTCAATCATTGGTATTTAGCTTTAAATAAAGTTTATGAATGAATATTTTGAAACTCGCATTTTTGAATTAACAAAATAAGTAAAGTATGATCTATAAGAAAACAAAAATTATTTGCACAATAGGACCGGCTGTCGGGGATGTTGAAAAAATATGTATGCTGATAGATGCCGGTATGGATGCAGCGAGACTGAATTTTTCTCACGGGACGCATGAGATTCACAAACAATATATAAATAATATCAGAAAAGCTTCCAAGATAAAAGGAAAGATAATTGCGATAATTCAGGATCTTTCAGGTCCAAAGATCAGAGTGGGTAAACTGGAGAACGGAAGCATAGTACTGGAAGAAGGAAAAATGATCTTTATTACTTCCAAAAATATCACTGGCAACATTAAAATGATATCGACAAATTACAATTCGCTTTTAAAGGATCTTAGGAAAAATCAATTCATTCTGCTTGATGATGGAAAACTTAAACTTCGTGTAGTTTCTGAAAGACCTTTTCAGAGAAAGATAGAATGTGAAATAATCTCAGGAGGTATTTTAAAAGAGAATAAAGGTATTAATCTTCCAAACACAAAACTCAGCATTCCTTTTCTGACAGAAAAGGACAGAGAAGATCTGAAGTTTGGATTAAAGAACAAAGTTGATTTTGTAGCAGTTAGTTTTGTGAGGACGGAATATGACATTAAGCATGTGAAAGAATTATTGAAATTTCATAATCGTATAGTTCCGATAATTGCAAAGATAGAAAGACCTGAAGCTGTAGAAAACATTGACTCAATTATTAGGGAATCAGATATGATAATGGTGGCACGCGGAGATATGGGTGTAGAGATCTCTACTGAGGAAGTTCCTATAATTCAGAAGAGAATTATAAAAAAATGTAATGATGCAATAAAACCTGTAATAACTGCAACTCAGATGCTGGAATCCATGATAGAAAATCCAGGACCTACAAGGGCTGAAGCTTCCGATATTGCGAATGCAATTCTTGACGGAACTGATTGCGTAATGCTTTCGGCAGAGACATCAACCGGTAAGTATCCTATTCAGGCTGTCGCAAATATGAAAAAAATCATTTTAAAAACGGAAACGATCAAGAAGTCTTCATACTTTAAAGAAATGTTTGTTGAGGATTCAGCAGAAAATACTCTTCATACAATTTGCAATTCAGCTACAGAGATAGCAACAAGATTAAATGCCAGGGCAATTATTACTATTTCTCATACAGGTAAATCTCCTTTACTGCTTTCCAGTCACAGACCAAATGCCCAGATAATTTCTGCAACATATATTGAAAGCATAATAAAGAAATGTAAACTGATCTGGGGTGTAGAGTCTATTTTTATAGAAAAGGCAGATAATATGAAAGACACTATAGATCTGATCACAAAGAAAATTCTTTTGAATAAGATTCTTAAGAAGAAAGACAGGATCATAATCATAACACCTATGCCTTTTTCATATACTGAATCTGCGAATATGATATTAGTTACTCAGTTATAAATTCATGAAAAAAAATATTATCGTACAAGAAAAATTTTATGATGTTCTGATAATTGGTGCCGGTCCAATAGGACTTGCATGTGGAATAGAATGTGAAAAAAATTCTTTATCATATATCATTATTGAAAAAGGATGTCTTGTAAATTCTATATTCAATTACCCGACAAACATGACATTCTTTTCTACTTCTGAAAAAATAGAATTAAGCGGAGTACCTTTTGTGTCTCACGGAGTAAAGCCAAACAGAAGGGAAGCCTTGGAATATTATAGAAGAGTAAAAGAATCTTTCGGCCTGAATGTAAATATTTATGAGGAAGTATTATCAATAACAAAATCAGCAAACAGTTTTAAAGTCAGATCTGATAAAAATATTTACAATTCCAGATTTATAATAATTGCTACAGGTTATTATGACAATGCCAATTTACTTAACATACCCGGAGAGGATTTAAGCAAAGTGCGGCATTACTTTGATGAACCTCATCCTTACAGCGGACAGAATGTTGCAGTAATAGGTGCCGGGAATTCAGCAGTAGATGTAGCTTTGGAATTATTCAGAGTTGGAGCAAATGTAACAATGATAATCAGGGAAGATAAAATAAAACCATCTATAAAATACTGGGTTAAGCCTGATATAGAAAACAGGATAAAAGAAGGTTCTATTAAAACTTTCTTTGAATCTGAAATTATTAAGATAGAATCGAAAGAGCTTACACTTCAGCAAAAGAATAAAAAAATAAATATTAAGAATGATTTTGTTTTTTCTATGACAGGTTATCATCCTGATTTTTCATTTTTAAAAAAAGCCGGGATAAAAATAGGATATGATAACACACCTGAATTCAATTTAAAAACTTTCGAAACAAATATTAAAGGACTCTATCTGGCAGGAGTTGTTTGCGGTGGGATAAATACTGACAGGTATTTTATTGAAAATTCTATTAAACATTCTGAAATAATTATTAATGAAATCATCAAAGAAATTTCTGTAAGAGCAACATAATTTTTTTTGTGACATTACTCTTCTGAAGAAAGACTTAATTTGACTCAAGTTTACTTATCCTGTTACTCAGATATTTTAATAACCAAATATTGAAATCATCATTGATACCATTGAAAGAGATCATTTCATCTTTTGAAATGATCATTACATTTGTTTCAGATTCAGCAATTGCAGAATGTGAATAATTTTCATTTCTCAAAGCATTTTCAATTCCAAGAATATCTCCACCGATGAGTTCGTAATGTGAATCAAAATTACCATCAGGCATGATATTTCCAATATTTATTTTACCGGACAAAATAAAGTATACACTGTCAGGAGAATTACCCTGATAAATAATATTATCATCTTTCAGATATGTACGAAAAGATTTATTTTCAAATCTCTCAATAATATAATTGATGTCAAAATCCTTTAGAAAGGAATTTGAGAATTTCTCAAACATATGTGTTAATTAAAATTATTAATCGTAAAGATTTGCCAGTTTCAGCAAAGCATCATTTTTTAATATCTTAATTTTCTTTCCCTCTAATTCGAGTATCCCTTCTTTTCTTAGTTCAGACAAAAGACGGATGGTAGTTTCTGTTGCTGTCCCGACAATATTTGCGATCTCTTCCCTTGTGATAGTAATATTCAGATAAGATTCATCTTCTTTCATTCCATAATATTCTTTTAACATTATGAGAGCTTCAGCAAGTCTTTCAATTACCGGTTTTTGAGCAAGGTTTGTAATTTTATTCTGAGCAAATTTTAGATCATCTGCAAGAAGTTTCATTACTTTACCTGTTAAATTAATATTTTTTCTGAGAAGATCAAAAAATACACTTTTTGGAATAATGCAAATCCTTGAATCTTCCATCACAGTAGCCGATGCAGAATAAGTTTCACCGCTTATCAGAGACCTGTAACCCATTACATCCCCGTCTTTTGCAAGTCTTATGATCTGCTCTTTTCCTTCAAAACCTGTTTGAGACAGTTTCACTCTGCCCTTATTTATACAAAATAGACCATCAGGATGATTTCCTTCATTAAACAATGACTGACCTTTTAAATAGAAATTACAGTGTTTACTGTCAGATATTTGAGAAATTTCTTCATCAGGCAGATCACAAAATACAGATTTGAATCTTGAGCTGCATGATTCACAAGATGGTGAATGGAATTTTCGCATTAAATTAAAAATATAATTTTTGACCACTAAATTTAATTTTTAAACATGTTAATTACAATTTAGAACACAATAAATATTAATGTCCAGTGATCTATTTAAAACTGCGAAAGAAAATTTCGATATTATAAAGAACTGTATAGCCAGGTATGTATTAATTACATTGTACCTGTGGATCAATTATTTGGGAATCAATCTTGTGAGCAGGACTTACATAAGGAATTCCAAGATCCAGACCCCGTAATATAAATAGTATAGCAAGTATAATTGCAAAAACCGGTGTCAGCTTTTTTAACAAGTTTCTGAATTTCAAACTTACAAAATTTCCAAACAGAGACAAACCCAGCATAAGAGGAATTGTACCAAGTCCAAACAATATCATATATAATGCTCCGCGTGTGAATTCACCGGTCACCATAGCACCGCTTAGTCCAATATATACAAACCCGCATGGTAGTATGCCGTTAATAATTCCCGTAATTAAAAATGTAGATTTTGATCTTCTGTCAAAATTGATCTTCAAAATCTTTTTTAATCCGGATACAATTTTCATCTGCAAAAGAGTTAATGAATTAATTTTTTTCATGTAAAATCCTGCTAAGACAGCCGCTAAGATTAGAGCTCCAATAATTATTGAAATCATTTGCTGAAGTCCATAAAGGTTCAACCGGTTTCCAAGCAAACCAAAAACTGCACCAAGTAACATATATGTAAATATTCTACCGGAATTATATAAAAGTCTGTTGAGAATGAAAGACCATTTGGAAAATAAACCTCCGGGTAAACTTAGCACAATAGGTCCGCACATTCCAATACAGTGGAAGCTGCCAAGTAATCCGATAATGAAGCCGCTGAATAATTCCATTATATCAGTTAATTTAGATAAATATTTTTTTCAACAAAATAATTTTCACCATTTCCATTTAATTCAAATTTAATTTTCCATGCTCCATTAATCATATCATTTTTAGGAATAAGCTGTTTGCCGCTTTCATCAATTTTCAGATCTACAAAATAATCTCTTTCTGCATCTGACGTTCTGTAGAAGTTTATCTTCCCGTATAAGCCGGAATATTGCTGATAGTTATTGATCGTTAATAAAATATTCCCTTCTTCATCGTTTACAGATAGATCCGATTTCAAACTCTTTGATCTTTCAAGTATATCAATCTGTTTCTGATAATTTATTTCCTGTTCATAATATTTTTCATGCACAAGATCCACATTAGCAGACATTGACATTACTACAATTACTGTAATTCCTGTTGCAAAAATTACAAAAGATAAAATTATTTTTAGTCCCCAGTTCATTTTATTTATAATTAATTTTGTGGTCCGAGAAAGTTCGTATTTATTTCATCTATTTTTTTTCCGTCAGAATATACTTCAATGTTTACAGGAGTATTCGTGAACTTTATTTTTTCCTTTGGTAAAATTACCAGCATACTTCCTTCATGAATCTCAAGCGGTTTGATCATGGCATCATTACCAATCAATTTTATTTCTCCAATATCATCTTTCAATCTAAAATCAATTTTTTTTTCATCAAAGGTCTTATTCGAAATTTTAATGTTATACATGTTACTTACTTTGTTACTCTCCTGATTCTGAAAAAGCATACCCGGAGTCCTTAATACATTTACATCTACATCTTTTCTTAAAGCAAACAAGACCGATACAACAGTCAAAAGTATTACCAATACTACCGTATATCCTGTCAGTCTCGATGTCCATTTAAATCCTGAGCCAGTCGAAATATTTTCGATAGAATCAAATCTGATCAGTCCTCTTGGTCTTTCAATCTTATCCATGATCGAATCACATGCATCTATGCAGGCAGTACAGTTTACACATTCGAGCTGCGTTCCGTTTCTGATATCAATTCCAGTAGGACAGACATTTACACATAATTTGCAGTCTATACAATCACCAAGATCATCCTTTACTTTTTCTTTTACTTTCCCTCTAAGCTCCCCTCTTACATTGTCATAAGCAATGACCACTGAATTTTTATCAAGCAACACGCTCTGAAGTCTTCCATACGGGCAGACGAGAATACATGCCTGTTCACGGAACCAAGCGAATATCCAATAGAAAAATATTGTAAATCCTACAATAGATAAAAATCCGCTGAGATGCTGACTAACAGGCTCGCTGATTATTTTTAAAAGTTGATCCGTTCCAATAATATATGCAAGAAAAGTATTTGCTATCAGAAAAGAGATAATTAAAAATACCGTATACTTTGAAAATTTTTTTAAAATTTTTGATTCCGTCCATGGCGAAGAATTCAGATTTTTTTGCTGTATGTAATCACCTTCTATAAAATATTCAATTTTCCTAAAGACCATCTCAAGAAAAATAGTCTGAGGACAAAGCCATCCGCAGAAGATCCTTCCATACACAGCAGTGACCAAAAACAAAATTACAAAAACAGAGATCATTAATAATCCGAACAAATAAAAATCCTGAGGAACGAATACTGTTCCAAATAAAATAAATTTTCTCTCAATAATATTTAAAAGAACAAATGGATGGCCGTCAATCTTTATCCATGGTATTCCAAAAAGAAATGCCAGCAGAAAGACGCTGAGTATAGTCCGTGCATTATAGAATCTACCTTTTGGTTTCTTTGGATAGACCCATTTCCTGCCTCCATCTTTATTGACAATAGACATAGTATCTTTAAATGAATCACTACTTTCCGGTATTAATTTTTTCTTCGTATCAGTATTTATTTCGGACATTTTATTTTCTTAATGTATCTGATTTAGTAGTATCTTTTTTATTGATAGAATTTTTCACAGAATCCGGTTTCACTTTTGTCGTTTGTCCTGATGTTTTAAGTGAATCATCTTTTACTGAAGTTGAATCAGCTGATCCATTCTGATCTATATACTTTTCACCTTCAGGAGCTTTGCCGAATGCAGGTGCAGTACCTTTAAGGGAAATCAAATAACTGGATACCTGCTGAATAGATTTTGGATTAAGAATATTCTGCCATGCGATCATTCCTTTTACAGGTACACCATATTTCACAGTTTTAAAAACATTTTTGATACCTCCGCCGTGGATCCAGAATTCGTCTGTTAGATTTGGACCTACTGTTCCTTCAGCATTATTACCATGACAGGGAACACAGTTCGCAACAAAAATCTGCTTACCCATTACTATAGATTCGGGATCATTATCAAGCTCGACAGATTCTTCATTTATGAAAGCCCCTGTCCGGATAAGTTCATTCCGTTTTAATTCAGCAGCATATACTTCATCCGAATATTCTTCAAGCGGAAGTTTACCGGTTTTTAATACATGAAAGTTTAACATATAAATTACAGCAAATATCATAGACCCATAAAAGAGAATATTAAACCAAGGCGGAATATTATTATCCAGCTCTCTAATTCCATCATAATTATCACTCATCAGCAGATCCTGTTCTTCTTCGATAGGTTTCAGACCGGAGAACTTATCGGCAAGTATAGTAACTATGGATTTTACTTTTACTTCATTTTTTGACTGCGCAATTTCCTCAGGTGTTTTTTCAGGATAAAGTAACGGAACAAATACTGCATGCAGAATGATCAGAATTGTGACCATTAAAATAACAGTATATAAATGCATGTCAGGTTCACCAGCTGCTGCTGGTGCAGTCTGAGCAAGAGCTTCATACACAGATAAAAATATAGCTAATGTTCCGGCAGTTAAAATTTTTATAGCATTTTTTACAAACTTCATTTTATTATTCCTAAATAAATCATTTTTCATTTTGGTCATCTCCTTCCAGCGGAAGATTGCTCATTTCTTTTATGTATTCTTTATCTGATTTTAAAATAAAAACAATTGTCATTGAAAAGAATATCAGAAATACAAGAAGTGAAAATATTGGATAGATATCAATTCCTTCTATTATTTCAAAATAATGTTTAAACATTTTATTATAAAATTTTATTTAATTATTAATTAATTTCCTGCCGTATCTTTAACTTTTATGTCGGTGCCAAGCCTCTGCAGATAAGCTATCAGTGCAATAATTTCTTTTGTGTTATCTACATTTACTCCGTTATTTTTCAGATCGAGTGCAATTTCTGAAGCCTGATCTAACAGCTGTGTATTTGATATTGCACCAAACTCAGGACTATAAGGGACACCAATTTTTCTCATTGCATTTATTTTTGCCTCGGTAGTAGAAATATCCAGCTCCTGCTCGAGCAGCCATGGATAAGCCGGCATAATCGATCCGGGTGAAATGGATTCAGGATCATTCATGTGATAATAATGCCATAGGTTAGGATATTTTTTTCCTATCCGCTGTAGGTCAGGACCTGTTCTCTTCGATCCCCATAGAAACGGATGATCATAAACGAATTCCCCTGCCTTGGAATATTCTCCATACCTTTCCGTTTCAGATCTGAAAGGTCGGATCATCTGTGAATGACAATTATTACAACCTTCCCTTATGTAAATATCTCTTCCCTGTAATTCAAGAGCAGTGTAAGGTTTTACACTAGTTATAGTTGGAATATTTGATTCGATTAAAAAAGTTGGAATCATTTGAACTGCACCTCCAATCAGTATTACTATAGTTGCAAGTATTGCAAATTTACCCGGGCGAGTCTCGATCCATCTGTGTTTATATTTGGAAGTCTCCGGTGAATTTTTCATCAGAGGAGCTGCTTCAGCATCTTCATTGGCTTCAAGTTTTCCTGACTTTGCAGTTTTAAATAAATTATAAACCATTACCAAAACTCCACTAAGATAAAGAGTACCGCCGATGGATCTCATTATGTACATAGGAATTATCTTGATCACAGTTTCCAGAAAATTCGGATACTGTAATAATCCTTCAGGTGTAAATTGTTTCCACATGAGTGACTGCGTTACACCTGCCCAGTAAAGCGGTGCTGCATAAAAAACTATTCCGAGAGTTCCGATCCAGAAGTGGAAGTTCGCAAGTTTTTCGGAAAATAAATCTGTCTTATAAATTTTTGGGATCAGCCAGTACAATATTCCGAATGTTAAAAATCCATTCCATCCAAGAGCTCCGATGTGAACGTGTGCAACGATCCAGTCAGTGAAATGCGCTACGGCATTTACATTTTTCAATGACAGCAAAGGTCCTTCAAGTGTTGCCATTCCATATGCAGTTACAGCTACTACCATAAATTTTAAAATTGCACTGTCACGCACAGTATCCCACGCACCTCTTAATGTAAGCAGTCCATTCACCATACCGCCCCATGAAGGAGCGATCAGCATAATGGAAAATGCAACTCCCAGTGACTGAGCCCAGTCAGGAAGTGAAGTATATAGCAAATGATGGGGACCTGCCCAGATATAAATAAAAATCAGCGACCAAAAGTGCAGTATTGAAAGTCTGTAAGAATAGATCGGTCTGTTCGCTGCCTTTGGTAAAAAATAATACATTAGTCCAAGGAAAGGTGTAGTAAGAAAAAAAGCAACTGCGTTATGACCATACCACCACTGAACCAGTGCATCCTGAACTCCTGCATAGACAGGGTAACTTTTCAGCAAAGTAACAGGGATCTCGATTGAGTTTACAATGTGAAGAACTGCTACTGTAACTACCGTTGCGATATAAAACCAGATCGCTACATACAAATGTTTTTCCCTTCTCTTTACAATTGTTCCGAACATGTTTATTGCAAACACTACCCATATCAACGTGATCAGAATATCGATCGGCCATTCGAGTTCGGCATATTCTTTACTTGTTGTAAATCCAAGTGGAAGCGTGACTACAGCTGATACTATAATAGTCTGCCAGCCCCAGAAGTGAATCTTACTCAGCAGATCGCTGAACATTCTTGCTTTGCAGAGTCTTTGCAGGGAATAATAAATTCCCATAAAGATTGCATTGCCGACAAATGCAAAGATAACTGCATTTGTATGCAAAGGTCTGATCCTTCCGAAAGTCGTGAACTGATTTCCCATGTTCATCGAAGGTGTAATCAACTGCAAAGATGCTATCAGACCTACCAGCATTCCTACGACTCCCCAGACTATTGTGGCTACTGCAAAATCACGTACGATCTTATTATCGTACCTGAATTTTTCCATCTCCATTTATAAATCTCCGTTTTTATTTTTATGCTTAATTATTTTCTTATTATTTTTTTCATTTTTTTCATCATAAGGTTTCTCATTATCATCAAAAAGCATTCTGACAGATGGTGTATATTTATCTTCATACTGCCCCGTCTTTACTGACCAGATAAATGCAATAAGAAAAATGACAGCTACAGTAAGACTTACACCGATCAAAACAATTATAGCGCTCAAGCTAACCCCATTCTTTTAGAAAAGAAATTTGTCAATAAGAAAATTATCACGATTATTGAAATTGAATTAAACGGCATGAGCACTGCTGCGACTAACGGAGAGAAAACTCCTGATGCAGCGAGGTATAGACCTATTACATTGTAAATAAAAGATATTACAAAACTTGCCCTGATAATATTCATACAGGTCTTTGAAAATCTGATAAACATTCCGATCTTTGAAAATTCGTCTGCATCGATTATTGCATCACATGACGGTGAAAAATTTGCAATGTCCTCTGAAACGGAAATTCCAACTTCACTTTGTTTTAATGCTCCTGCATCATTCAGACCATCACCTATCATCAGGACATTTGCTGAATTCTCCTGAAGTTTTTTTATAAAATCTAATTTATCCTGCGGCTTTTGATCAAACTCAAGCTTAACATTATTACTAAATATCTTAAGCAGATTATTTTTCTCGGAATCATTATCTCCGGTAATGACAGCCATTTCATAATCAACTTTGAGATCACCGACTACTCTGTCAATTCCTTCCCGATATATATTTCCAAATGAATAATATCCTTTTATATAATTGTTGACAGAAATAAATACATTTGTCGAAAATATATTTCTTTTATGCTCAAAACTTTTATCATAATATGAACAGTCAAGATCTTTAAGTATATATTTTATATTTCCGACTTTAACAGGTATGCCGCATACAATCCCTGAAATCCCGTTGCTGATGGATTCCATGAAATCAGTCACATCAAGCTCATCCGTGTAGTCATCATTTTCAATCGACTCAAATATTTTTCTGCTGAGAGGATGAGAGGAATTTCTTACAAGAGCTTTTACAAGACTTAATTCTGTATGCGATAATTTACTTCCAAAAAATTTTACTGAAACATTACCTGTATCAGTAATAGTACCGGTCTTATCAAAGACAACAGTATTTGTATTTGCAAGATCTTCAATGACACTTCCTTTTTTCAGATAAAATTTATTCCTTCCGAAAATTCTCATTGTATATCCGAATGCAAATGGAGTGGTAAGGGCAAATGCACATGGACAAGCAATTATCAGAACAGTTGTAAATGAATCTATAGCTTTATTAATGTCCTCACGAAGCCAGAATATTCCTGCACCAAATGCAATTGCTAAAATTATTATTGTGAAATATTTACTGAACTTATCTGTTAAATTTTGTATTCCCGATAATGTATCTTTTTTAAAAACATCATTATTCCAAAGCTGAGTAAGATAACTTTGAGAAACTGTTTTGATCACTTCAAGCTCGATCACACTTCCGAAATGCCTTCCGCCCGCATAAATTATTTCTCCAAGAACTTTTTGCTCGGGCATTGATTCACCTGTGACAAAACTGTAATCAATATTTGCATTCCCGCTGAAAAGAATTGAATCCGCCGGTATTATTTCACCATTCCTGATTATGATCCTGTCTCCTGTTTCAAGCTTAGCAACTGGGATGCTGACTTCCTTATAATCTCCATTGATGCTATTTTTTAATGTTACTGATACAGGGAAATATGATCTGTAATCTCTTTCAAAATTTAGCGATTCATAAGTTTTACTCTGAAATAATTTTCCTATCAACAGCAAAAATATCAGACCTGCCAGCGAATCAAAGTAGCCTGCGTTATTAAAAATAATTATTTCATAAAGACTTCTGACAAATAATGCTGTTAGTCCGAGTGAAATTGGAAAATCTATATTGATATATTTTTTCTTAACAGCTTTCCAAGCTGAAATAAAATAGTCTGAAGCTGAATAGAAAAAAACAGGAAGTGAAAGAAGTATGTTCAGATAATTAAAAAGATTCTTAAGCTCTGCATCTACATTAAATCTGTCTGCAAAATATTCAGGTAAGCTGAGCAGCATTATGTTCCCTAGACAAAAACCGGCTATACCAATCTTAAGATAAAGTTTATTTGTCTTAAACTGATTCTTTTTATGCTGCACATTATTTTTATCAAGAGAAATATTTGGCTCATATCCAATTGAGGACATAATGACAGCAATCTCTTTTAGAGAAATTTTATTATGATCATAAATAATCGTAACTTTCTTATTTAAGAAATCTACTAAGGAAGATTTTATAGCGGGATTTAATTTATACAATTTTTCTAAAAGCCAGATGCATGAGCTGCAGTGAATACCCGGAACAATTAAAGTAATTTTCGAAATTTTATTATCTCTGAAATCAAGAATTTTTTCCTGAATGTCGTTGTCATTTAAAAATTCAAACTTATTTTCAAATTTTATATCTGAAAGTCTTTGTCCGGTCTTTTCATTCTGGTTATAGTATGAACATAGATCATTGCCTTTGAGTATTTCATAAACTGTTTTACAGCCTTTACAGCAGAAATTTTTTCCTTCGGAAGTAATCTCAGACTGACGGCATAACTCTCCGCAGTGAAAGCAAGTAACTGTAATATTTTTATTTTTTACTTTCAGCATTTTATTTGACCGTAAAATAGAGTCTTTATGTAAAGTATTGTATGATTTAAATCATAAAGCAGAAAATAATTTAAATTAGATACAAATTTCTGTACTGACCCGAATGAAATTAGAAAATTTTCATCAAAAGGATACCAGAATAATTGTGCGTAATTTTTCAATTTTTTTAAAAAGACTTTATCTATGACTTGAATTCCCATATTAACATTATTATATTAGCAGTCTTACACGTAGAGTGCTAACAACATCAATTTAAAACATAAGTGTTTTTTAATTAAACAACTTAAGAAAGGTAAAAAATGAACATTAAACCATTAAGCGATAGAATTATCGTAAAACCGGCTGATGCAGAAGAAAAAACTGCTTCAGGTCTGATCATTCCTGATACAGCAAAAGAGAAGCCAATGAAAGGCGAGATCGTAGCTGTAGGAAAAGGAAAAATTACCGATGACGGTAAAGAAGTTAAAATGGAATTAAAGGTCGGAGACAAAGTCCTTTATGGAAAATATTCAGGTACAGAAATAACAATAGAAGGTGATGAATTTCTGATCATGAGAGAGTCAGATGTTTACGCAATTATCTAAATCACCGATGCTTGAAATCTTTCAAGTGAAAATTTATATAAATAATTTTTAAAAACTAAAACAAAAAGAATATGTCTAAAATAATCAGCTTTGATTCGGAAGCAAGATCCGCATTAAAGAAAGGTGTTGACACACTTGCAAATGCAGTGAAAGTCACACTCGGACCTAAAGGTAGAAATGTTGTAATAGATAAAAAATTCGGTGCGCCGACTATAACTAAAGACGGTGTTACTGTAGCTAAAGAGATCGAACTTGAAGATCCGATTGAAAATATGGGTGCTCAGATGGTGAAAGAAGTGGCTTCAAAAACTTCCGATGTAGCCGGTGACGGTACTACCACTGCAACAGTTCTTGCTCAGGCAATTTTCAGAGAAGGTCTGAGACATGTAACAAGCGGAGCTAACCCAATGGATCTCAAAAGAGGAATAGATAAAGCTGTTGAGGAATTAGTAAAAGGACTGAAAGAAATTTCATCCCCAATAAAAGAAAATAAGGAAATTGCACAGGTTGGTTCTATCTCTGCTAATAACGACCCATACATCGGCGGACTTATTTCTGAAGCTATGGACAAAGTCGGAAAAGACGGTGTCATCACAGTCGAAGAAGCTAAAGGTACTGAGACTACAGTTGATGTTGTAGAAGGTATGCAGTTTGACAGAGGTTATCTTTCACCATACTTTGTGACAGATGCAGAATCAATGGAAACTGAACTGGAAGATCCTTACATCCTGATCCATGATAAGAAAATTTCTACTATGAAAGATCTTCTTCCTATTCTTGAGAAAACAGCTCAGTCAGGAAAAAGTATGCTGATCATTGCAGAAGATATAGAAGGTGAAGCTCTTGCAACTTTAGTTGTAAATAAATTAAGAGGTACTCTAAAGATCTGTGCAGTTAAAGCTCCCGGATTTGGTGACAGAAGAAAAGCAATGCTTGAAGATATTGCGATCCTAACTAAAGCCACTGTAATATCTGAAGAGCAGGGATATAAGCTTGAGAATGCTACAGTTTCATATCTTGGAACTGCTAAGAGAGTTGTGATCGACAAAGATAATACAACTATCGTAGAAGGTGCAGGAGAGACTGACGATATCAAGAAAAGAGTTAACGAAATAAAATCACAGATCGATAAGACTTCATCAGATTATGATAAAGAGAAATTACAGGAAAGACTAGCTAAGTTATCAGGCGGTGTTGCTGTACTTAAGATCGGTGCTTCTACTGAAATCGAGATGAAAGAGAAAAAAGCCAGAGTCGAAGATGCGCTTCATGCAACAAGAGCAGCAGTCGAGGAAGGTATCGTCCCCGGAGGCGGTGTTGCACTTTTAAGAGTCGGTAACAGACTTGATAATTTAAAAGGTGACAATCATGATATTACAACAGGCATAGCTATTGTAAAAAGAGCTATCGAAGAACCGATCAGACAAATTGTTAACAATGCTGGTCTTGAAGGTTCAGTGGTCATCAATAAAGTAAAAGAAGGAAAAGACAACTTCGGATTCAATGCAGCGACTGAAGAGTACGAAGATCTTGTAAAATCTGGTGTTATAGATCCAACTAAAGTAACAAGAATAGCACTTGAGAACGCAGCTTCCGTGGCAGGTCTTCTTCTTATGACTGAAGCTACAATTGTTGACAGACCGGAAAAAGACAAATCACCAATGATGCCTCCTGGCGGTATGGGCGGCATGGGCGGCGGCATGGGTGACATGTACTAGTCAATGATCAATTGTCAATGTTCAGTTAGTTTTAATTGTTGAATATTCGATATGTGAAATTGAAATCCAATAATATATTTAAAGACCTTCTTAAATTTTAAGAAGGTCTTTTTTTTTTGAGGTCTATGTGTAAAATTATATATCAAAACTATTAGTTTATTTTGTTCACTAACTTAATTATATTTGTTGAATTATTAATGATTAGAAATTCAAAATTCATTTTATGAAAAACACAGACAAAAGAATTGATTCGTACATTAACAAATCATCTGATTTTGCTAAACCAATATTAATTCACATTAGAAATCTTGTACATAAAGTCTGCCCGGATGTACAGGAAAAAATAAAATGGGGAATGCCATTTTTTGATTATCAGAATGAAATGCTGTGCAATATGGCAGCTTTTAAAAATCACTGTTCTTTTGGATTCTGGAAAGCTTCACTTATGAAAGATTTTGATAAAATTTTTTCTGTTAATAATGAAAACGGGATGGGTCATTTTGGAAAGATCTGTAAATTATCAGATCTTCCGTCAGATAAGATTATTTCAAGCTGTATAAACGAAGCAATGAAACTTAATGATGAAGGCAGAAAATCAAAAATATTCACAAAAGAAAAGAAAAAAGATCTTCAAATGCCGGATTATTTCAGAGATGCTTTAATGAAATCTCCTCAGTTAACAGAGACATTTGATAAATTCAGCCTGTCAAATAAAAGAGAGTATATTGAATGGCTGACTGAAGCAAAGTCAGAAACTACCCGAAACAAAAGACTGCAAACTGCTTTAGAATGGATCTCTGATGGAAAGCCTAGGAACTGGAAGTATATGAAGAAATATTCAGGGAAATAATTTCAAATTTCAAATTTCAAATTTCAAATTTCAAATTTCAAATTTTAATATGTTCATTTTAAATATTCATTTATAATTAATAATTGTCCTTTTAACATTCCCGCACACTCTTTGTCTTTACCTTGGATACGGTGATCTATTAGAAAATGCTTGCCGAAATATTCAAAATTCGTAATTCCAAATTGAACACAGTTCCGTGTCTTGACATTAATAATTATTGTATTTACTTTCTAAAAAAATTAGTAAAGGAGAAAATTTGAAAAACCAAATTGCTACTTTTCAATATGCTTGCTTGCTTGCTTGCTTGCTTAAGTTTTATCATACCTACACAATCTTACAGTCAGCTGACTTATCCCACCAGATATCCAACTGCAGTAATTCCTCATAATGCAGATGGTAACAGATTATTTTTCTTATATATGCCAATGGAATATCAGGATAATGCCGTACAGGATACTTTTAAGTTGTATTATCTTATCGGAGGAACTCACGACAAAAGATATCTCGCAAGATCAACTGACTATGGCATAACATGGACAGATACTCAAAGAGTTTATACCGATTCTACTTATGAATCAATAATAATGAATCCGGATTCTACAAGAAAATATATGGCTTATAATGGATGGAGAGGTACAGATCCGAAAAAGTCTTATATGTTTTCACATTATTCTGATGACGGAGGATTTAATTTTATTAATAAGACTCAAGTTATGGAACTTGGGGAGGATAAATCATTTATCTGGAATAATGATACTCAAGAGTTTTGGGGATATGTTAGACCAAGAAATATTGAAAAAAGCTGTAATTGTTATATTCATAATTGTTATACTTTAGGAAATGGAGTTAGAAAAATTGCTTTAATGAAAAACAGTATGCGATTTCCAAGTTCCGGTGATTGGAGTAACAGAGATACTATTTTATTTGTTGAATCTTCAGATTATTCAAATTCAATTTCACCAGACTATAAGACACAGACATATTACATGCAGGTATTTAGAAGTGGTAATGACTGGTGGGGATTAGTATGAATGTACAGAGTTGGGAATAATGGTGGAGAAAATAATGATACTCCTTATCCCGGAATATACTTCTGATGTTGAATTAGTTTGGTCGGATGATGGAGAAGATTGGTTCAGAACTAATAATAGACAGCCAATAATTGCTTTACACGACTCTATAAATACAATCTATTCTGTTGGAACAGTAGTCGGAGATTCATTGTATACTTATTCCGCTGAAAGTACTATTCTTCATGCAGGTTATACAACAAATGGGTGTGGAAATACAGCAAAAGCAGAATCTTTGTTTAAAGGAAAATATTATAGTATTTATTTGTATAAAATAAGTATTGACAAATTAAATGAATGGAGACCACCTTCAGTATTTAATATTAATTGTACTGTCGAAGGATTTTTAAATACCGGATCAGGAAAACATAATTTACGTGATACTTTAATTGCAGAGTTAAGAAATTCTACTTCACCATACGGAATAGCTTCCACAACACAATCTATAATTGATTCAGTAAATTTCCTTGGAAACTTTAATTTTCCACATGTAGATTCCGAAAATTATTATTTGGCAATTTATGGAAGAAATTCATTTGAGACTTGGAGTGCAAATACTTTTTCAATTTCAAATGGAGTCGAGAATACTTATGATTTCACTACCGGTTATTCAAAAGCATATGGAGGAAATTTAGTTTTAAAAAGCAGTAAATACTGCATTTATTCAGGTGATTTAAATTCAGATGATTTAATTGATAATGATGATCAAACTATTGTAGATAATGATATTTCTTTAGTTGCAACTGGTTATGTTGTATCTGATGTAAATGGAGATTTCGTTGCAGATATATCTGACGGTAGTATTGTAGAAAATAATGTTACTAATTTTGTAGCAACAATCCGGCCATAATTTAACTTATAATAATAAAAATTTTTTAAAAAAATAAATTAAAGATCATGAAAAACTTAAATAAAATATTGTTGATTATTGCATTAAATCTGACTTTTTCATTTAGTGTATATTCTACACCAACAAACCAATTCATAAATTCCGTTTCTCCACCGATGAACGCAAACAGTGTAGTCAAATCTTCAAACATTGTAATTATATTTGAACAAACAATGAACGGCTCAACAATGACAGATGCAAATGTAAAAGTATTCGGATATCAGACAGGACTGATGAACTTGTCCTTGGATTTTAATTCTGTTGCAAATACACTTACCATAAATCCGGTTAACGAATTTAAAAATGGTGAGAAAATTAGTGTAACTTTGACTTCGGGTATTAAAACTATTTCAAATCAAAGCATAACACCTTTTGTATTTTTATTCAGGGCAAAAGCATTAGGAGGAACAGGCAGTTTTAATTTATCATCTGAGATAAGCAATACCGTCAGCGGCTATATTAGGTCA
>DAORRV010000047.1:0-26370 GCA_035443185.1 Ignavibacteria bacterium | reverse complement strand
ACTTCATCTGCTGTTAACGGTTCGTTATTTCCATCTTTATATTCTTCAATGATTAATGAAAATAATGAGGAGAAAAATGATACACTCTTTGAACCCAGGAAGTTTTCTACTTTTCTTAACAGAATGAAATTTGAAACAGAAACTTTTGACAGATCAAAATTACCTGAGTTAGTCACTCTTTTAAGTCAGAGTAACTCATGGATTTGTCCGACATTAGTTGCTGCTGAAGGTTCAATAAACAGATCACTGCCGGATTTCAAACCAATGGAAGAGATTAAATTTATGCCGGACTTTGCAGTTGAAAACTGGAATCCAAAAGTTGATACTTCGAAAGCTGATTTACAAAATCGAAACAGACAGATTGAATCTGACTGGTATGCTCTTGTTACTTCTGTTTTCAGAACAATGCTGGATGGGGATGTTAAATTTTTAGCCGGTACTGATTTCCCGAATCCATATTGCTATCCCGGTTACAGCCTGCATGAAGAACTGAGATTGTTTGTGGAGAAATGTGGGTTCACGCCTCTTGAAGCACTTCAGACGGCAACGATCAATCCGGCAGTTTTTTTAAAAATGGATAATGAGCTTGGAACTGTTGAGATCAATAAAAAAGCGAATTTTGTTCTTCTTGGGTCTGATCCATTGGAAAATATTAACAATACAAAAAATATCAATGGTATTATTCTGCGTGGTAAATTTCATGCCCAATCTGAATTAAAAGATTCACTTAAGTTGAAAACCAGGTAAGTTAAAATTTCCGGCATTGCAGTGAAAAATAATCAAACGTGTTGACGTTACAAAAATTTGCAAAGATTCATTACAATTTATAATATTTTATGCTCATAAATTTTCCAGATCACCTTCTATGCCATCATCCATTGTCTTTCCTGTCAGTAATGAAGCCGCCATTTTTGTCAGTTGAACTATACGACCGTTTTTATTATCCCAGTAATGCCCGTCATCAAAATTAAATTTTATTACACTTATTCTCGGATCATCAACTCCTTCAGTGAACCAGATTTCTGCATGCTTCTTCCAGAGTTCTTTAATTTTATCCTTGTCGAATAATATTTCAGCAGAGCCATGCAATGCTAAATATTTGTAGTAGTCTTTGGAATAAAGCAGATCAACTTCGTTATTGTTTTCGATCTGACGATTTGAATCACTGCTTTTGTCCGAAAGAAACCAAACATTACCTTCGTCGTCAACCTTCTGAGTTGACATCGGTCTAGCCATCATTCTTCCGTTTTCATATGTACATAACATACAAATATCAATTTCTTCGGCTAACTCTTTGACTTTTTCAATAGCATCCGATTCACTTAAATTTTTTATTTCACCCATTTTTAAATTATTTTAATTTTAAAAATCATGTCAGCTTTCATACAAATTTTTTATTTTAATGTAATTAATTTATTTAAAAAAAAATATAAATTAATTAAGAATCTGTTAATCATAGCTGTTACATTTTACGATTTATTCAGATAGCTGATTTTACTGTATTTAAATGTCTTCGAATTTTCGACAACTGTTTTCGCAATATAAATGAGTGTCTTCCAACTAAAACAAATGCTTTAGAACTAACATTGAGTGTCTTAGAAATAACAATTAATCATTCATACTAAAAACGAGTTTCTTCGAACTAAAAACAAATGTCTCCAAAATAGAAATGACTGATCTCGAACTAACAACTCGGGCTTTCGAACTAAATAAGAGTCCTTTCGAAGTTGAAATGAGTTGCTACTATTTGATGATGACTGTTTTTGAATTAAAATTTAAAACCGTTTAAAATGCCATTCTCCCTTTTGATATAAAATTTATTTTATTTGTAAAGATTTGAATTCCTGTTCAGTCTGAATACACTAAGATCATGCGTGTTTCTGACGGGAATAAAAATCACTCCGCCAGTTTCAGTATAGTTTAAATTGATCATTTAATAATAACATCGAAAATTCAGCATTGAACATTAAACATTGAACATTGTAATTGTGTTTATTTAATGACATTAAAATTATATTTTTGCCAATGCTTATCCAAAAACCAAAAGGTACTTACGATCTACTTCCTGAAAAAGCACGTCAGAGATATTTTCTGGAAACAAAAGTAAGAGAAAATTTCGAAATCTATAATTTTTCAGAGATACGTACGCCTACTTTTGAGAAGACTGAACTATTTAAAAGAGGGATCGGCGAAGAGACTGATATTGTGTCAAAAGAAATGTACACTTTTAAGAATGACGAGTTTACTCTAAAGCCGGAAATGACTGCACCTGTGATCAGAGCATATATTGAGAATAATCTTAATAACGAATCCCCTCTTCAAAAGCTTTTCTATATAACAAATATGTTCCGACGGGAAAGACCGCAGGCCGGCAGGTTCAGGGAATTCTCACAATTTGGTGCAGAGTCAATCGGAAGCAATGATCCTTATTGTGATGCAGAGATGATAATTCTTGCCGACAGTATAATCAGATCATTTGGAATTGATGATTCTATTATAAAATTAAATACGATCGGAACTGCAGCGGAAAGGGATGTTTTCTTTGTAGAGTTTAAAAATTATTTGAGTAATTATCTTAACGAACTTTCCCCCGATAGCCAGAGACGTTTTGTAATTAATCCTTTAAGAATTCTCGATACCAAAAATCCGGGAGATCTAAAGATTTTAAAAGACGCACCTGTACTTTATAATTTTCTGAATGATGAAACCAAAGGTAATTTCGAAAAGATACTAGATATACTTACTGTAAATGGAATTGAATTTGAAACTGACAACAGACTTGTAAGAGGTTTTGATTATTATACATCGACCACATTTGAATTTATATCCGATGCACTCGGCGCACAGAATGCTTTGCTCGGCGGCGGAAGATATGATCTGTTGATTCAGCAGCTCGGTGGTAAACCGACTCCGGCAATTGGATTTGCAGCAGGCATTGAAAGACTTCTGATGATCATGGAATCAAAAGAACTTCTGCCTGATAATAATGACGAATTGAAATTATTTATAGTAAGCATGGGTGAAGAAAGTAAAAAGTTCTCATTTAAAATGTTAGAAAACCTTAGGAATATTGGTGTCAAATGTGAGACTGATTTTCTTAACAGAAGCGTAAAGTCTCAGATGAAGGAAGCAAACAGGTCTAAAGCCGAATTTGTTATTGTCATTGGCGATGAAGAGATTAAAAGTAATTCAGTAAAGTTAAAAAAAATGTCGGACGGATCCGAAGTGACAGTGAGTGGTTTTGAAAATATTAAGTTTTTTTTAGATAAATAAAAATTTTATTTCTTATGAGAACTAAACAGGTAAGACCTGACAAGCTGGAATTTGAGTATGAACTGTATATCAGCCGTGAGTTTGATAAAACAAAAGATAAAGAATTCATTCAGTTTGATTTCAGGACTATAAAAGTTTTTGAAAATTTTGAATATAAAATAAATTTAGATTCCGCTATTGATACAGAAAATAAAATTTTAAAATTTAATATAGAAGGTTTGTCAGCTCCGATCCTTGATATTTCAAAAGCAGGACCTGCATGTCATAAGTTTAAATTTTATGAATTTAAGAATGTTGATTACGATCTCATCTTATTAAAATACGGAAAGAACAAATGTAAATTCGAAATAAAGATCTCACCAAAAAATATTAAAATTAAATCAACACCGGAGAAGAAATTCCTGGAAATATTCACAGAAAAATATAATGTATCCTAAATTATTTGAAATAGGTCCGGTACCTGTATATAGTTACGGACTGATGCTTGGAATAGCATTTTTAGTCGGGAGTTCTTTATTCAGTAAAGAACTTAAAAGAAACGGAATGGATGAGAACATTGGAGTAGCTGTAACATTTCTTTGTCTTATTGGCGGTATAGTCGGTTCAAAGTTCTTTTATATTATAGAAGAATGGAATTTTGGTTCAGACAGAGCATTGTCAACTTATTTTACTTTTGATACAATATTTTCACCTTCTGGACTTACTTTTTATGGAGGATTAGCATTTGCAATTATTTTAGTATTAATTTATTGCAAAGTAAAAAAAATCTCAGTACTGAAAATGTTTGACATGATGTCACCTAGTGCTGCTATCGGTTATGGAATTGCAAGGATAGGTTGTCATTTGTCCGGTGACGGAGATTACGGTACTGAAGTGAACGGGACGTTCTGGGAATTCATCGGATACAGTTATTCGAATGGTACGGTTCCGACTGCCGAAGGAGTACTTGTTCATCCTACATCTGTTTATGAAACTATAGTTTCAGTATTTATATTTTATTTCCTCTGGAAGAACAGAGCTAAATTCAAAACTCCCGGAATTATTTTTTCTTACTTTTTAATATTGTCAGGAATTGAAAGAATTCTGATAGAAATAATCAGATTGAATCCAAGAATAATATTCGGATTAAGTCAGGCTCAGATAATTTCAGTTGTTATGATCCTGGGTGGTACTATGCTGCTATTTAAACTCCTTACAAAAGAAAAGGATCTTGATCTGAAAAATACTAAAGTTTAGTTTTGAAAATAGAGATATATTCTAAAAAGAATTGTCATCTATGTGAAGTAATGTTTAATACAGTTAATGAAAGTATTCTTGAATTAAATACCGGTTATGATTTTAATGTTGAAGTTATCGATATTGAAACTAAAGCTGAACTTCAAAAATACAAATTAAAAATACCGGTCTTAATGATAGACGGAAAAATGTTTGCCAAGTATGAAGTAAATAAGGATAAATTGAAAAAGAAATTGAAGAGCGGAAATTTTAATTAAGGAAGAAATAAAAATGGATCCGAACAAATTTTAATTACAATATAACTCACCTCCAATTAATTTATTTAAAAAGATCAGACATAAAAATCTCTGATGCCGCTTCTTCTGTAGTCTGTAGTTTTGAGGAAATGCATCAGTCCAACTGACTGAATAAACAGATTCACAACAATGGATAAAATGGCGATCATTTGTGAGAATGCATAAAATTGAAAATCATCTTCTTTCTCAGGTTTAACATAATTCAGCATTATTAAAATGTAAACTATGATTATTAATAGATTGAAAAAATTCATCGTGAACAATTTACGAAGTTTGTCATTACTGTTTTGTATGATCATAGTTAATATGATCCAAACTGAATAAGCGAATAACATTATTTCAAAATATATCATATGCATTTCAAATAATGTACTTACCGGAGTAAAAGCAATTCCTATTAAGCCTAGACCACTTAAAATTAAAAATACTTTACTTGTATAACCGACAACTTTCATATTTATCACATCTGAGCCCATCCCCCACCAGATCCTCGAATAATAGATCATAACAAGTCCAAGACTTCCAAAAGCAGTAATATATAATATTTTTGAACCGGTATTATCTTTACCGGTAATTGTTATTGAATTTCCCAGGTCACTTAATGAATTAAAAAAAAAATTATAATGAATCGAAGTTTTATCCACGAGGTTACCGCCCGGGAAAAAAAGCATAGCAATGCCTATCAACAATACAAACATTGAAGATGACAGAATCATTATTTTACACCTGCGGATAAGTCCTTTATACATTTGCAGTAAAATGGAAGTGATAAAAAATATTCAATAAAAATTAATTTTAAATTTGCAAAAATTTACGTTTAAAAACATAGGGGGATCAGATTTGCAAAGTTCCTTTAAACATTGTAAAAATCAATATTTGTACCTTAAAGTTTTTAAATTTTAACTTAGCTAAGATACTTAATTTTACATCAATACTAAACTGTATTTTGAAGATACAAACTAAATATTTAATTAGCGGTAATGTTTCCCATAAAAAAAAAGCGGAGTTATTTACTCCGCTATAAATAAAAGTGGGGGGAATCTATTGTGTAACCGAAGAGACAAAATTAAACGCATTTTTATCTGCAATTACAATATCAGTAATATCTACAATATTGTCACCATTCAGATCTGAAATATAAGGTTGTTGCTGAACAAAATTATAAGCATCATTGTCTATCTGCTGCATATCATCAAGATCAATAATACCTTCCTGTTTTGTATCACCATTAAATATGCACCATCTTTCTCCCTTCTGAATCATATTACCTCCAAATGCTGAGTTTTGCATATTAATAAATTCATAATAATTAATATTGGCAGCAAAGGAAACCGGAACTGAACTCCGGGTTTCTATTGCATTATAATATTTTAGTATAAGATAATAATTACTGACTGGAGCAGTTATAAATGTGAATACATTGTTGAAATATTGATAATTTATATGTGCCATTAAAAGACTTTACAAATTTAAAATGTAAGAATATATTCTCAAAAGAAAAATTATGCTGATTTTTACTTTTAAATCCGGATTTAAATTACTTCAATATTCCAATTTATAAAAATATTATCCTTTTAATGTTTTGTAGAATTAAGATTAAAATATTCTTCACATTCAAATTTAAATATTAATTAAAAACATATCAAAACTGACTAAGTTATTACTTTGTTTACAATAGAAAGTGTTTTTTATAATAAAATTTAAGTTCAATTTAAGTTAATTTTAGAGATTTTTTTTTGTAAATAAAGTATATACATTCTATCAAATTATTTTTATCTAAAAGTAAAATTTTAAAACAACTATTAACAATTTGAGATTTGCTGTAATTTGATTTTTAAAAAAAATCAATTGAAATTTCAAAGAAAGAAACTCTTTCCTTTGATAGAATAACACAAAATAAATTTATATTTATTTCGAATTTGGGGTTTGATTAATTTAAATTTAACATGAAAAAAGTAATAAACGAGAAAGTTAGATTAACTGGTTCGTTAAGTACTAACGGGCATATTAATTCTAAAAGCTCTAAAAAATCTCTTCACACATCTAATTTAATAAAAGTATTAAGCACATTTTCAAAAAAGGAACTTAATGAATTTGAGAAATTTGTTTCGTCTCCATTTTTCAATAATCAATCAACTCTTGTAAGGCTTTTTAATGAAATAAAGAATTACTACCCTGAATTTAATTCAATAGACTTTACAAAAGAAAATTTATTTTCAATAATAAATCCCGGTAAAAAATACAATGATACTTTGTTTCGGAAATATTTTTCTAATTTAGCAAAGCTATCAGAGGATTTTCTGGTTTGCATAGATATTAAATCAAATGATGACAGGAGGCAGACCAGTCTGCTTGACCAGTATGATAAAAGGATTTTGTATCCAATGTTTGAAAAATTGTCACAACAGATTAATGAAAGACTTGATCATGAGGGTATTACTAATGAGTCGTTCTATTACAAAAATTTCAGGGAGGAATTGAAAGCCAGCTTTAATATCAGAACAAATAATCTGCAAAGATTAAATAATGATCTGAAAAATGCACATAAATATATTTTATTGCATCTACTTTTATCCAGTACAGTTTATAGTAATATGATGCTGGTAAATAAAAAATCTTTTAAAGATGCAGACCTTGAAAATACATTTGAAGGTTTTTTTGAAACTTTTGATCTGATCAAATACCTTGAATCGAGAAATGATCTTTCAAGATCAGAATCATTATTTGTAGATCTTTGCAAATACGATATACTTCTAATGAAAGACCCTTATGTTAAAGAAAATCTTACAAGTATGAATGATGTATTGTTAAAAATGACTTCACATTTGAATAAAAATCTTCTGTACACATTCTTTTCACATTTAAATATTTATTATTTAATAAATATAGAAAATGGTAAAAAAGAATATTTAAGAGATCTTTTTGAAAACTATAAATTAATGATAAGTAAAGATCTGTACATTTCTGAAGGCAGAGGATATATTAATTTTTCTGAATACAGAAGTATTTTACTTTATGCTTTAAAACTCAAAGAATATGACTGGGCAGAAGAATATATAAATAAACACAAGACCTATCATAATCCTGAAACTCAGAAAAACATTTCGAACTTTAGTTTTGCTTATCTTAATTTCGAAAAAAATAATTATGATGAAGCTTTAAATTTTCTCTCAAAGGTTAAAAGAGATAATATAATTATTAAACTGGACACTGAAGTAATATATATGATTCTTTATTTTGAAAAAGGCTATTTTGATTCAGCACTTTCACTGGCTGAGACTACTTTTCAATCTCTTTCGACCAATAAAGTATTATCAAAAGATGTTTTAATTAATCAGTTAAAGTTTATAAAATATTTTAAAGCTGTAATTAAGATTGACAGTGTAAGGAATGATAGAACTTCGATAGAAATTCTTTATAATACAATTTCTTCTGAGCCTCAGTTCAGAAGGAAAGACTGGCTTTTATCTAAACTTGAGTTATTAGTTAAAAAGAACCAAAAAATTATACCAAAGAATTTGCAAAATAATAAAACCGACTGAAATATATTCAGCCGGTTTTATATTGTATATAAAAAACTATTTTTATTTTACCAGCAGCATTTTCTTAGTCGAGACAAAATCATTTGATACTAATTTATAAAAGTATACACCTGATGATAAATTAGATGCATCAAAATTAATTTCATACGTTCCTGCATTTCTAAATCCTTCGGATAAAATTTCCACTTCTCTACCTAATCTGTCGAATATCTTCAAAGAAACATTTCCATTTTGCGGTATAGAAAATTTTATGTTTGTTACAGGATTAAAAGGATTTGGATAATTTTGATAAAGTTCGAAATTCTCAGGAACAGAAATGGAAGCTGTATTTTCATTTATGTTTGTTATCACATCGTATATGATATTCATTTTATACAAGCTGCCGGTCTGCATATTAAGTAGATAACTTCTGTCAGGCACCAGAATACCTGCCCCTGCACCGCTGAGTCCTGAATTGACGTTAAAGAAATTTGCTCCTCCATTTGTAGTTAGGTAAGACTGCGAGCCGTAATTCCCTGTCAATACAAGTGTAGGATCTTCTCTGCATACATCTGATCCCCATCCGCTGCCGGAATTATTTGATGTAATATTCCAGTTTTCACCTATGTTTGTAGTTTTAAAAACCTGTGAACTACTCCAGCTGGTTGCGTAACAAATTGTCTGATCGAAAACAGAATTACACATTGAAGGAATTTCAGAAGAGGATCCGGGCTTTACAAGATACCAGTTTACACCTCTGTTCGTAGTTTTATAAATATCAGCTCCGTCATCTCCCAAATACATTATATCTGAGTTATCCCACATTACGATCAGATCACAAGGAGATCCGATGGAAGAATTATTATAAGGTGCTGCAAGATTGAATGTAGCCCCGTTATCAGTAGATCTGAACAATCCGGTACCTGAAGAATTAGCAGGAACAAAATAAAAATTTGTTGGATCATTCTGATCCATTTCTAAAGGCTGACCATAAGTACTAAAATCATAAGAAATAATTGTATTCCAGGTTTGTCCATAATCCGTGGATCTTACGACTTTATCTGTTCCTGAACCTGTAATAGCAGATAACCAGATGTTTGTATCGACAGGACTTACATAAAATGAATGAGCTCTAGTACCAATTGAAATAGTAGCGATCTGATTCCAGATTTCACCCTTATCTCTGCTGACATATACTTTATTTCCATACACCACGAATGTAGAATTTCTGTCGGTTGGATGCATACAAAGATTATTTCCTATACCGCTTCCGCCGGGTGACTTTTGCGTCCAGTTTTGAACTACATTAGTACCTGAAGGAAGTTCCCAAGAAATTCCTCCATTTGTAGTTCGTATGATTGCTTTATTTAAACTGCTGACTGCAAAACCAAGATTATTATCATAATAAAAAATGTCAACAAGGTTAGCCATCATAGGATTAATTTCGAAGTTTAAAAAGTCAGCACTGCTGTTGGAATTGTTTCTAATAAAACCTCCGCCGCCACAGACATGTACATTATAAAATGAAGTACCGCTTATTCCTCTGAAATCTGAATTAATCTTTGTATCGACATTATTCCATATCCCGCTGTTCAATTTTGTTTTCATAACACCAAATTCACCTGTAATAACTATCCCTTCATCAAAATACTTAGTCTTCAAAAGATTATAACTTGTCACCATTTCCTGTGCAGTCCATGTCATACCTCCATTATCTGTGAGATATGCATATCCTTCATCACCTACTACAACTCCTTTCATTTCATCAAGAAATGAAATTGAATTTAAACTAACACCGGCAATACCGCTGTTAGATAGAGACCAGCTTTCACCACCGTTTAAAGTTTTATATACAGTACCATTATCACCACAGATATAACCAATTGAATTATTTACGAAGGTAATTGAATTTACATTTGATGTTGATCCTGTTGTAAATGTAGATACTGCAGAATTTGTTTTACCGGTTTTATGAATATTACCATTCTCTCCCGCTATCCAGACATCATTTTCTATTGACGAAACGCTGCTGAGATTTTCTGAATTAATGGTATAGCTTGACCAGGAGTTTCCGGAATTTGATGACCTGAATACCAGTCCGTTATCCCCTACTGCAATTACATAAATTCCGTCAGGGGTAACAATACTGTTAAATCCCTGAGAATTTGCCTTTTCTGTAAGAAAAGACATAAATATAATTATTACAAAAAAACATTTTAGAAGTTTTTTCATCTTTTTAATGGTTTTTAATAATGGTTTTTAATATTTTTGGATTGTTTCAAAATATGTTCAATGATATTAAATTACAAGGACTTTTTATGAAAAAAATATTTTCTGTTATTTTTAAATAGTTTTAACTTTTATTTTAGAAATAAAATTATAATTTTACGAAACTATTTAAAAAAATATGTCGTTTACTCCGGCATACGTAATATTCAATATTTTAATAATAATTAATATAAAACAAGGAGGCTATAATGAAAAAGTTAAACTTAATTTTAACTTTTGTAATCGCTTTAATTTTCACAGCTAATGGTTTTTCAAAAACTGCTTCAGACGGATTTTCTATCGGACAGCCGGTTGCAGATTTTACAATTACAAATTATGATGGTGCAGATTATACTCTAAGTAAATCTGGAGCTAATTACACTGTGATAATTTTTATGTCAACACAATGTCCGTTTGTTCAGCCATATACTGACAGAATAAATAATCTTGTATCTGAATTTGGCAGCAATGGCGTAGCAATCTGGGGAATAAATTCAAATAAAACTGAATCTACAGAAGATGTAATTGCACATGCTAAAGATAAAGGATATAATTTTCCGATTTTAAAAGACAACAATAATGTAGTTGCAGATCTTTTTGCTGCTGAAAAAACTCCGGAAGTATTTATCATAAAAAACAGTGATATGACTCTTGTGTATCACGGAAGAATAGATGACGATAAAGAAGCAGACAAAGTAACAGTAAGTGACCTTAAGTTAACACTTGCAAGTCTGAATTCAGATCAGGCAGTTCCTGTTAGTCAAACTAAAGCTTTCGGTTGCTCAATTAAAAGATAAATTTTCTTTAAAATTATTTTTAATCAATGAAATTCATCCAATTTTTAATAATAGTAATTCTTTTATCAGTCAGTGTAAATTCATTTTCACAGGAATTAATACCTGCAAATAAAGAAACTCTTGACAAAATAATCAGTGATAATAAAGATAAAGTAATTTTGTTTAATTACTGGGCTACGTGGTGTAAACCTTGTGTAGATGAATTTCCTGCCCTTATGGAAATACAAAAAAATTATAAGGACAAGGATTTTAAGCTGATTTTTGTTTCACTTGATTTCGGAAATGATTTCAAAGATGAAATAACTACTTTTCTAAAAAAGAACGGTGTGGACTTTGATACATATTACAATAACTTTGATAAAGATGAAGAACTGCTGAATTATGTAAGTAAAGATTGGGAAGGAGCTATTCCAGGGACTTTTATTTATGATAAGGATGGTAAACTCAAAAAATCATTGATAGGTAAACATGATTATGATGAATTCAAAACTGCTATAGATAAATATCTAACGAATTAGAATTGATTCATAATTAATAAAATATAAAAAAACCCGGTTAATGCCGGGTTTTTTATTTTCAATATTCAATCAATCCCTCAACAAGCGTTAGTTATTTAACCATTTAAGTGAGTATTGCTATCTGCTTTCATATATAGCAGTTACATCTGGTGCTTAATGTATTTTATCTAAATAATTTCCATTATTTCATTAACATCTTTTTTAGAAATATCCGGTACTTCTGCATTAACAGAAGGATATCCTACCGGTATTAAGAGATATGGTTTTTCATTTGAAGGACGATTCAGTATCTTTTGAAGGAAATTCATTGGTGAAGGAGTATGAGTAAGAGTTACCAAACCCATATTTTGTAAAGAAGCTAAAAGAATACCTGTTGCAAGTCCTACAGATTCATTTACGTAATAATGTTTTTTTAATTCATTATCAACTTTCAGATAATCCACTTTAAAGACAACGATCAAATAAGGTGCAATCTCGAGAAACTCTTTATGCCAGTCTGTTCCTAGCGGAGCCAGATCATCCAGCCAACTTTGAGGCATTCTTCTTTCATAACTTTCCCTTTCTTCTTTTTCAGCGGCTATGCGGATCTCTTTTTTAATTTCAGGTGATTCAACTATGATAAATTTCCAGGGCTGCTTATTCGCTCCCGATGGTGCTGTACCGGCTGTTTTGATTGCATATTCAAGTAATTTAACATCAAATATTTCAGGTGAGAATTCCCTTATGCTTCTTCTTTTTTTCATTAATTTATAAAAAGTTTCTCCCCTTTTCATACTTTCTTCAGTTTCTAATCTTTCATGCTCAAATTTAATAAACTTATATTTTTTCATTTGTTAAAACTGTCAGTTATATTGATCAATGAATAGCTGGAAGTATCAGTGAATTTACCTTGGAACAGAAAACTGTCTTTGAAATAACCTTCTCTTACAAAGCCAAGTTTTTCGAGAATTTTTACAGATCCTAAGTTTTCAGGATCTATGTTAGCTTCAATAGAATGCAGTTTCATTCCTGTAAATCCAAATTCAATAATCGCCTGAAGTGCTTCGGTCATAATTCCTTTCCCCCAAAATTCTTTTGATAATTCATATCCGATCTCAGCTCTTAAATGCTCTTTTAATATTCTCCAGTATCCACAACTTCCTAACATTTGCTTTTTATCTGACTTAAGACAAACAGCCCACCTGATTCCAAGTTTATTTTTGAAATCCGAATTTGTATTCTCAATCTTTATTTCAGCTTCAGAAAAGTCTTTGAATAATTCCCTTCCAAAATATTTCATCACTTCTTTATCTGAATAATTTTGAAATAAGACTTCAGCATCTTCAGAATTAAATTCCCTCAATATAAGATTCCTTGTTTCGATTACTGGAAATTCAGTAAAGACTTCATCATTAAAGATCTGCATAATTTATTTATCAGAAGTAATTTTACCAACCATTTTAGAAGGATCTACTTTTTCAGTGAACTCTTCATCGGTCAGCAGACCAAGTTCTATTGCAGCTTCGCGAAGAGTTTTATTTTCTTTATGAGCCTTCTTGGCAATTTTGGCAGCATTTTCATAACCTATATGAGGATTCAAAGCAGTGACCAGCATTAGAGATCTTTCCACATTTTCATTAATTGCTTTATAATTTGGTTCAATTCCACTTACACAATTATTATTAAAAGAAACACATGCGTCTCCAATGAGTCTTGCTGAAACAAGAAAATTATAGATCATCATTGGCTTATAAACATTAAGTTCGAAATGTCCGCTCATTCCTCCCACAGTAATTGCTGTATCATTTCCAATCACCTGAGAACATACCATTGTCATTGCTTCTACCTGTGTAGGATTTACTTTACCGGGCATGATCGATGAACCAGGTTCATTCTCCGGAATAAAAATTTCACCTATTCCGCTTCTCGGACCAGATGAAAGCATTCTTATGTCGTTAGCAATTTTCATCAGACTTACAGCTGCAGTTTTAAGAGCTCCTGAAGCCTCAACTATTGCATCATTGGCTGCAAGTGCCTCGAATTTGTTCGGAGCTGTTATGAATGGAAAACCGGTAAATTCAGAAATTTTCTCTGCAACCAGTGTATCGTAATTTTCCGGAACGTTAATTCCTGTACCGACTGCAGATCCTCCTAAAGCAAGCTCTGACAAATGTTTAAGAGTATTCTCAATAGCTCTCAAACCATGTTCAAGCTGAGCAGCATATCCGGAAAATTCCTGTCCAAGTGTTAGCGGAGTAGCATCCATAAAATGAGTTCTGCCAATCTTAATCACATTCATAAACTTCCTAGATTTTTCAGAAAGTGTGTCCGCTAACAGCCTTATTCCGGGAATTGTAGTTTCTATCAGCATCTTGTAAGCTGCAATATTCATTGCAGTCGGAAAAGTATCATTAGAAGACTGAGATTTATTTACATCATCATTTGCATGAAGTATTTTTTTTTCATCAGTAAGTTTCCCGCCACTTAACACATGCGCTCTGTTTGCTATGACCTCATTTACATTCATATTGGACTGAGTACCTGAGCCGGTCTGCCATACTACCAATGGAAATTCTGATTCTAATTTTCCGTCAGATATTTCATCACAGACATTCATAATGGCATTCATTTTATCCTCTGCAAGTACACCACAGATATTGTTAGCAGCAGCAGCAGCTTTTTTTAAAACAGCAAATGCTTTTATCACTTCCACTGGCATACGTTGCCCGCCTATTTTAAAATTCTCAACTGAACGCTGAGTCTGAGCTCCCCAGTATTTGTCTGAAGGAACTTTTACTTCGCCCATTGTATCATGTTCAATTCTGTATTCCATTTTTATTTTGATTTTGAATATTAAAAGAATTTATAATTAAAAAATCCGCAAAGAGTGTTAAATTCTTTGCGGACTTAAAATATCAGGTAAAATGAATATTAAAAATTTATTTGATCAGTATCATTTTTTTAGTATCGGAATTTTCTCCTGTTACAAGTGAATAGAAATAAGCTCCACTGGACAGGTTAGCACCATTAAATTGAACAGTGTAATAATTCGCAGATTTCAATTCATTATTGATAAGTGTTTGTACCAATTTTCCGCTAAGGTCATAAATATTAAGTGTGACTTTTGAATCAACCGGTAAAGAGAAATTGATCTTTGTACTTGGATTGAATGGATTAGGATAATTCTGATCCAAAGCAAACTTTTGAGGAATACCAATTATCACTTCATTCTGAAGATTAAAATATTCGAAATTACCATTAAAGTCAACCTGCTTAAGTCTGTATGAATAATTTCCTGTTGCAAGATTCTGATCTCTGTAAGAATAATTTTTAGTTTCATTTACAGTACCATTACCATCTACAAATCCTATCTTTGACCAGGTAGAATTTTCAACTAAAGGTTTTCTTTCAATATCAAATCCTTTATTATTTAGCTCAGAGGCAGTTGCCCAACTCAAAGTAACACTGTTATTACTAATAGCAGATACAAAGCTGGTAAGCTCGACCGGAAGTGTTCCGTTATAGTTTCCGTTATAAGTACTTGTAACCGGTGTAAAATTAGTGGTTACGATATCAGATGATGATGGATCCCAAACCAGATTTGCCTGTACATTCTGAAGTATATCCATTGTGATAGTTGCAAGACGTTCACCAAAACCCGTTGAGCCGGGAACGTTTGTTATTTCTTCTCCGGGTCCTCCAAAGTTAAAATTAATTTGCAAAGCTACCTGCTGACCAAAAAATACAGCTGATGTCATGGAGTTATAGTTTCCTGTACTGAATCTGGAATTCTGATTTGATAATACTGCATTATTCAAAGCACCCGGTGCATAATCCATTACAAAGCTTGAATTGCCCATATCAAAAGCAGCAACACTGGTTCTTAGAGCATGAACATCAAAACGGAAATTTGCTCCGTTATTAATGATCTCAAAATTTGTAGCTGTAACAGTTGCTGTATTCTGTGCATTTAGATTAAATGCAGTAAACAGCAATACAAATAAAAAACTCAATTTGTATATTTTCTTCATTTTACCTCCTGAAATAAATATTTTTTTTAAACTCATTTTAAAAAATTATATGATTTAAGACACTATTTTAGAAGTGTCATTTTTTTTGTTTGTATGAAATTGGATCCTGTTAATGTATAAAAATATACTCCGCTCGATAGATCACCCAGATTAATATTTATTGTGTAATAATCTGCATTACGGAAATCATTGTTGATAATAGTTTTAACTTCTTTACCGCTTATATCAAATATCTTAAGACTTACCTTTGAATTTTCCGGTATAGTAAAATTAATTTTAGTTGATGGATTAAAAGGGTTTGGATAATTTTGTGACAATGAATATGCAGCAGGTGTACCAATATTAACTTCGGAATGTAAATCAAAATATTCGAAATTACCATTGAAGTCAATTTGCTTTAGTCTGTAATTATAAATTCCTTTTGATAATGATCTATCATTATAAACATAATTAACAGAAATATTGGAATTACTGCTTCCTTCTACAAATCCGATTTTTTTCCAGTCTGTACTTTCAGTTTTCCTTTCGATCTCAAATCCTCTGTTGTTGATCTCCATTGATGTCGACCAGTTTAAATCAACACTGTTTCCTGAAACCACTGAAGTAAAGCTGCTAAGCTCAACAGGTAACGGCTGATTAAATTCACCATTATTAGTTAAAATAGCGCTTTGAAAAAACGGATCTACAACAGCAGTATTTATAGAATTCCATTTAAGATCAGGCATATTATTTTGATTTGTAATATCCAGATTAATTGTAGCTATCTTTTCTCCTAAACCTGATGAACCAGGATCATTTGAAATTAAATCGCCAGGTCCGTTACTGTTGTAAAAAACCTGAATAGAAACTTTACCGCTGCTATAAGTAAATGCATCCATTTCATTATATGAATTAGTAGAACTGGAAACGGTATATTTCGGATTTACATTTGTAATTTGGACATTATCAAAAGTACCTTGTGTATAACTGAAAAAATATGATGAACTTCCCATTCGAAAATCAGGTGCACTGGTTCTTAATGAGTAAACATCAAAACTGAATTTTGTAATGTTATTGGATATTATAAAATTTGTAATAGTATTAGTAACGGTATTCTGAGATACAGAATATCTGAATGCGAATACCGTTAATAAAATTAATACTAAAAATTTAATTTGTTTCATATAGCTTTTTTAAAATTACTGTTATTGATAATTTGGAACCTGTGAAGCTTTTGTCAGACTATTAGTTACAAATCCATAGTCTGCAGAAGTAACAGTTCCGTTTAAATTTAAATCTCCGTCGTTATAATTAGCCTGTAATAAGTTATTAGTAACTACAGTATAATCTGCTGCTGATACAATAAATGATCTGTTGGCATCTCCTGCATACAAACCGAATAAACCGCCTGTAAGAGAAGCTGCATCACCTCCGTAATACTTTGTAAGATCTGTAGCAAAATCATAGACCGTACTGACAGCATTAAGAGTTGTTTTGTTAGCACTCATTACAGGAAGATGGTTTCTGTGACCAACTACTACATAATACATTCCTGCAGCAACACTTGTGAATTTCAATGGACTTACACCATCAAGATCCACTATACTTCCGTCACTTTTTACAAATCCTGCTCTTTTACCATTTAAAATTGCTGATCCATTGTCAGTGTCTCTTAGCTCGACATAAACCCAGTCAACTACACCTGCAGGAATACTTGTTACACTTTCAGTACCATTATAACTGAACTGTGTGGTGTTATAAGGCTGACTCAATGGAATCAATCCAAAGCCGTTCATCGAAGTTCTCATATTTCCGCCTCCAATATATGCACCCTGTAGAAGAACTTTTAGATTTGCTATTGTATTTGATCCACCCAGACAAGTTGGAGAACCTGCTGTATAATCTCCAAATGAATTTGAAGTTGGTATTACAAAGTTATTAGCTGCTGCATTAACAGGAGTATAAGAAGTCCACTGGAAACCATTCCATTTTGCTCCGTTAAGTGAAGCTTCAGTTCCGACTACGTCAGCATCCTGGTATCCAAACTGATTCCAGACATTATATCCTGAAATACCGTTTTGACTTAATGTCCAGTATCTGTTTAAATAATCAGTTCCGCATCCGTTATTTGGATGAATAGTATTAATAGTTTTTGCACTTACATAAGCGTCAGGTGCAAAAGTTGCATTCGAAAGAAATATTTTTGCATTTGCTGCGCCGTTATTTCCTATTACCAGATTATAAAGTCCCGGAGTGGATGCTTCAAAATATTTATTCAAATTTCCACTGCCATTTGTTCCAACATAACTGTTAGAAGGATTCGGGTTAAAAGTAGTAGTATGTGTTCCAAGATTCACATCAAAATTTCCTAATGAAACCACTCCATTGGAAAGAAATAATAACCTATGAATCCAGATATTATCCAAAAGAGAAATTCCTGAAGCTCTGTTCATTCTGAAATTTCTTATGCCGTTTTCAACTGTAGTTAAACCAGTACTTGGACCTGCTCCGCTTATAACCAGATCTGAATTCATTCCTCCTTCAATTATTCCACCCGGAGTAATTGAGCCATTGAGTACGAGTGTATTATGAAGTCCAATATTTATTCTGTTTGGAGAAAAATTATCAGCAACTGCAAAATCACTTCTCATAGTCATTGTAGCATTGGTAATAGATAAGTTTTGAAAAGTTGTAAGACTCATTGGACTTAAAAATCCAGAACCTGAACTAATGAGTGTTAGGTTTCTGTCAACAACTGTGTTTCCGGGAATTATACCAGATGGAACATTCCATATAGTACCGCCACTGGTTGTTCCTGCTATTGCAGAAGCCAGATCAGGAAAATCTTGATTATCCTGATTTATAATTGAATATTGCTTAGTTGAAAAATAATTTATTGTGTTTAATGAAGTCCTTACAAGATCTGTAGATGTTGCAAAATTAAATGCAAAACCGATCGATGGAATAAATGCATTTGCAGTTGCGTTTGCACTCATAGTAATTGTATTTGGAGATTTACCTATTACAGTTGTACCAGGAGGAATACCTGCACCTTGTATTCCCATTCCTATAAAAATTCCAACCGTTGAAGGCATAAATGAAATAATAGGATTTCCCGAAGTTAAAAGTCCACCGGAAATGACAGTCGTATCAGGTGTGCCGCCGTTTTTCCATTTATTATCACTTGCATTAATTGTTCCACCCTGATCAGAATAATTGACTAATCCATAAACCAGATAATTACTAAGATCACATTTTTCCACTACCATATTCAATACCTGTCTGTTAAATGCAATCAAAGTATCACAGTTTTCAAAACTCAATCCTCTTAAGAATACAGTATCAAGTGAAGCAGGAGGATTAATAAGGTCATTTCTTGCCTGTATCCAGATTCCGCTTCCAGGAGTAGCTCTTTTTACATTTGAGTTAAAAATTTGAATGTCTGTATAATCTGTTCGGGCAAGTAGATTAATATCAATTCCTATCCAGATATTTCCCGGAGGTGTAACAACTGATATATTTCTAAAAACTGAATTTGATAATTTTTCAAAATAAATCTGATGTCCCTGCTGTTGATTAGATGGATTGTTATTTTCAAAAGCACATTGAATAATTTCAACATCATCTATAACGGTAGGATTATTAGCTCTCTGAAATGCAGCAATTCCCCAATAAGCATTGTTACTGGCAGTAGAATTATACATTCTGAATTTTCTTGTACTAAAAAGTGTAGGAAAATATATTCCGCAGTAAGTTGAATTATCAAAATTGCAGGATTCAAGAAGTGCGTCTGAAATGTCAGCATTGAACCTTAATCCGTAAGTTTGACCGGATGAAGCAAAAACATTTTCCAAAGTGAAAAAACTTTCTCTTGCATCAACAGCATCACCAATTGGTGATACGATCCTCATATTTTTGAGAACCATCCTGCTGGAAGGGTTACCTCCTGATGCAGTTAGAGTTACAGTAGAATTCACAATTGTGTTTGTTAAAGGATTTGAACCTTTCCAAACACCTATGATATTGACTCTCTTCGAAACTATAAAGCCAGAGTACGTTCCCTCAGCTACAACGATATTATCTCCTGCAACTACAGCAGCATTATCAATTGCATATTGTACTGTCTTCCATGGAGTCATGAAATTCTTAGCCAAGGCTGCTGAATTTCCGTTACTTCCGGTTGCATCATTGACATAATAAGTTTCTGATAATGCAGAACCTACTATGATAAAATGAGCCAGTAAAATTAAAACAAATTTGTTAAAATTTCTCATCTGCGTTCTTTGTTTAATTAATTTTTAAAAATTTTTATATGATTAATAATTTAAATATCGATTTTTCTTGAAAATATTAATTTTATATTTTTTAGGTACATAATTTAGGTTCTAAAATAATTCAATAAATATCAAATTTCAATTGTTTTTAATATCTATTTTTTTTTAATATTACTGAACTTTGCAGCAAATAAATTATTACTATAAAATAATTCTAATCCTAACAAAATCCTAACAAAATTCAAATAAATAAATAAATCAATCAAAAAATTGATATCAAGATTCTGAAAAATTTTAAATTTATGATCTAAAACTGCTATTTTTGATCTGATTTTATGTTTTACAATTAATAATTAATTAATCAGTCAGATAGATTTAATAATAAATTTATTTAGTTTGAAAGAATGACTATTTTAAAAAAATCTAAAAATTAATTATCTTTTGTCAAATCAAAAAAGTATTTCAATATTTACTGAATCATTGATCGATTACGCAGGTCTATTCCCGCCTGCAAAACTTGATCTTAATACTTCTTTTAATAATTTTCTCAATTATCAGTCTGGTAAAAATTCTAATATGCTTTCAAAGTTTATTTGCCCGGTAAAATTGCTTCCTGATCTATATCAACTCTTTAATAGGAAAACTGAGATGATACAACCTATAGAAATATCACTTATAATTACCGGTGGTGAGAATTTAGAAGCTTTTAAAAATTCACTAAAGTCTGATCTTGAGTTAAGATCAAAATTTATTGATGAAACCAAATCCAGTTTTAAAGTAAATAATTTTGAATATAAAATACCGGATGAAATTATAAAGAATAAGGACCATAAAGAAATTTCAGAACTGTTAAAATTTATTTCAGATAATACAGGATCTGATCATGAAATTAAATTATCGTTTTTTGCTGAATCGACTTTGGAAGGTGACTGGAAAAGTAATATAGAATTTATTGCTGATGCCCTTGAGATGCATAATGAAAATTATGATGACACAGGTTTTAAACTTAGAACCGGTGGTATCACAAAGACAGCATTTCCTTCTTCCGAACAAATTGCTTTTGCTGTTGGATACTGCTTAAAAAGAAATCTTGAAATGAAATTCACCGCAGGTCTCCATCATCCAATAAGACATTTTGACATTGGCTTAGATACAAAGATGCATGGGTTTATAAATGTTTTTACTGCAGGAATTATTGCGAAGCGGCATAATATTTCAGAGCATGAAATGATTAAGTTACTTGAAGACGAGTCAGCAGAAAATTTTAGATTCACCGAGTCTGGATTTAGCTGGAATGGATATGAAATTGAAAATGAAGATATACATTTTGCCAGATCAACATTTGTAAGGTCTTATGGAAGCTGCAGCTTTGATGAGCCGGTAGATGACCTGAAAAAACTAAACTTACTAAATTAAAATTTTATGAGAGAAAATAATACTATGAAATCATTTATAGAAATTAAAAGCAATTCGGATTTCCCAATCCAAAATTTACCTTACGGAATATTTTATACTTCTGAGAATCATTCCAAAAGAGCAGGTACTGCAATAGGAGAATATATACTTGACCTTGATGCTGCTGAAAAAAATGGTTTGTTTGAGAAAAAGACTTTCACTGGCAAAGATATTTTTAATACAGGATCACTGAATAAATTTATGTCACTTGGGAAAAATGTCTGGAGTGAAGTGAGAAAAGCAATTACTGAACTTCTTGATGAAAATAATCCACTTCTTAGAAACAATGAAAATCTAAGATCGGAATGCCTGATACTTCAGAAAGATGCAACTTTGTGTATGCCTTCAGAGATCGGAGACTATACAGATTTTTATTCTTCCAAAGATCATGCTACCAATGTAGGAATAATGTTTCGCGGAAAAGAAAATGCATTAATGCCAAACTGGCTTCACCTTCCTGTTGCTTATCACGGCAGAGCAAGTTCTGTTGTATTAAGCGGTACTGATATCATTCGTCCAAAAGGTCAGACTAAAGCTGACGATGCTGAAACTCCTTCATTTGGACCAAGCAGGTTATTAGACTTTGAACTTGAGATGGGATTTTTTATTGGTACCGGTAATGAACTTGGAAATCCTATCAGAATTGAAAATGCGGAAGAACATATATTTGGAATGGTATTAGTTAATGACTGGAGTGCTCGTGATATTCAGAAATGGGAATATGTTCCGCTCGGACCTTTTCTCGCTAAAAATTTTGCTACTTCGATTTCTCCATGGATCGTTACAATGGAAGCACTTGAACCATTTAAAACAAAAAGTGAAATACAGGATCCTGAGCCACTCCCCTATTTAAAAAGAGTAAAAGAAAATTCATATGATATAAAATTAGACGTTATTTTGAAAACTCCCGGATCAGAAAAAGAAGAGATCCTGTCCGAATCAAATTTTAAATATATGTACTGGGATATGTGTCAGCAGCTTGCACATCACACTGTCACAGGATGTAATATGCGTCCGGGTGATCTTCTTGCATCAGGCACTATAAGCGGACCGGAAAAAGGAACTTACGGAAGTCTACTTGAAATCACATGGCGCGGATCTGAACCGGTGAAACTTTCAAACGGAGATGAACTAAAATTTCTCAGAGACGGCGATGAACTTATCATAAGAGGATATTGTGAAAAAGATGGATTAAGAATTGGATTTGGAGAAGTAACAGGAAAAATTTTACCTTCCAATTAAAAATGAACATTATAATAAAATGTGTTTCTGTTTTATTAATTGTAATTTCTGTTTCGTCGTGTAGTGACAATTCTCAAAACGGAAATAATATTGTATATGACGAGAACTTTCAATATCCATATTCACTAAATTCCTTCTGGTATTATTCTACAAAGAATGCAGTTGTAAATATTCGTCCTGATTCTCTCAAACGTTTATATAAAGGAGATACTGCTTCAGGTTATGGATTTTCTTCTTTTGTCAATGATACAGTTATAGAAAACAAAAATGTCAGAATACTGAAAAATGAATACAGTCTGGATGGACACAGCTCAGTCGTAAGAGAATATTTTGAACAGACTGATTCAGGATTGATACGATTGGCAAGTTTATCAAATGGTTCTAATCTAAGTCCATTCAGAGGAAATATTAAATATTATATTAACGGTAATTATTTTAACAGTTTAAATGAAATTTCATTCAGATATAATAATGATCTTATATCTAATGACAGCATTGTATTAATAGATAACCCTCCATTAAAAACAATTAAATATCCTTTAGAATTAAATTCTGAATGGGAATTAATTAATAATGGATTTGTCAGAATTCAAAAAAAATATACAGGGTTTGAAAACATTGACATCTCCGGAAAAAATTTTCATTGTATGAAGATAAGCAGAAGTTATTATTTCAGCGGAAGTTTACCTGATGAAAATTTTATTGTGACGGATTATTTTTCTGCAGAAGGAATTGTAAGAAGGGATCTGTTAATAAAAAATATAAATGTAGTAAATGAATTAGGTAATCTTTTGGGCTATGTTGATCTGTCTGAAAAAACTACAGTAAATTTATTTTCTATTCCATAACTTTTTAAAATATTTTAAAAACTTAATACAGAAATTTGGATAATGAAAAAGTAAGACTTACACAAATGGTTACCTCTGCAGGCTGCGCAGCAAAAATATTTCCTGATATACTTTCCAAAACATTAAAAGAAATTACATGGGATACGAATGAAAATGTACTTGTTGGCTTTGAAGGAAAAGATGATGCCGGCGTTTATAAAATTTCTGATAATACTGCACTGATCCAGACTACAGATTTTTTTACACCTGTAGTGGATGATCCTTATACATTCGGACAGATTGCCGCTGCCAATGCACTCAGTGATGTGTATGCTATGGGCGGTGAACCGATATGCGCACTGAACATTGTTGCATTTCCTCAAAAAGAAGATCTCAATATTCTGAAAGAAATTCTCAGAGGCGGTGCTGATAAAATGAAAGAGTCAGGAGCTGTCATTATAGGCGGACATTCTATAGATATTACCAATATAGTTTACGGACTTGCAGTTACAGGGAAAATAAATCCAAATGAAATTAAAGGTAACGATTCTGCAAAGCCGGGTGATATACTCATTCTTACAAAAGCACTTGGAACAGGAATACTAAATAATGTAATTAAATTTGCGCAGCTTGAAGATAAGATTTATCAGCAGCTTATTTCTTCTATGACTAGACTTAATAAAGATGCTGCAGAATGTATGAAGCTTTGTCATGCTAATGGCTGCACTGATATTACAGGATTTGGTCTGGCAGGTCATTCAATGCAGATGGCTGTTGCAAGTAAAGCTGTATTGAAATTTTTTATTAATCAACTCCCTGTATTACCCGGAGTCGAGCATGCGATAGGCGAAAAACTATTGACACGAGGTGACAAGTCTAACAGAAATTATACTAAAGATAATACAATTAGCGAAGGTGAAATAAATATAATAAAAGAACATTTACTTTATGATCCTCAGACATCTGGCGGACTTCTCATCACTGTTCCTAAAGAACATTCAAATATACTTCTTCTCGAACTTCACAAACGCGGAGATATTTATGCAGCTATTGTCGGTGAAGTATTGGAAAGCACTGATCAGTATAAAGAAGGTAGTGTAATTTTTAATTATGAATGATCCTGATTTGAATTGGCTGGAGTTGATTTGAAAGATAAAGAACTTTCAGATAAAGAATTTATTGAATCAGTAATTTCTGATTTTTCAAAAGATAAAGGTGATGATCTCTCCGTAAAGGATCTGTTAAAGAATTATGAAATTAAATATATCGATATTAATGAGCTTCATTCAGATCTCAAGAATATTCCCAATAAGATTTTATTAATTGATGCAAGATCGGAAAAAGAATTTTCTAATGCATCAATCCCCTTTGCAAAAAATTTTCCTGTATTAACAAATGAAGAGCGACATTATGTCGGAATTATTTACAAAAAATATTCACAGTCTGCAGCAATAAAACTTGCCTTAAAATATGCCGTTCCAAAAACAGAGGATCTAAAGAAATTTATAGAAACAAATGGCACTCAAAATAAAAAAATAATTGTGCACTGCTGGAGAGGCGGAGGGAGAAGTGCTTATCTTTCGAAAATGATCTATGATCTGGGTTTTGAAGTCGAAGTACTTTCGGGAGGAATAAAGTCATTCAGGAAAGAAGTAAATAAATTTTTTGATCTGGATAAATTTCCTTTTGAGTTACTGGAAATATCAGGGCTGACAGGATGCGGTAAGACTGAATTACTGAATTCTGTTTCACAAAGACTTCCAGTAATTGATCTGGAATTTGCCGCTAAGCATTTTTCAAGTCTGCTCGGACATATTCCTTTTGAAATTAAAGGTGTAAAAAAAGTTAATGGCCAGTCTGAATTTGAAAATAATATTTATAATCAGATCAGATTAAATAATTCCGAACACTGCGCTTATGACAATTTAAATTATCCATTTCTGATAGAAAGTGAAAGCAGACGAGTAGGAAAATTTACTGTGCCTGAAGTTTTATACAAATCTATGGAGTCTGCATCATCAATAAAATTAACAGGATCCATGAGCAGCAGAGTGAACAGAATTGTTGGTGATTATTTTTCAGATAAAGAAAAAGGGATTGAGCTAATGACAGATCTTTTCAAAACAAAAGGTAATTTTTTTAAACAACAGCTTAGTAATAAAATATTTGATGAGCTATTAATATTGTTAGAAAAAGGAGATGTTTATGATTTTACTGAAATTATGATAAAAGATTATTACGATAAAAGATACCGCGAAAAGAAAAAAATTCCTATTTCTGAAATTAATTCAGATGATATGGAAACCGCTTCGGATGAATTAATAGAACTATATAAGAAAAAATATATTTTTTAAGCCTCCCAACCATTTCCATCCAAAACGTTTTAGCATAAAATATGATGTTATCACTTTCTACTGTTCTTTTTTGAGCCATCAAAAAAGAACCAAAAAAATCGTCCCGATTACCCGTGATGATAAATTGCCGGAAATTATTTCGCAATGTCTACAAAAAAATAAACTCCTCATCCGTTTGAAAATCACTAATGGATTCGTCAAACAGTATATTTTTGCTTAACGCTAATGCACAGAATTTCTAACGTCAATTTATCACAGGCGGTTAATCTAACTAGGTTTAAAACAGAATTAAACTGTGAGATAGATTTTATATAAAATAA
>DAORRV010000046.1:0-26372 GCA_035443185.1 Ignavibacteria bacterium | reverse complement strand
TTCATTTACTAATTCCTTTTAGTTTTTTTGTACTTCATTATTATTTTTTTTCAAGTACATAGGAAAATAGTCTTTCATAAATTTAATATTTATAATACTTGATTTGAAAAGTGCCAATGATGCTGCTTTATTAACAAATGATTGAAGTTGCCTAACATTACCGGGCCAATTATATTTCTTTAATTTATCAACAACTGACTTTTCAATTGTAACTTTTTCTATTCCATCCATTTCTTTATTAATTTCATTAAGAAAATGATTGATAAGTAATTCTATATCTCTTTTGGATCTATTTCTTAATTCCGGCAGATTTATTTCTATATTGTTAATCCTGTAATACAAATCACTTCTAAATTCTTTGTCTAATACTTCTAGTATGTTCTTATTTGTAGCACAAATTAATCTAAAATCAACTTTAATTTCTTTATTGCAACCTACTTGAGTAACTTTTTTTTCTTGAATTACCCTTAACAGTTTAGTTTGATGTTCAAGTGGTAATTCTCCGATTTCATCAAGGAACAAAGTACCCTGATCAGCTAATTCAAAATTTCCTATTCTTCCTTTTACCCCAGTTGCAGTTCCTTCTTTAATTCCAAACATTTCAGCTTCAAATAATTCTTTTGGAATAGCCGCACAGTTGACAAAAATAATTGGCTTATCTTTTCTATTACTCGAAGCATGAATTGCTTTAGCAAAAATTTCTTTACCGGTACCAGTTTCACCAGTAATCAAAACACTTTTATCAAATTCTGCTATGAAGTCAGCATATTCAATTTGTTCTTTCAACATAGGATCTTCAGTAATAAAATCTTTAAAAGTTTTCGGAAAAAATTCTGGAATTTGATTCAGACTTTCTAGTAATATTTTTTTATCCAAAGATAATTTTGGTAAAGTTGGATATGCAGAATGAATTTCTTCGAAAATATTTTTGAACTCCTCAGTGTTTTTTACCTTATTTAAAAATTTTCTAAAAATTTTAGGATTTAATTCAGGATCAAGCTTAACTTTATTCATTTTCTAATATTTTATTCTACAATGAATTAATATAATTACTATTAGAATATATAGCAATTCAAAAATGCCGTTTTTCTTTAAAAAACAGACATTTTAAGTGTGGCACAGCAATTGCTTTATATAGAGTAGAAAGTATTAATAAAATAAATTATTAAGAAAGGGTAAACCAATGTAGACATAAATAGAAATAAACGCGAACCAAGCTCCATAGAACTAAAAGAAACACGTAAGTACTATTCCAGAAAAGGAAAAGTAAATTTCAAAAATTTAAACATAAATAATTATGATTAAAAAAGAAATTGAGGTAGAAGACCTCAGCAAGGAAAAATCGACAGAAATAGTTGAGGAGATAAACAATCTCAATTCTCAAAAAGGTCAGCAGACCTTAAATTTAAAACTTCATTCTACTATTGGTGATTTAGAGAATGCAATGGCAATAATAGAGTTAATTCACGGCAGCGAAAATGTTGACTTGGCAATTAATGTTAGCGGGGAGATTAATGAAGCTGGAACAATACTAACCGCAGCTGGAAAACCAGGAGAAAGAGTAGCAAGTCAATTTGCTTCTTTTACTTTAAATGAATCTCCATACCCAGAAGGAAGTAAGGAAAAAGATTTAAATATATCTGACAAAAACATTTTCGAAACACTTACTCAACTTACAGGTAAGAAAAAATTAATTCTCGAATGTATTATCAATGGAAAAGCAATTGATACAAATCAAGCTAGAAAGCTTAAAATCATTGATAGAGTTGAAAAATTTAAAAGTAAGTATCGAAAAAGAAATAGCAGAACGAAAAAAGCAGAACCAGTAATAAAAGCAACCTAATTTAAAAATTAACTAAAGCGGTAGGTCCTGCCTACCGCTATTTTATATAAATGGATAAATTTACAAAAGAAATTCAGTACGATAACGCAGCAATTATACAGCAGGCATCTCATTACATAGATCCATACCGGATACTGGCAGAGTATATTGATAACTCAATCGATGCAGCTGAAATATATTACGATAAGAATAGTTATTCCAGAAATATTGAAATATCAGTAATCAAAACTCATTCAACACATGATGGTTTCAAAATTATTATCCAGGATAACTGCAGTGGTATGGAAATAAACTCTTCTGAACCCTTTACAATATTCAGATCTGTTAAAAGGCAAGATCAAAAAACAAATGGTATGTTCGGTTTCGGGATGTTTTCATTTTTTGCAATTTGTAATAAAATTCAGGTTTCAACTATTAGAGAAAATTCTGATACAAAATACTCTTTTGAGATAACAACGGATACGTTCAATAAACCAGACAATGAAAAACCAACATTCGAAATTTCAGAGTCCTCCGCACCGGAAAATTCACAATCAGGTACTATTTTTACGTTGTCAGATTTTAATCCTGACACAATTGAATCTATTAATTTTGAAGAGCTTAGAACTGAAATCGAAAAACATTTTGAACTGATTTTAAACCGGGAAGGAATTTCTCTAACATTAAAGGATGGCAAAAATTCGGCAGTAAAATGTATTCCTTTTGAATACTCGAAATACTCCAGTGAAACATATGTAAAAGTCATATCTGCTTTGGAAAAAACCCACAGTAAAAAAAAGAAAACAATAAAAGAAATTGACATCAGTGATAACCCAGTAAAGATCTTTTTGATAGCTTCTGCAGATACTGAATTCAACCGATATCCTTTTTTTGTATATAAAGGAAGAAGAGTTACAGAAATTTCAAAAATCGAACAATTCCGGACAGTTAAAAAATTTCAGATATGGTCTAGATCTAACATTACTGGTTACATAGACATTACTGGAGTACTGGAACCCACTCCAAACAGAAAAGAATTTAAAAATACTGAATTATCAAAAGCTTTTTTTCAAACATTACTAACCTATGAAGATGATATAATCAAGCAATTTGATTCTCATTCTAAGTTTGATACTTCGGAAACGTTAAAGGATCTCGAAACAAAAATAAATCATGCTTTGAAAGATTTCAATTACGATTCAACATCGAAAAGTTCTACGGGAGAAGATAGAGACGAAATGAGGACATATAAATACAAAGGCTATAAAATACGTCAAAGAAATTCGAACCAAATTTTAACTCCTGGTAACAAAACTCAAAAAACACTAGTCCGAAACAAAAAGGAAAGACTTAGAAATACTATTTACGAAATCACTCTTCCGGGAGGAAAAGAAGATTTACATCAAAACAAGAATTCATTAACTCTAAAAATTGATTCTCTAAATGATCCGCACAAAGATATAAGTAAAAAACCATTAAGATCTATTATTCGTGAAAATACCGTTTACATTTTTGCGAAACATCCTGAGTTTCAAAGCCGTGTAGGCAAAACAAGTAAAAGTAGTATCGTAATTACTGATCGGCTAGAGAATTATATAGCAATGGAATATATAACTCAATACTTAGGAAGGATAAATCCTGAATTCCGGGATTCATATATGGAGTTTGTAAAAGCAGTTTTATCTGTTGAGGAAAAATTCAAAGAATTATTATGAAATTGCTAAAATTATGGTATAAGATTTACAGTAAAGAGTTTTTCGGTTATTTAACAAATATTACAAATATGCCGGGAATCCGTTTTCAAAAAATATTAAGAATTATTTAAAAATAAAATCATGAGTAATCCAAAAACAATTGAAACAAAATTAAGCAACATAGAAAAAATCCTGACTGAACAGCAGGAGCAACCAATGACATTTAAAGAAGCATGCAAATACTTAAACGTTTCTAGTTCATATTTATATAAATCCACTCACAAAAAGAAAATACCCTTCTATAAACCAGGAGGCAAAATGATATATTTTTCTAAACGAGATTTAGATAATTGGATTTTTAAAAACAGAATTAACTCTGATGATGAGTTAGAACAAGCAGCTGACAAATATTTAAAAGGAAATAATATATAAAGTTCTTGATATTTTAAAAAACCAGGTTTATATTCGACAAAAAATATGAATCCGGAAATTCTATTTATTAAAAATATTAATTTCCGGAATCTTATTTATCGCATCTATCTTTTTTTGATCGATTATGTTTGAATATACCTGAGTTGTCTTTAGATCTTTGTGACCAAGTAATTTTGAAACTGTAAAAATATCCGTTCCTAATGTTAACTGAAGTGTAGCAAAAGTGTGCCTTGCACAATGAAAAGTAATATTTTTTGTTATGCCGGCTTTCATGCACCATTTTTGCAATTCAAGATTTACATATGAACTGTACTTTAAACCCTTAAATACCCGCTCTTCCGGCAGACCTTCTTCACCTAAGATATCTCTTGCCTGCTGTGAAATGTCAAGATATTCTAATCCCTTTGTTTTCTTTTGAGTGAAAGTGATTCTGTACCCACTGTTAAAGTCTTGCACCTCTGACCATTTTAGCTTATTAATATCTGACCACCTGAGACCTGTTATACATGAAAAAAGGAAAGCCCTTTTTAAAACATCATATCTGCATTCGATTTTTGCAATTTTTTGGATCTCATCAAATGTTAAATATTCTCTTTCTGTGGTTTCCGGTTTTATTCCTTTTATTCTTGTAGCAGGATTTTCATTTATGATTTTATCCTGGAAGGCTTGGTTTAAACAAGCTTTAAATTTATTAAAATATGAATGAGCTGAATTTATAGAAAGAGTATCCGTTTCTCTCACCAAGGGTTCCTTCAACAAAAAATCTTTGAATCTTTTTACAAAGACCTCATCTACTTCTTTGAATGTTGTTGTGTCGGGATCACAAAATTTTATAAGATGTTTCAAACTTGCATCCCAGTTTCCGTAATTACCTTTACTTTGTTTTCTGTTTTCAGTGAGTTTGGAATAATATTCAACAAGATTTATTTTAGATTTTGAGTCATCACTGAAACCATGTTTTCCCGCATTGATCTCCGCTTGTCTTTTTGTTAGGATTTTTTCTGCCAGCATTTGAATATCTTTATTGCTTTGTTTTTCCTTTGTATTCTTTGGACTCTCGAGCAAGTAAAGCTCAAGATTTTCTTTTTTTCTATTATGTCTAATTTTACCGGCTTTATCCTTCGAATACCCAAGATAATATTCCAAATATAGACTGAGCTTACCATCCTTTAATTTTCTTTGATTTAATTTTACCTTCATTACTTTTACCCTTTTTACACTTATTAAATTTGAAAGTGTAATATAGGTGTAAAATTATTAGTAAAAAAGGTAATTTCATGCAAAAGGAATGAAAACAAAAAAACACTAACTACTTGTATTATATAGCTGATATATGCATATACTTTCAGATGTTTTCATGCTTCACTTTCCGATACAGAAATTTCTAAAAATGTTATTTAAAATATCATCATTGGTCACCTCACCTGTGATCTCCCCGAGATGCGAGAGTGCATCACGCAGATCGACGGATAAAAATTCGCCGGTCATTCCGTCATTCAAAGTGACAAGTGTGTTGCTCAAGGAAGTGACTACATCTTCGAGACAGATTTTGTGACGAAGATTTGTGATTATTATTTCATCTGACTTTTGGCGGGTTACATTCTCTATTGAAATTTTATGCAGCATTTTCTTTTTTAAATCTTCAATAGTTTCATCTTTGAGAAGTGAAATGTGAATCCCCTCTTTAAATTTTTGAAGTTTGTTCAGATCCGATTTGGTAAATATCATAATCGATTTTTTTAAATCGAAGTCTTTTTTAAATGTCTCTATATTATTCAAAATATCTACTTCACTTTCAGATGAATCATTCAGAAATAATATCAGATCTGCCTCCTCTATCTTACTGTAACTCCTTTTGATCCCTTCGCTTTCTATCAGGTCTTCTGAAGATCTGATCCCTGCCGTGTCAGTTAGATTGAAAAGCACACCATTAATGATCAGCTTTTCTTCAATAAAATCCCTAGTAGTTCCGGCAATGTCACTGACAATTGCACGGTTAGTTTTCAGAAGATAATTAAAAAGTGAAGACTTACCGCTGTTTGGCTTACCTGCTATCACAAGTCTGACACCTTCGCGGATTACTTTGCCTTTTATATAAGAAGAAATAATTTTTTCTAAACGGGAAATTAACTTTTCAACTCTATGCTGCACTTCATCTTTTTTTACAAACTCAAGATCTTCTTCAGCGAAGTCTAGTTCGAGTTCGAGCAGTGATGTTACATTAATAATTTCATCCTTCACTTCATTCACGAGTTCGGTCAACGAACCTTCGAGCTGCCTGATCGAAGATGTATGCGCTGCTTCAGTCTGAGAGCCGATCAGATCAGCAACTGCTTCAGCCTGCGAGAGATCCATTTTGCCGTTAAGAAATGCACGCTTTGTAAATTCACCCGGCTCGGCATGTCTGGCACCGTTATTAATAACCAGTAATAAAATTTTTTGTGCAATGTAATTTCCTCCATGAGATGAAATTTCAATTACATCTTCACCAGTATAAGAATTCGGATCTTTAAAAATTGAGATCAGAACTTCGTCTACCAAAATATCTCCATTAAAAATGTAACCAAAGTGAATAGTGTGCGAAGCTGAGTCAGATATTATTAATTGAGAAAATTCATTTTTATTTTTGCTGAATATTTTTTCAGTGATCTCAAAAGAATTTTTACCAGAAATTCTTATGACAGAAATTCCGCCTTCGCCCGGAGCGGTTGAAATTGCTGCGATAGTGTCAGTCAGATTTATGTTCATATTTTATTAATAATTATTTCTTTTAACAAATGCATTCTTCCGTAGAGTCCGAAGAGTACGTGACTCTGCGGGAACGGACTCTGTGGTAACTTGAATTACTTTCTCCTGTTGTTTTCAAATAAACTTCATATTTGACCATTTTTTTAATTTCATTATTTATTTTTTTTAAAGATTAGCCAGATAAAAACAGGCGCACCGATCAGAGAAGTTACAATGCCCACAGGAATTTCCGAAGGTGCGATTACCATTCTTGAGATTGTATCGGCTGCTAATAAAAATAATGCACCGAGTATTACCGAACAAGGGACTGCATATCTGTGATCATTTCCGATAAGGAGTTTTGATAAATTAGGAACTATCAGTCCAACGAAACTGATTATACCTGCAATAGAAACGGCAGTTGCAGCAAGTACAGATGATAGAAGAATGCAGATCCTTTGAAATTTTTTCAGGTCGAGCCCGAGTGATATTGCAAGCTCTTCACTGAGATTTAGAATGTTCAGATCTTTTGAAATGAGTACAGAACCTGCAATACCTGCAACTGCAAAAAATATCCCGAGATTAAATTCATTCCATCCTCTTCCCGACAGACCTCCATTCAGCCAGTAAATGATCTGCATTACTGAGCTACCTGACATTAGAAGCAGTAGTCCGTTAATCGATGATATAAATGCGCTGATTGCAATACCTGTTAATATTATTTTGTTGGTTGAAATAAAATTATTACTTTTGCTCTTAAATCCTTTTGCAAAATAAAAAATTATCAAAGTTGTGAATATTGCAAAAATAAATGAAACCGGTGTAACGAGAAAAAATGAAAATGTAACGGGTACAATAAAAGTCAGTATTGCTCCGAGTCCGGCACCTGCGGAGATTCCAAGAAGACCTGGCTCTGCAAGATTATTTCTAAGCATTGACTGAAGTAACAGCCCTGCACAAGATAGAGAAGCACCAACTATCATAGCATTCAGAATTCTGGGAAGTCTTATATTCAGAATTATATCTTTTGAAGTACCGCTGCCTGAGGAAAAAATATTTAATATTTCAGATATTGAAATATCTGCGCTGCCGAGTGTGAGTGCATACAAAAACATTACCAGCAAAGACGCTGTTAATACTAAAAGTATTAAAAATTTTTTAGACAATAATTATTAAATTTAAATAAGTGATTATATACAATATATTAAAACGAATCTCATAGCTTAATGAATAAATTTGGCTCATTTAATATAAAGATCGCGCTTATTACTATCGGCGTGGTCATTGCAATTGTCATTCTCATCTACACACAGATACTCGCACAGCGGATACAGGACAGAGAGAGGGACATTGCCGGACTGTATGCAAAATCGATGGAGTATCTTGCAAACGATGATAATTCTTCAGGTGAATACGGTTTTATTTTTGATCAGATCCTACCGCAGATTAATTTTCCTATTATTGCGACAGACCGTGAACAGAAAGAGATCATCCTTACAAAGAATGTTGATTACGACACTACCATGTCCCCTGATAAAAAAAGAAATCATCTGATGAAAATCGCACGTGATATGGATGAGATCAATCCGCCGATAGTAGTTTCTTATAAAGATTCAGTAATTTTAAACTACGTTCATTATGGTCAGTCAAGATTAGTTACAGAGTTAAAACTTCTTCCGATATTTGAATTAATTACAGCTATTATATTTGTATTTCTCGGATACATTGGATTTTCTTACATTAAAAAAAATGAACAGAGTAATATCTGGGTAGGACTTTCCAGAGAGACTGCTCATCAACTCGGCACACCACTTTCGTCTCTGATGGGATGGGTAGAAATGCTTAAGAATATTGAACCTCAGACTCCTGCTCTTATTGAAACTACGAATGAGATCAGCAGTGATGTAGATAAACTTGGTAAAATCGCAGGCAGATTTTCTAAAATTGGTTCACAGCCAAAACTTATAAATGAAAATCTGACAAGTGTTATAAGAAAAGTTTCAGATTATTTTGAGAAAAGGATCCCGACTCTTACAAGTGAAGATGGTCAGACAAAAAAGAAAGTTGAATTAATAATAAACAGTCCCGGAGAAATAAATGCTTTTATAAATAAAGATCTTTTCGAATGGGTAATTGAAAATCTGATGAAGAATGCAATCGATGCAATGGACAGAAGTGACGGGAAAATTGAATTTAATATTTCGAATGTAAATAATGAGATCATCATTGATGCAACAGATAACGGAAAAGGTATCGATACAAAATTTAAAAAAGATGTATTCAGACCCGGATACTCCACCAAGATAAGAGGATGGGGTCTGGGGTTAAGTCTTTCAAAAAGGATCATCGAAGATTATCACAAAGGGAAGTTGTTATTAATCGATTCTACACTTGGAAAGGGAACGACATTCAGAATAAAATTACAAAATAAAAAGCCTGATTAAACATTTGGAGTTAGCTGCTGAAAATAAAGAGATTACCATACAGGATAAAGTAAAGAATTTTGCTAATCACTTTCTGTCAAACAGTTTTATTCAGATCACATTTCTTTTAGTTCTGAAATTACTTTTTCAGATAATAATTCTTAATTCAGGATACCGCTGGTTGTCTGCCGATGATTTCTGCCGGACAGTAAAATCTTTTGAATGGCTGCAAAGACCGGTAATAGATTCAGGTGTCTGGCTTACTCCGCATTTCTGGATCAATGGATTTGTGATGATATTTATCAAAGACCTTTTTCTTGCTGCGACCATAGTTAATGTAATTTTCTCAGCTTTTAACCTAATCTTTTTTTACAAGATATGTGAAATATGTTTTGATAAGAGAATTGCTTTTGTATCTGCACTGATATTTATTTTCTTTCCTTTTCAGGTTTGGCTCAGCGTATCAGGACTTCCCGAATCAGTTTTCTTTTGCTTTGTTACAGCAGGTATTTATTATTTTCTTAAATGGCGGTACGGAGGAAGAAGTAATTTATTTCTGATCTTATCTGCACTTATGTTTGCATTCTCAAATGTATTCCGCTATGAAGGATGGCTCTTCAGTGCTGTATTTATTTTACTTGTGCTGATAGATATTCTAAAAGAAAAAAAATTAACAAAAGCTATCATCGGGAATTTTCTGATATCACTGATCTCTTTTTTTACTATTGTATGGTGGCTTGTTCAGAATTATGTCGATCATCAAAATGTTTTTTTCTTTGCCGAAGAGACGACGAAGATCTTTAAAACATTTAATACTGCAGGCTTTTTTCAAAGGCTTGTTCAATATCCTACTTTCATTTTCTTCATTGCACCGATCACAACATTCTTTTCTTTAAAATGTATATTCGATGTTTTAAAAAGTCCGGGAATTCCTGCTGTAAAAATATTTTTACTATTCAATCTGCTCGAACTATCACTTCTGATACTACAGGGGATTCTCGGAACAGGCGGTACAAATATGATCTCGAGATATATTGTGATCAATGCTTTGTTCTTTATTCCATATGCTGTCAGCCAGTCATTTGAATTTAAAAAATTTTTAACTGTGATCTTTGCTGTAATTGTGATCGTGATAAATGTGATATGGAGTTTTTATTATCCACAGCCATTCAGAGAGGATACTTTTGAAGTCGGCAAACTCATTCGTGAATTTGATCAGGAAGGATATTTCGGAGATAAAGGAAAAATTTATTTCGAAGAAGTACAGGGATACTTTGATGTGTTTGCAGTTCAGGCATTGTCAAATGATCCGTCAAAATTTATTCTGGGGGACATTCCAACTGCAGTTATAAGTGAGAGAAAAAGTAAGAAAGATAAAAAAGTTTCTTCTGAAGAGGATCTAAATCTTCTCGAACTAAAAAAATATTTAGAGAAAAATAACATCAAACTTGCAATTGTAAAAAGCGACAGTTATTCAGATAAGCTTAAAAAGCTCAGTTATAAAAACGAACACATTGGAGATTATAAACTTTTTTATCTGGAGGAAAAAGAAAATGATCTGCAGAATACTTCATTATCATTGCTGCCTAATAATATTATACAGCTTAAAGAAAATCCTGATGTGATCAATTTTAATCAATTACTGGCACTAAAGAATTATACTATAGACAATACAAATTTCGGTCTGAATCCGCAGACAGTAATTTTAAACTGGGGTGCCGTGGATCCAAATATTATTGACAGTCTGGATTATGCTGAGATGGAGTATGAAAGATATTATACTGCAATAGACGTGAGAAATCCTGAATCTGATTCTGTCGTTTATTCTACATATTACAGGATATTTTCGGACAGGAATGTTGTTGAAATGATCGAAGAAAACAACATTAAGAATATTGTTGTATTAAAACCTTTTGCAATTTTAAATTATTCAAAGAAGTATAAAAGTTCTCCTTTTGAAGGAGGCGTTTATAAAATTGATGTAAGAGTAATTGACAATAAATATAAAAGTGATCTTATTGTTTACAAATCCGACAGTTTATATATTCCACCTCCGGACGAAGATGAAGATACTGTTATAGCCGGAAAGGATTCACGGGCTGATACTATAATTACAGTAAAGAGAAAACCTTTACAAAAAGCTGTCAGAGAAATATCAAAAAGTTATAATTTAGGGACGGTGATCGCAATGTTCCCGGATTCAGATTATGAAAAAATAGTACAGCTTTCTACTACAGATATTTACAGATTATTAATGAGGAACGGATTACAGGTTTTCTTTTCACAGAGATATCAGGGAGATCAGTTTTTGAATTGGGTGTTTAATTATTTTTAAGAAATCATTTCAACAGGATCATTCGTTTAGTCTCAGAAAAATCATCAGCAGTCATATTATAATAATAAACTCCGCTCGAAAGATTCTTTCCGCTAAATTTTACTGAATAGCTACCTGCGTTTAGTTTTTCATTCACAAGTTCCGCAACTTCATTTCCAAGAACATCATACACTCTCAGCTTTACAAATGCCGAAACAGGTAATGAGTATTTTATTACAGTTTCCGGATTAAAGGGGTTTGGATAATTTTGCGAAAGTGAATAACTATTTGGAAATTCACTTTCATTCAGCGTTATATTGACAAGGTCATACACATATTTTAGAATTGCTCCGTTATTCCCGACTGCCCAGCCATGAAGAGAGTCAACGAATTTTACTGAATTAATGGCGGCAATATCTGTAGTCGGAAAAGTAACCCATGTATGTCCCGTATCATCAGAGAATGCCCATGCGCCTGAAAAACCAAGTGCCATCCACATTTCGTTTTTAGTTCTGTAATCGATTGACTGTCCCTGCCCAAAAAAACCAAGTGAATTGTAATTCCAGCTCGTTCCTGAGTTAGATGAAAGTACAAACTGCGCACCATATTCAAAATCACCTCCAACTGCAAAAAGTCTGTCGGGGTCTTTCAAAGAAAAATCATAAAAAGGTTCGGCAGCATAATCAATTGCTGACCAGTTATTTCCGCTGTTAGTGGAAGTCCACATTACACCTGCTATATCAATTATTCCTCCGCAGGCAAATCCGGTCTGAGCATTAAGAAATTTAATTTTATTGATCGGATACATTGAATAAGTAGATGTATCTACAAAAGTTGGATTCCAGTTATTTCCACCGTCAGTAGTTTTATATACAGTACCAAAAAACCCTGCCAAATATCCATTTAAAGAATCGAGAAAAAATATTGATCTGAAAAAAACAGAAGAGTCGGGAAATGGTTCGGCGATCCAGTTATTACCACCGTTTGACGTCCTGATCAAAGTAGTTCCGTTCAGAAGAAATTCATTTGACACACACCATCCGGTATTTTTATTTATAAAAAAAATATCATTAATATAATAATCAACAGGATTGGATTGAATTATCCAGTTATTTCCACCGTCTGAAGTATGAAGAATAATTCCTTCTTCACCGGCTGCCCAGCCGTTCAGTGTATCAGTAAAGACACAATTGAAAAGTGCTGATGTTACAGGACTTGTCTGCCTGACCCAGTTAATCTGAGCCATACAGGTTTTATAAATTACAACTGAAAAAAATAAAAACAAGATTAATTTAAACTTCATATTCTGGAAAATTAAAATCAGGTATCAATATTGGAGACATTTATTATTAGGTATAAAAATCTTTTATCAAATTATTTAATTTAAACTTTCAAATACAGTCACTTAATGTAACAACCTTCATCATTTTTTTTAATCATTTTTTAAGTTGATTAATAAAAGTCATAACTTTATTTTATGAAAACCAAAAATTATTTAATAAACAAAACTAATACAATGAAAAACTATACCAAATTTTTCAAAAGCGGAATCACGGGCTTTGTAATACTGGTGCTGTTTGCGCTTTTAGGTACACAGATCTTTCAGGGTTCAGGATTAAATTACTTTATGAATTATGATGAAAGTGATCCGAATATTGACAGACCAACCAGAGAATCATTAACACATTATGTACAGGGAGACGGAACATCAGATATTATAACTGATGCAATCGGTTTTGATAATTTCGAGATTGGAATTGATAATGCAGAACAAATGCTTGTATCCAATCCAAGAAACCCACTTGAAATGCAGTTTGGAGTAAACGGCGGAAGTGGTCAAAATGCTTATTATACAAGGAACGGACATGACTGGACTTTGAGCAATCCAAGTTATCACCCTTCCATATGTTGTGATCCCTGGTCAGCATGGGACAGTCTTGGAGTGCTTCATTACGGCTCAGGTGTAAACGGACAATATGTTTATAATTCCACAAACGCAGGACAGACCTACGGTCCGGCGATACTTACCGTTGCAGGAAATGACAGAAATACAATGGCAGCAGATCAGACTGCAGGACCTTATGCAAATTATTTATATGCTGCTATCACACCGGGTACTTTTTCCAGAAGTACTGACGGCGGACTGACATGGGCTAATACTTATTCTTCAACAAATCAAATACCGGGAGTTATGATAGCAGTTGGTCCTAACGGTGCAACTCAGGGCGGAAGTGTTGTTTATGTTACTAATACCGGAACATCTTCAAACGTTACATATGTATTTCATCATTCGACTAATGGCGGGGCTACTTTCACAGTTATGTCAAGTTTAACTGTAGCCGGATTTGTTGGTACACTTAATACTGCAGGAAGACTTGTTATAAATAATGGCAGGACAAGACCTTATCCAATGATTGCAATGGATAACAGTTACGGGCCTAACAGAGGCAGACTCTATCTTGTTTATGCTTCTAACGAACCTGTTGGAAATGCAAACAAACCGGATATAATTCTTCAGTACTCTGATGACAAAGCTGCAACATGGTCAAGCAGAATTAGAGTAAATGATAATCCAAATCCTGAACTTAGTGATCAGTGGTTTCCGGCAATTTGGTGTGAGAAAGAAACTGGCAGACTTTATATGAAATGGTATGATACAAGAGATAATCCTGCAGCTTACGGAGTAAATGTCTATGCAACATATACAGATGACGGAGGTGCTACATTTGCTCCAAATCAAAGACTTACCACTCAGACATGGACATATCCGACACCGGCATGCTCTCCAAATCAAAACTGTTACAGAGGTGACTATGACGGAATGACAGCTAATGAAAAATCTTCATTCTCTGTCTGGTATGACGGAAGACAAGGAAATTATAAAAATATCGGAGCATATTTTCCTGACTATGCTTTAAAAGTAAATCCAACAGCAGTAGTAGTTACCAACTCAAACTTTACAACTTTCAAAGCTGTAGTCCCTGCAGTTAAGCTTTATACAGATGTAACTACATTCAGCGGAGTTGTAACACCTACCCCTGCAAGTGGAGCACTTACAGTTTCATTTCCAAATGGAAATACATTAACCAATTATCCTGATTCACTTGAAGTAAGAATTAATGCAGCTCCAAATACTACACCCGGTGCATATACTGTTACACTGACATCTGCAGGCTCTAATGGTACTCCTGTTCATAAAAGAACAGTAACTCTTACAGTTGGACTTGTTGGAATTACAACGAGTGAGACAGGAATTCCTGAAAAATTCTCTTTATCACAAAATTTTCCAAATCCTTTTAACCCTGTCACTTCAATAAATTTTGACATTGCCAAAAACGGATCAGTGAAATTAAATGTATATGACATCAGCGGAAAGTTAGTAAAAGAACTTGTTAATAATGAAATGAGTGCAGGTTCATATTCATATTCATTAAACGCTGCTGATTTAAACAGCGGAGTTTATTTCTACAGAATAGAAGCAAATGGATTTGTTGATTCAAAGAAATTTATGCTTGTTAAATAGCTGACAATGTTCAGTGATCAATGAATAATGTTCAATGATCAAAATCAGTTTTATAAACTTCCGAAGTCTTTTAGATTTCGGAAGTTTTTTTTATTTTTTTAATAAGATAAAATTTGAAACTTAAAATTGAAAGTTTTAGAATTTATTTCAAAAGAATCATCTTCCGTATCTGCTCAAAGCTGCCTGCCTTAATCCTGTAATAATATACTCCGCTTGATAGACCTGCTCCTCTGAAAGATACAATATATCTGCCCGCATTTTTAAATTCATTAACAAGATTCAATACTTCTTTACCAAGTGTATTATAAATTTTTATTGTAACAAAATTATCAGCCGGAAGATCGTATTGAATGTTTGTACTTGGATTAAATGGATTAGGATAGTTTTGTCTCAGCGAATATTCTGAAGGTAATTCGTTTTCAGTTTCCGATAAATTAAAATTACCTCTCGGTCCAATCTCTAGACTTCCGGCCCGTGTACTGACAAAATCTGATAAAACAGAAACATCCTCATATTTATCCACTGCCTGAACCCTGTATCTGACAGGATATTCAATACAAAAATTAGGAGCTTCACATGCAGAGGTATTGCAAATTGAAACAAGTTGTGCATCAATATATTCCGGTTCAGAGCTGTTAAGAATATCTATTGTATCAATACAAGTATAATAGTTCTCTGAGTTTTGTAAAGCGTCAGGAGGAACAGATCCCATATCTGATGCAGTACTTCTGTAAATTTTATATCTTTTGAATAATCCTTCCTCACCGATTAAAATTCTTTCCATATCAGGTTCCATATTATGATTCCATTTAAGTTTTATTCTTTTATAGTAATTTATTGTCGGCTGAGAATCGCAGGGCATTACATTTAGTCCCATTGGACGGGATGGAGGTGTGATCTGAAGGATTGAAGAATCAGTATAACCGCCTTCGCCGGCTTTGAATATTTTAAATGCTGCTGAACTTGTAGGACCTGATCCGGAACTAGAATACATCCAAATGTAAATTCCCGTATACTGATTTGCACTGTCTTTTGAATTTGGACTCGAATAAGGGGAAAATAATTCATTATATCCGATATTCCATGGATCATAACGATCTCCTGCAACTTGATAAGAATACCAAAAATCTTTATCATTTGTATATACTCTGTCTGTACCGTGATTCAGCGGACTATAAGTATGGCTCTTTCCTTCAGAATACCAAGGTCCTTGTGTATAATTATTTCCATTTACTATTCCTGTTACCCAGGCACTCATTCCATCTTTTCCTATATGGTCATAAATCGCTGGATTATCCTGATCGTATTTTACATCCGTTTTTACAAAAACCGGATGAATAATAGTTTGATTCCATAGGGGACTTGAAGTTCCTTGCTGTGTCCAATCCCATAAACCGTCAGCACATTCTAAATCAATTTCTTGCTCATTTCCGGATGGTTCGGAATATCCTCCGATAACATGATATATATAAACTCCTTTTCCATAATCTTCATTTATATCTTTTAAAAAATAACCGGCAACCGTATCACCTCCCATTTTTTTATCCCATTCTGATAAATTTCCTCTGTTTGCCAAAAGAAAAAATTGACTTCCTGATTCATTTATAGGAACTTGTAAAATTTCTCCCTCTGTTCCTGAAGTACCGCCTCTGGACATATAATCAGATAAATAATAATTCGGATTGGTGTAATTAACGATTTGTTGTTCAATATATTCAAGTTTTACCACTTCCCAGGGACTTAGTCCGAATTCGCCTCCCATTCCCCCTGCCATCTTACAATATTGATGATGACCATGTCCCCATAAATAGTGTCCCATTTCATGTGTAGTTACAGCAAGATAAAATTCTCTGTCTGTAATACTTCCCTTAGGACATACAACTCCGCCGGATCCATTACCTCCTGTATTTCCGTTAATTTTTACAGCTGTACTTCCGCTTTGATAAACTGTATATTCATTGTTCCAGTCTGCGCCTTCGCACGCTCCTAACGGAATATAACCTCCAGCCGTAGGATGCAACAATTTGTTAGGATCATGACGATGAACTTTTAAAAGCATATCGACCCGTCCATCTGCAGCGAATGTAAAATTTCCTAAACTGTCATATGTCCATTTATCAAATAATTGCCAATCTAAATTTATTCCCGTACCATTTAAAGCATCATAAGTATCACGATTTATTTTAGCGATTTTATTTCCGGAATAATCTACATACCATTGATAATCATGCGGAAGTATTACTGATACCGCTCTTCCGGTCACATGAAATTTTCCTCTCGACTCCAGTAATTTGGATCCATATTACTTGTATCTCCGGGTTCATTCTGAAACTGAACAAATACAACGAGAACTGGAAAATGATCAGTACCGGTCGAAGCTCCGCCAATATCCGTTCTGTGAGGTTTATATTTGCCGCCTATAAATATAGAAGAAGTCGGTGACTGACCGCTAATTATTTCAGTACCGCAGCTATAATCATAAGGCTGCGGGAAGGAATTATGATAAGTTAAAAAAAATAGAACGCTTAAAAATATAAATATTAATTTTTTCATTTTCGCTTAATTTAATGGTTTAAAAAAGTTATTTTAGAAAATTAAAAATGGGCGCAGCAATTCTGCAAATTAAGAATTACTTTTAAATTTAAACGTTGTCCGCGTTTGTTATAAAGTGAGCTGTCGCCCTAATTTTTTATTACTTACCATGGTGGAGTATTCATAATTGACCCTCCGGTTTATTTTAGCAGAATCATTTTCATAGTTTTACTGAAATTCTCTGCGCTTAATTTATAAAAATAAACTCCTGAATTTTGATCCGGTATTTCAAATTCTGCCTCGTAAGTTCCTGTTTGCAGTCTTTCATTTATCAATGTAGAAACCTTTCTTCCGAGCATATCAAAAACTTCAAGATTTACATGACTTATATTTTTTACATCAAATTTTATTTTAGTTTTTGGATTAAAAGGATTAGGATAGTTTTGGTAAAGTACAAAATCACCTGGGATTTTTGCACTTAAATGTTCAATATTTACTAATCCTCCGGTTTCCGTAAAGAGAAATTTACCGTTTCCTACAGCCCAGACAATAAGATCGCTGTAGGCGTATATGCTCCTGAAATATCCATTATTGAAGAAAGAACCTTGCATCTGCACCCATGTCCCGCCTCCATCTGTAGTTTTAAAGAGTGTCCCGGCAGTCCCCCCGCAGTACCCTGTATTTTCGTCAGCAAATTCTATACAGTATGCTTCTTCAACACCAAAAGGAACTGCGCCAACACTATCCCATGTCACGCCAAAATTAGTTGTTTTAAAAACTATTTCACCACCGACGTAACCTACGCTGTCATTTACAAAAGAAACTTTAAGGAAATTATATTGACTGCCAGATTTTATAATTCTTTCCGTTATCCAATCTTTACCGCCATTAATTGTTCTAAAAACGAAGCCAAATTGTGAACTCATTATACCTTCATTTTCATTTTTAAAATAAATATCCATTGGTAAACCTTCAATTCTTCCTGAGTCAATAAATGAATTTCCGCCGTCAGTGGTTTTCATAATAGTAACCTGTCCGCACATCCAGCCTGTATTTTCATCTATGAAAAATATGCCATCGAGAGTTGGAAGTCCCATTCCCGGTCCTCCGCTGAAAATGGAAATCCAGTTATTGCCCCCGTCTGTTGTCTTTAAAAAATTCCACCAGCCTGCTGCATATACTACACTGTCATTGACAGGGTGGATCTGTTGAATGAAAGAAGTAGAAGAGTTTGGTTGATTTATCCAATTTATTCCTCCGTTAGTAGTTTTATATATAAAATTATCTCCGCACGCCCAGCCGGTATTTCTGTTTAAAAACTCTATATCTCTAATTGGATGTCCGAGTGTTAACTGCTGTATCCACTGCGCTTCTGCACCTTGGCTTGAGAGTAGAATTACAGTAAATATTAAAATTATTTTTTTCATTTATATATTATTTCAGCATAATGAATTATTTAAAAGTTAAATTTTTTTTGGGGTAAATAAATTGGTGTTAAAGGAAGGCAGCATTAATAAAAAGTATTATCCATTTTTCATATTTTGAATTTAATTAAAAAATTTCAAAGCGATTTGGCAGTTAATTATTTTTTAATGAAAGGAAAATAAATTTCAGTTAAATTACAAGTTAAAAATTTATTTTAATTATTACGATGTTACAGAACGTATTAAATGTATTATACAAACAAAAACCGCTGCGATTGCCGCAGCGGTTTGGTAAAAATTTTGCCACAAGAAATCTTTAAATTTTTTGCTCTGCTAATGCAAACTTTTGATCACCAACAACAGTGCCTGCGAAGACCGAGACTGGACTCAATAGAAAGACATATCTCCATATAATTTTCAAATAATCCAAATTCATCTTTTACTATGTAAAACATTTTTCACAGATAACTCACTCAAACTATATCGAATTGATCTATTAATTGAGCATTGAAAATCTTATAAATTAAAATACCATCGCAGAGTCAGATTGCTTCATCCGAATGAATTCGGGTTTGCAAATGAATCATTCCTATTAATTAATTTAATAGATTGAAATTACATTTTATATTAAACATATTTTTCAAATTTAATTTTAAATTATGAAAATTTTCACAATAAGCTTTTTAGCTTTGGGTATTCTTTGCTTCTCGGGCATAGTCAATGCACAAACACCATCGGTAACATCATTCTCACCGCAGCGTCAGATCATCAATGCCGACAGGAGTTCGCAGGTGATTGTAAATTTTAATACTGCAATTGATCCGGCTTCGGTTAATGATGTGACTTTCCGGGTTTTCGAAAAATTAGCCGGAGAAGCAGTAGGAACGTTTGAATTTCTCAACGGAAATACTCAGATAAAATTTACTCCTTCCAATCCATATCTTGCCGGAGGATGGATCACAGTCTCACTTTCAAAAGGAATAAAAAGTCAGAGTAATGTCCCGATGGAAAAAGGTTTTGTATGGCAGTTCTGGTCAAAAGCCGGATCGGGTTCATTAAATCTTGCGCTGATAAATACTATTCCAGTGAGAAGACAAGGCGAAGGTCTTATACAGTGTTACGGTGCGCTCGGTGTCGATCTTAATAATGACAGAAAAACCGACCTTGCAATAGTGAATGAAGTGTCCCGAGATTTCAGGGTTTTTCTGAATAATGGTGTGAGCTTTGATACAATGTATTCAATATATCCGCTGCCTGCAGGCAATTACCCAAGTCCGAGTGAAGGCGCGGATTTTGATCATGACGGGAAGATTGATATTGTGATCGGCAATGCCGGCAACAATATAATGAGTTTATTTATGGCAACAGGTGATGCGGTCTTCCAGCCGGAAACTCCTTATACTGCTGCCAGCAATGTAAGAGGCGTTGCAGTCGGTGACATTGACGGAGACGGTGATGATGACATAGTGACAGCAAACAGAGGAGGCAGTAATATTGCTGTTTTCAAAAATAACGGGAACGGCGTTTTTGCACCGGCGCAATTAATCAATACAGTCGGCAACGGCGAAACTGCCGTCATGCTGACAGATGCAAATAATGACGGAATCCTCGATGCATTTATCGGATGTTACTCAAGCCGCGAGATTGTTTTACTGCTCGGTGACGGTGAAGGGAATTTTACTTTTTCTGCAAGAGCAGATCTCATCGGTCAGCCTTGGGCTATTTCGGTGGGAGATATAAACGGCGACGGAAATGCAGATGTCTCCGGCGCTCTCTCAAGCTATAACAGGATAGGTGTTATTTTCGGTGACGGCATCGGCGGACTTAGTACAGTGACGACTTACAACACAGGCTCTTTCCCGCTGGCAATGGATATCGGAGACATCGACGGTGATAATGATCTTGATCTGATCGCCAGTAATTACAGCGGTGCGACTTTTAATGTTTTTAATAATACAGGCGCAGGAGTTTTTTCTAATTCACCGATTGTACTTCCGGCGTCGAGTTCGGGTTCATGCATAACCGTTCATGACAGAGACAATGACGGTGACATGGATCTTGCAGGGATAGATGAAGTGGATGATCTACTATTTATTTTTAATAACGGAACGACTGCAATAGAACCTAATACAAACGGGACTCCTGAGGATTTTAACTTAGGTCAGAATTATCCAAATCCTTTTAATCCAAATACAAAAATAAATTACAGCTTAGGTGTAAAAGGAAAAGTAGATCTTACAGTTTTTGATATTCTTGGAAATGAAGTTACGACACTTGTAAATGAAGTACAGGAATCAGGAAATTACTCAGTAGAATTTTCAGCATCTACAGGAAATAATTATCTGCCAAGCGGAGTTTATTATTACCGTCTGAGTACTGAAAAATTTTCTGATACAAGATCGATGATACTGTTAAAATAATTAAGAATTAATAATTAGAAATTAAGAATTGTAAAGCTTTATTAGATACTTTTTCTAATTTTAATAAGCACGATTCAGATTAAATTAAAATCAATTCCCCCTTAAAAAAGGGGGATCGAAGTGGGTTCTTGCCGAAAGAAACCGTAAGCAACAATTTTCAAATATAACTCAATCATGAAAATCTTATAATCTTTAAAATCACAGTTAAAAATTGCTTGTTAAATTTTCGGTGGAATGACTTATAATACATTTATATATTTGTAATAAAAAAAATTATGAACACAGAAATAAGCATTCCGGAAAAAGTTATGTATAAGGCTCTTTTGGAAAAAGACGAGGAATTCGAAGGACAGTTCTTTGCTGCAATTAAGACCACAGGAATTTTCTGCAGACCATCATGTACAGCACGCAAACCGAAGCCGGAAAATGTTGAATATTTTAAGACACCACGTGAAGCAATGGTAAGCGGATACCGCCCGTGTAAAGTGTGTAAACCTCTCGCGCACAGCAGGGAAATTCCTGCTGAAATAAAATCTCTTATCACAGAGATCAACAACTCCCCTTCCTTAAAAATATCTGACTTCGATTTAAGATCACGTGACCTTGAGCCAAACAGGATCAGGAGATGGTTTCTGAAAAATCACGGAGTCACATTTCAGGGATTTCAGAGACTGATGAGAATTAACAACGCCTTTCATGACATCAAAAATGGTGACAAAGTGATCAGTGCTGCATTTGAAAACGGATATGGTTCACTTAGCGGATTCAATTATTCTTTTAAAAAGAATGCTGACTTTAATCCAAATCAAAGTGCTGCAAAACCCGCTCTGACCTTCACTCGATTCACAACTCCCCTCGGACCTATGATGGCAGTTGCAACTGAAGACGGGCTTTGCCTTCTGGAGTTTACTGACAGAAGAATGCTCGAGACACAGCTCAAGCAGCTTGAAAAGCATTTCAGATCAAAGATCTTTCCGGGTAAGAATAAATTTTTTCAGGAAACTGAAAAACAGATGAATGAATACTTTGCAGGTAAAAGAAAAGAGTTCGATATTCCTTTAATAATGTCCGGTACTGAATTTCAAAAAAGCGTCTGGAAAATTCTACAGTCGATTCCATACGGACAGACAAGATCCTACAAAAAGCAGGCTGAACTTCTCGGTAATCCCAAAGCAGTCAGAGCAGCAGCAAATGCAAACGGTAAAAATAATATCGCGATCATGATACCATGTCACAGGGTTATTGGAGAAGACGGGACACTTACCGGTTACGGAGGCGGTCTTTGGAGGAAAAAGTGGCTGATAGATCTTGAAAAAGAAAAATTATAATTACGGATATAATTTTAAAAATTTTATTTTCAAAAATCTTAAAATATAATTCGAAGAAAGTAGATTTAAGATTGCCGGATTTTGAAAATCATACAGAACTTATTTTTTTTCAACATTTTCAAAAATAAAAAGCTCCCCTTCATCAATGATCTTTATCCTGTCTTTATATGTTTCGCCTGACTGTCCTGAATTATTTTCACCGTCTCTTTTTGCGATCAGTTCTCTGAGTACATCAGCGGGATAATCCGGATCCGAAGAATATTCAAGCGCACCGTAATGCACCGGCACCATTTTATCAGCTTTCAGATCATCAAATACTTTAAAAGCTCCCATCGATGTCATGTGTGTATATGAATTATCTTCTTCGCAATCCCTGCACGGACCCACAGGCAACAATGCAAGATCTATATCAAATTTTTTCCCAAGCTCTTTATAAGCAAATTCCTCATACAATGAATCACCGGCGTAGAAGATGACCAGATCTTTATATTCTACTATAAATCCAGTACAACCGGGCATATTCCATGCATAACTGTCCAGTCCGAATCTTCCGCCATAATGAAGTGCATACACTGCAGTAACCTTAATTCCGTTAGATTCATACGTCTGCCCGACGTAATTTTTTTTGGAAGAATTCCCTGTGTATAATCTGACTATATCATAATCATATCCGGGAATGAATTCCTCTGCTCCCATCGGAACAATTAATTTAGCCTTTGAAAATTTTTCTTCTAAGTCATCAAGTGTGGAAATACTAAGATGATCCATGTGAGCGTGAGAGATCAGTATCATGTCAATATTTTTAACATTCGTAAGATTTATAGCTGCCTCATATTTCCTCGTCATCACACCGCTGATCACATTATTAAAAACCGGATCGAATAGAATTACTTTATCATACATCTGTACAAGTGTCGAGGAATGTCCAGCCCACATGACCGAAAGTTTAACACTGTCTCTTATCGGATATTTTTCTGTCTTAAGAGGCTTATCCGGATTATTGAAAATAGTATGTCCGGCATTCTTCAGACCGATCCTGAACAAACCACATCCGTTTAAAGAAACAGCAATTATAAGTACAAAAAATATTTTCAGCAATGATATCATTTACCAGTATTTAAAATTAATTCCAAAAGCATATTCAGATCCGTCATTAAAATTGTAATTAAAAGTAAGTCCGAGAAGTCCGAACAAAACATATACTCCGCCTTCCACACCATAGTATCCGTTCTCATTATTCAGATTATTCTGTCTGAAATTATATTTTCCGCCGAGTGAAACATAAAGATGTTCGCCGAGATTTTTTACGGGAATGTTTACACGTGACCCAACAGCTACATTGAATTTATCAAAACCTGAATATTCTAAAGAAGAAAATGCAAATTCAGGCTGCACAAAAAATTCCAGCGAGCCTGTAAATTTACGCATTGGATTCACCATAAAGAATTGTACCGGTGATACATATTTATTTGTACTGAAAGAAATATTGATCGGCGTCACGTTCCATTTTAACCCAAACACAATTTGCGAATTGCTGCTGTTTCTGTCATTTGTCCAGTTTATAGAAGGAATCGTCTGAACCAATGCCCAGGTCATTATCTTCTTTTGTGTCTTCTCAACATCAGTAATTTGTTCATTCGGTTTCTGAGAATATACTCCTGTTGAAGAAAACAGAAATATGGATAATATTATATAAAAAGTTTTATTCAAAAATAAATTTGGAATAGTATATTTTAAACATAGCTATTTTAATTTAAAAATCATTTACCATTAATTGGAATTTTTAAAATCACTTTAAATAATGATATGAAATTAAATTAAATCAGGATAAAAATCATATTTAAATGGAATTTATAAAAGATGTACGTTGAAGTGAACTGAATTTTGTATAAAAGAATTCAATTAAGATTTTTCAATACATTTAAATTTTTTTTAAAATCCCTTTAGTACTGAATTTATTTAATACATCTAAAAGGTTAAATTGAAGAAATCTAATTTTAATAATTCAACCATATAAATGAAAAGAGTTTATATAAATAAAATATCTGACCATGTAGATCAGGAAGTAACACTAAAAGGATGGCTTTACAATATCCGATCATCAGGAAAGCTTATGTTTCCTGAATTCAGAGATGGTACAGGAATCATACAGGGAGTAGTAGTAAAGAGTGCTGTGTCTGAAAAAGTATGGGAAGATTTTTCAAAGCTTACACAGGAATCTTCGCTTTCAGTAAAAGGAACTGTTTCGAAACACCCAAAAAAAGATAATGTCTATGAATTACAGGTCAATGACATTGAGATAATCAATATTGCTGAGCCATATCCGATCACTCCAAAGGAACACGGAGTAGAATTTCTGATGGACAGAAGACATCTATGGATGAGGTCTCCGAGACAGGTTGCAATTCTCCGCGTCAGAAATGAGATCATTCAGTCTATCCGTGATTACATGTACAATAATGGTTTCGTACTTTTTGATACCCCTATTTTTACTCCGAATGCCTGCGAAGGAACATCGACACTTTTCGCAACGGATTATTTTGATATGGGAAAAGCTTACCTTTCCCAGTCAGGACAGCTTTATGCTGAGGCAGGTGCACTTGCTCTTGGAAAAGTCTATACGCTCGGACCTACATTCAGAGCTGAAAATTCTATGACGAGAAGACACCTGACAGAATTCTGGATGATGGAACCTGAAGTTGCATTCTGTGACATTGATGAAGACATGGATTTAATAGAGGATTTTATGGAGTATGTTGTGCAAAGAGTTTTGAAGAATTGTAATACTGAACTTACCGAACTCGGTCGCGATCTGTCAAAACTCGAAAATGTAAGAAAGCCTTTTCCAAGAATTACATATGATGAAGCAATTGAAATACTTATCAAAAAAGATATTCCGCTCATTAGAAAAACTGCAAATGGTGAAGAGCATATTCGTCCTTTCCCATGGGGAGAAGATTTTGGCGCTCCCCATGAAGAAGCTATAGTAGAAGATTTTGATAAACCTGTTATGGTGCACAGATGGCCTGCAATAGCAAAGTCATTTTATATGAAGAGAGATCCAAATAATCCTGAGATCGCACTCGGTGTGGATGTACTCGCTCCTGAAGGTTTTGGTGAAATTATCGGCGGCTCACAGAGAGAAGATGATTTGAAAGAACTTGAGAAAAGAATTATCGAACATGATCTGCCAATGGAAGAATTTCAGTGGTTTCTGGATCTGAGAAGATACGGCAGTGTTCCGCATTCAGGATTCGGACTTGGTATTGAGAGAATGGTAAACTGGATCTGTAATCTGGAAAATATAAGAGAGGCAATTCCGTTTGCCAGAAGACCTAACAGGATCAGACCTTAAGTGTAAAATTTGATATGATTAAAATTTTTTAATCCGTTAGATTAATTTTATTTTGAATTTAGAAGTTCATTTTTCTGTCTAAACCTCTCCAAGCCCTCCCCTTACCCGGGGAGGGCAGGGGCAATAAGTTAAAGGAATTTTTAATAGTAATTTTAAAACTATAAATATTTAGTTTAAAAATTACAGCTCCTCTCCTTTTTTTCAAAATGGAGGTTGGGAAAGGTTTGCTGACAGCCGCGATATTTCGCCCTTAACTTAATGGCATTAAGGCACGGTTGGGGTAATCAGAAAGGACAATTTATATTCAATGTTTAATGTATTTATTGATAGAATATTTTTATAAAAAGTATTTTGGACACTACTTGAATATGACCTTAA
>DAORRV010000045.1:0-26900 GCA_035443185.1 Ignavibacteria bacterium | reverse complement strand
TATCTGCTGCAGACTTCGCCGGCACTGTTGTTGGTGGCCAAAAAGTTTGCGTGAGCTGGGCTGATAAATTTAAGTTTTGCAGAGCAAACTTTTTGGAACACCAACAAAGGCACAAACTGAATCAATAGACTTTGGGTTAACAGGCGGAATCGGAATTATTATTCCTGCAGGTAAAAAGTTGGGAATCAGTATTGAAATAAGAGATGATCTCGGTCTTGTGAATATTTCCAAAGCACCGGTTTATAATGGCGGCACATTAAAGAATAATACTTTAAATTTTATAGCCGGAATAGTTTTCTGATCCGTGGCAAAGAATTTATTTTAGTTTAAAAATCTGTTTTTTTATTTAATAAGAAAACAGATTTTTTTCTTAAAAATTTATTGTAACTATATTTAATTCTCATATTACTTATTTTGAGATATTCTAAAGATGAAAAATTTTGATGTAGTAATAATCGGCGCAGGTATAATCGGTCTCAGTACGGCTTTGCAGCTTATAAAAAATTCAAAGGAGCTGAAGATCTGCATTCTCGAAAAAGAAGATCACATATCTGCTCATCAGACCGGTCATAATAGCGGTGTTATTCATTCGGGTATTTATTATAAACCCGGCAGTCTGAAAGCTGAGAACTGTATCAAAGGTTATGATCTCTTACTGGATTTTTGTAATAATTATGAAATACCTTATGAGCTCTGCGGAAAGATTATAATTGCAGCTTCTGAAGATCAGATCCCCGCTATGAAAGAACTCCAGAGAAGAGGTGAAGAGAACGGACTTAAAGATATAAAAGAAATTTCGCAATCTGAAATAAAAGATTACGAACCATACGCCTCCGGAGTAAGGGCATTGCATATACCTCAGACAGGAATTGTAGATTACAAATCAGTCAGCAAAAAAATATTTGATCTCATCACAGATGGAAACTGTAAAACATTTTTATCCGGGAAAGCTGACAGAATAGAATATTCTCAAAACGAAGTAATTATTTATACAGGGAAAGAAAAATATTCCGCAAGATGTCTGGTATGCTGCGCAGGACTTTATTCAGACAGGCTTTCACAAATGTGCGGTTTAAAGATAGATTACAAAATAATTCCTTTCAGGGGAGAATATTACAGGCTGAGAGATGAGAGTAAAAAATTTGTAAAAAATCTTATATACCCTGTCCCCGATCCGAAATTTCCTTTTCTCGGGGTTCACTTTACAAAAAGAATGGACGGTATCATCGAAGCAGGTCCAAACGCAGTCCTTGCATTTGGAAAAGAAAGTTACAAAAAAAGTGATTTTAATTTTAAAGAATCTATTGATACATTAAAGTATAAAGGTTTCAGAGAAATTGCTGCAAGATACTGGAAAACAGGTTTTTATGAATATTACCGTTCATTTTCAAAAAAAGAATTTGTCAGATCATTGCAAAAACTGATACCGGATATTACAGGAGATGATCTAATACCCGGCGGCAGCGGCATAAGAGCACAGGCATGTACAAAAGACGGCAGATTAATTGATGATTTTCTTTTTGCTGAAAATGAGAATGTTATTAATGTATGCAATGCTCCGTCCCCTGCTGCTACATCTGCTTTTTCCATCGCAGAATTAATTTCAGAAAAGACAATTAAAAAACTAAAAACATAAAATAAAAATGATTTCAAAAGAACAGATCTACAATGATGTGAAGGAAAAACTGGGATCCGATAAGCTTGAAATCTCAGGTGAAGATTTTGAAAGACCATGGGGCGGATTTTTTAAAATTGCAGATAACGGTCTTAATGATTTTCTGAATATTTATTTTGACGGAAGGGAACTTCCCGAGGAAACAAAAGACCTTACACTGAGTCCGAAGATACTTGTAGTCGAACCGGGTAAAAAATTATCATGGCAGTGTCATGAACGAAGATCGGAACTCTGGAGAGTGGTCAGAGGACCGGTTGGGATTTACAAAAGCTTAACCGATAAACAGCCTGATGAAATGGAAATTCACAACGACTCTGATGTTATAGAAATGGAACTGGGGATCAGACACAGACTGGTCGGATTAGAAGACTGGGGAATAATTGCCGAGATCTGGATTCACAGATTTAAAGATAACCCCTCAGATGAAGATGATATCGAAAGAATATCAGATGATTTTGGAAGATAAAATAACTTCAGTTTTTGATATAGAATATATTATAGAAAAATAATGAGAATAATATTTTTAATTTCATTTCATTTTTTATTTTTTCTGAACGGCTGTAATTCGAAAAGTATTACCAAAGAAAATATTCACAGTGAAAAATCTGATTCTCTAAATTCAGAATTATCTTTAAAGAAAATCGAACTTACGGAAGCACAGAAGAAAATAATTAATGGTGCGCGCGAAAATTTAAATGAAAATACTGAATATGATCTGACCATGGGTTATTATGTACTGACTTATAGGGATGGTGAAGATACGGGAAGCAAAGTATTTCCTGAAGGAGATCTGGATCCCGAGATTGGGGTCTGTACAGATGTGATAGTCCGATCGCTGAGATACGGCGGTGTTACAGATCTGCAGAAAGAATTAAATGAAGATATAATTTCAAACAGATCGGATTATCCATTTTCAAGATGGGGAAACAAAAAAGCTGATCCAAATATTGATCACAGAAGAGTTATGAATCTTGAGGTATGGTTTTCAAAATACTGGGAGACAATAGAGACAGATACTGATGAAAGTTTTTTACCCGGTGATATAGTTGTATGGGATATGAATCAGGACGGAGCAAGTGATCATATCGGAATAGTGTCCGACACTTTTACCGGCGAGAGATTTAAAGTTATTCACAATCATCCTGATCCGGGGCATATAGCTGATGAGGATAAAATTTTTAAATGGGAAATATCGGGACATTATAGAATTAGGAATTAGGAATTAAAAATTACGAATCATGAATTTGAAATTATTATATAAAAGTGTTATTCAAAAAAATAAACTGATCTTAGTGTATGGATCTATTTGACGCGATAAAGAACCGGCGGACTACGAATACTGCTTTTGCAGACAGGAAAGTTTCGGAAGAGCATATTGAACTTTTGATCAGAATGGCATCTCATTCACCCAGTCATTTTAATTCCCAGCCATGGAGATTTATTATTGTTGATGATGAAAAAATAATCAGGGATATTGCAAAGATAGCAGGAGATTCAATGACAGCTCTTATGGATGACGGAAGATTCTGGAAACAATACCGAAAATATTTCAGATTCAGCGAAGAAGAAATGGAGCAGTCTAAAGACGGGATACATATAGATCATTTACCGGTATTTCTAAAACCATTTGCGAAGTCAATATTTTCCGAAGCAGGCGGGAAAGTAATTTCCAGGTTCAAAGTATCGAGAATTTTAGGTAATGATGAGGAGAAGCTTGTAGCTACTTCACCAATCTTATTTGCAATTACTTTAAAGAAAGATGAATATAAAAAAGAAGAGCTCTCAGGATTTTATTCAGTCATTTCATTAGGTGCAGTGATACAAACATTGTGGCTGGTCACAACTGCAATAGATATGGGTATGCAGTTCATTTCCACACCGGGTGAAATTCCTGCACAATGGAAAGCACTTTCTGATATGTTGGAAGTTGATGAAAATTATGAATTGGTGGTTGTATTCAGAATGGGTTATGTTGATAAAAATATTAAGAGACCTGTGATTGACTGGAAATCATCACAAAGAAAAAGTCCCGGAGAACTTGCTTTCAGAAATAAATTTGGAAAAAAGATTTAAATTTTAAAAGTAAATTTGGACATTCTGCTTATTTCAGGACTTGTATTATTTACAATAAATTATGTTACGGGCTGGTTATTAAAGTTCAGATTACTTTCCATTACAAAAATATTACATCAGATAATGTTTGCTTTACTTATTATTAATCTTTTGATTATATTGTTATTCAAAGTTTCAGGATTCTATAATATTTCATTATGCGTACTATCATTATTAATGCTGTTCATACTTCCATTTGGGAAAAAGGGAAGTGGATATCATATTACAGTCAGCACAATAGGATTTATTTTATATGTAATATTAATACTAAATCCTCTAAATAATTTTTAAAGCCATTTAAATTAAATTGAATTGAGAAAATCTATTGACGGCAGCACAAGAAGACTAATAGAATTATGTGTATTTTATTTTATTTTCTATGTGATCACAGGTGTAAGTGTGAAATATTTTTTAGGCAGCAGTTCACTCGGATTCCCCGGGATGCAAAGTATGCAGTATCTTGTTTACAGCACAACAGGCGGTACTTTATTTGCATTATCCATTGTCTTGATCCGAAAGTGGTATAAACTTCAGTCAAACGGTTATACATCTTTTCTCGGTTTAAAAATACCGGAAGAATTTATTTATATAATTCCATCCGGTATATGCACAGCAATTATAATCCCTACGACAACACTTATGTACTCGCTCCCAATATCAGTAATGGTCGCGATGGTAATTATGAGAGGCAGTGTAATAATCATCAGCAGAATTGTAGATGCTCTTCAGATTCGTTCAGGTATTTTAAAAAAGAAAGTTTATAAGGAAGAAAATATAGCTGTAGTCTTTGCAATACTTGCAGTTCTGATAAATCTGTTTTGGCAGAAAGACGACAGCGGGTTTGATTTTATATACAATGCAGCCGCAGTAATTATACTTTCATCTTATATTGTTGCATACTTTATCAGGATCTATATAATGAACTATTACAAAAATACCAGGGGTAAAAATATCCCTCAGGATAACAAAGGATTTTTTGCTGTAGAACAGATTGCAGCATTTGTGACTTTAGTTGTAGTTGGATTAGTTCTGTTTTATTCTCCTCAATTATTTCAGTGGGAAAATAAACAAATAAATGAATTCATAGGAGCAATAGTAAATCCTGCCGCAGACTGGGGCTGGGCAATTTTTGCTGGGACAGCGTTCGGAGCAGTTGCATTTTTTTCTGTGTTCATTTTCATGTATAAAGGAAGGACAGCCACTTTTGCAGGACTGGTGAACCGGCTTACATCACTTATAGCAGGAACGGCTGCAACTTTGATATTTTATGTATTTTTCGGAGGGAAATTTCCAAGTAATGAAGACTGGATCTCGCTGATATTTATTTTAATTGCTGTGGCTTTTATAACCAAAGCCGAGAAGAAAAGAACTGCAGAATTAAAACTTACTGAATCGGAGAACAAACAGTAAAATTATAATTGTTAGATCAGTCAAATAATTATTGATGAAGCTGTGGAAACATTTTTACAATTCCCGAATATATCATTTCTATAGCAATAGCTGAAACAAGTATTCCGGAAATTTTAGTCAGTATATTTACTCCATTTTGTTTCAATCTCTTTTCCATTTTGGCTGCTGCATTTAAAGATAATGAGACACCTATGCTGACAACTACGATGATAAAAACAAGAACTATATCTTCTACAAATCCCTTACTGCTGCTTCCATAAAGTATTACACTGCTGATCGGTCCCGGACCTGCCAGCAATGGGATCCCAAGAGGTACTACTGCAATAGCCATTGCACTTTTCCCCGGATCAGCTGATACTTGCTGAGATGATGAACCTGAATTTCCGAGGATCATTTCCAGAGCAATCAGAAATATGATAATTCCGCCGGCTACAGTAAAAGATGCAATACCAATTCCAAAAAGTGTAAGGACATATTTTCCAAAAAAAAGTGATGTTACAAGCACAATAAAAACAGTCAGTGTAGTTTTTCTTATGACCTTGCTCCTTGTATCACTGTCAAGACCAGTTGTTTTAGAAAGGAACAATGACATACCTTCCAATGGATTTACAAGCACCATTATTGCAATGAAAATTTTGATGTAACTGGAAATTTCAGACATAAGAAGTTTTTATAGGGAAATTTTTCATGCATTAAATTATAAAAAATTCATCTTACTTACAATAATTATAAAATTGTTAAAAAAAAGTGAAAAGCTTTGATGCTGTTCACTTTTTCTAAATTAAATATTTAATGCTGATCCGCAGAATCCGAAGCACACGTTACTCTGCGGATACATAAATTTTCAAAGGTCAGTTATCTGAATCGTCATCCGGACCAGAGTCATTATTTTCTATTTCAGGTTCTTCAGGTAATTCAGGAACTTCTTTTAAATGATCATTTTGGTTATTATAATTTTTTTTGTATTCTTTTACTGAATTTTCAATCTCTTCTTGTACTTTTTCCATTTCTTTTTTAAATTCCTCACTGTCAAAATAAATATTCTCTTCAAGATTTTTATTTAATTCTTCAAGCTCTTTATTAAGCTCTTCCATTTCCTTATTCAGCTCATCTTTATTTATACTGTTTGTCTTTTTGATCTCCTCCTGTACTTTTTTCATTTCCCTCTCCAACTCTTCTTTATTAAAATCGTTTTCCTTTTTGATCTCTTCCTTTACTTTTTCCATTTCTTTTTTGAACTCTTCAGAATCAAAATATGAAGAGTCATGATTATATTTGTAACTAAATACACCTTTTGGAACTTCAGGTATTTCAGGTGCTTCAAAATTTTCAGGGATAAAATAAAATTTAGCTGAATCGAAATAAAACTCATGCATATCATTCTGATATTCAGAAAGATTTTTTTCAAGCTGCTGCAATGAACTTTTCATTTCAGTCTCAACTTTTCTCTGAATATCTTCTATCCAGATTTCAAATTCCTTTTCATCAAAATATTTAATACTGTCTCTGTTATTGTTTGGAGGAAGCGGCACATAATTTACTATTTTATTATAGATCTCATCTTCTATTTCCTGATCTACAGGTTTCCCGTTCAGAATATTCACAAGAGAAACAGCGTCTGTCATTTTTGCATTATCAAGCAAAACATTTACACAATAATTATTGCAATTTCCAAAATCATAATCAAACAGTGCATTTCTGAATTTCGTACTGGCTTTTTCGTTGAATGGAGTTCCGACACCAACACCATTTTTTGTCATGACAATATTTCCTGCAGGCACAATAGCCATCTTATTTGGAGACTGAATATCTACCATACCCGATTTAACAAATATCATTCCGTCTCCTTTTTTATCAATTTTTAAGGAATATGAACCGCCGAAATTTTCAGCAACTGCAGAAGGCATTTCCACCATAAACGGTTTATTTTTATCATTAATTGTCTGAGTATTGATCATTCCATATTCAACAAAGATCTTTCCCGAACTGTCAGCACCGTTAATAAAAACAACTTTAGACCCCGGCTCAATAGTAACTTTTCCAATGTCTGTAATGATCAATTCAGCCATAGAATTACTGTCAGTAATTATCCACTGTCCTTCCTTAATACTGTCAGAGCCGGAAATTTTTGAATCTCCGATCTGAGGTGAACCTTTGAGATTAACTACTTTCCAGTAAGTCGGCAGACCAAATGAATATTCAAGTGAATTTTCACCTGAAGTAAAATTCCAGTTTTTAACAGCATATATAATAAAAAAGACAGCGAACACTGCTGCTATTCCTGAGATCCAGTAATATTTTTTTTTGAATAAATTATACGGGTTTACCGGTTCTGTTTCACCGGTATTTATTGCGGCAGCATGTTCATTGATATCTATATTTTTTGAAATATTATCCCAGATCATTTCTTTATCTGCTGATTGGATTATATTTTTTTTAGAATTCAATGAATCAAGCTGATTAATTGTTTCAAGTGTATTCTTTAAATACAATTTACAACTGTCACAAACAGCAATATGATTTTCCAGTTTTTGCTTATCGGAAAGCGAGATCATACCATCAAGCTGATCATCGATAAGCAATTCCATTTCTTCGCACAACTCTTTACTATTTTCTTTTGTCATTTTTTTAACTCCTCTCTCAATAATTTTCTTGCCCTGTGTAAATGGGCTTTTGATGTTCCTGTTTGAATATTGAGTATTTCAGCTATTTCATTATGCATAAATCCTTCGATATCATACATTATCAAAACTGCCCTTGCCTGATCAGGTAATTTGATAATTGCATTTTGCAGATCGATCCTAAGATCATTAATTTTTTCACTCTCATGCTTTATCTGACCTTTTGAAAAATCTTCCTTCTTTTTGAAAATTCTGTTTTGAGTTCTTTCATGCATTAGAAACTGATTTACAGCAATTTTATGCAGCCATGTAGAAAATCTGCATTCAAATTTAAAGGTAGATAATTTCTTCCAGGCACTGATAAATACTTCCTGTGTAATTTCTTTAGCATGGTCAGTGTCTGCTGTAAATCTCAAACAGACAGAAAATATTTTCGAAACATTTTCGTCAAATAAATTTTTGAAAGCTTCCTGACTGCCTTTTAATGCGTCTTTAATGAATTTTACTTCAGGATCTGCATTTTTTGGGATTAGATTAATTGATATCTTTTCCGAATTCATGTTTTTTTGTTTACTCATATATTAGATGCAGTGAGAAGTCAATTGGTTTAGATGGAAAAATAATTTTGTTTAGATTTAATTTAACAATTTAAATAAATTTTACTGATTTTAAAAATTAAATTTTCTTTGAAGGAGCAGAATTGAATATATTGAACAATTTAATTTATTTTGTATGCTTGTAATTTCATCAGGTATGCAAAAGTCCGGTACAGCATATTTTTATAATGTGTTGAATGACCTTTTAATTGAATCAGGAGCTGAAAATGTCCGGAAGATCAAAGATGAATTTTCTCTGGGAAATATTCTAAAGGATAATAATAATAATATTGACGGCATTTCATGGAAGGACTTACTCAAAATTTCCGTAGTAAGTTTCAAAAAAGGTACATTTGCAGTCAAGACACATTACCCAAACAGAAGATCATTCGGAATCTTATCAAATGCCGGTTTTTTAAAAATAATCTACAGTTACAGAGATCCGAGAGATGTAATTTTATCGGTGATTGATCACGGGAAAAAGTTAAAAGAATCCGGGGAGACCGGCAGTTTCACTAAGATGATAGAATTAGATGATGCTGTAAGAAATGTTAAGTCCTGGATAAATGACTGTAAAGAATTGTCAAAAAAAAATAACATTTTAAAATACAGTTATGAAGATTTTATAAAGGATCCGGAAAATATATTGAGTAAAGTATCAGAATTCCTGAAAATAGAATTTAGTACCAAAAGTGTCCAAGAAGTTTTGCTCAGATACAACTCCTCAAATCCTGACATGCCTAAAGGGAGACTTCATTTTAATAAAGGAATTGTTGACAGATTTAAAACCGAAATGTCTATATCAGATCAAAACAGAGTCATAGAAACTTTAGGAAATGAGATTGTTGAAATGGGTTATAAGTTATGAGTTATATAAAAGCTCATCTGAATTTGATTTTTTCATCAATTGAGATTTACCTGAAACATTATTACTTTAACAGGGTTATAAAGACCTATAAAAAATTCTAATGCAAAACTCCTTAAGTACAATTTCAATATATAACTTTTTTGAAAAAAAGCTTTCTGCTGTAAATAAGAAAGAGCTGCTTTTTTCATTTCTAAGGAATACAATTACATCTCTCATAATATTTTTGTTATTAGGTTTTTTAATAACTGTACTGGAATCTGTATTCAGATTCGGGATATTTACACGGACATTTTTATACTGGGGATTTCTTTCTGTTTCGATCACAACAATAACTTATTTTTTATTAAATTTCCTTTTAAAGAGTTCAGGAATAATCGGAAACTTTAATCTCATTTCATATTCAAGAAAAGTCGGGGATCATTTTGAGGATATAAAGGATAAGCTTTCGAATTCTTTATCTTTAGTAATGCCCGGGAATTCCGACAGGAAAAACAGTGCAGTATCAGATGAGCTCATCTTTGAAGACATAAAAAGTATTAACAATATAGCCGGTAATAAAGACCTGTCTTCATTTATAAAATTTTCATCGCTAAAGAAATTAATCTTAATTTTACTTTCAATAATTGTATTTATCACCGCTTCATTTTTAATCTTCCCTAAGAATCTTAATGGTGCAGTAAAAAGACTGGTCAATCATAATTACTTTTTTCTGGATAATGATCTGGGCATTACTTTTGAAATCATCCCCGGCGATATTGAGATTGCAGCAGGTGAAGACGTGATAATAGGAGTTACCATTAATTCCACCTCAAATGATCTGAATATAAAAGAAATTAACCTTTACACTAAACAGGTTTCTGCTGACGGATATGAGATGCTTTCAGATCCGGTGAAATTAATTTCAGAGTCGGGAAATAATTTTACAGGCACAATAAAAAACACTATCAATGAACTTATATATTTTGCGGAATATAAAGGAATTAGATCTGAGGAATACACTATCAATGTTTCGGAATATCCTGTGATAAAAAATTTCACTGTCACAGTTACTCCTCCTGAGTTTACCGGAATACCATCCAAAACATTACCTGATAACGAAGGAAATATATTCTGTCCGGAGGGAAGTACAATAGAGTTTAATATAAATGCAAGCACTGAACTTTCATATGCGGGTATTGATCTGAACGGAAATCCGGTTTCATTTGAATTTAACGGAACTTCAGCAAAGGGCAGTATCAAAGCAGATCAGAGCAGCAGTTACAGATTTATTCTTAAAGACCTGAACGGCGGAGTGAATAAAAACTTTAAGCAATATACAATAAAGGTAATGCCTGATGAGCCGCCAAAAATTACTATTATTGAACCGTCTGAATCTAATTACGAATTAAAAGGCGAGAGAGAATTAATAGTAAGATCGAGAATTTCAGATGATTACGGATTTTCTAAATTAGTCCTGGGTTACAGAAAATTAAAGCTTCTTTCAGGCAGCGGATCTGCCCCTGAATTTAATTATATAAATATTGAGATCAAAAATCCAAATGCAACTTCACTTGAGGTTCCTTATGTGTGGAATGTATCAGGAATTAATTTACGCTCAGGAGAGAGTGCAGAATATTTTACAGAAGTCACTGACAATACCGGTAAATCAACCAGGTCGGAAATAAAGACCATTCAATACAGATCTCAGGCAGAAGTTTTAAAAGAGACTGAGACGATGACAAAGGAACTGAAAACTGAAATGCAGTCAGCTTATGATCAAATGGAAGAATTGAGTAAAAACATTGAAGACATCAAAAAGGAATTTCAGAAGAATGAAGAGCTTGGTCTGAATGAAGACAGCAAGAAACAGATGGAACAAAAGCTTGATAACTTTCAGAAGAATATGAACTCTGCTCAGAACAAGCTTGATCAGAACATGGAAGAGATGAAAAAGAATAATATGCTGGGTGAGAAGACTCTGGAACAGTTTATGGAGCTGCAGAAAATGTTTAACAAAATAAATTCTCCTGAACTTCAGAAGATGCTTGAAAAGTTAAAAGAAGCTTTGAAGAAGAATAACCAGGAAGAGCTTAAAGACGCAATGAAGAATTTCAAATTTGATGAAGAGGCATTTAAGAAATATATGGAAAAGGCAATGGAGCTAATGAAAAAGATAGAGAACATGCAGAAATTTGGTGAGCTTACTCAAAAGCTTGAAGATATTGCAAAGCAGCAGGAGCAGTTAAAAAAGGAAACTGAAAATTCGCAGAATAGTGATAAGAATAAGATGGACGAACTTTCTCAAAAACAAAAAGACATAAAAGAGCAGACAAAAGATTTCAATAGTGAGCTTCAGAAGCTTATAGATGAAATGAATAAGATGAAAGATCAGCTAAGTCCTGAAGAGCTTGAGAAAATTCAGAAGGAAATGAATAAGAAGGACACTGAGAATAAGATGCAGAAATCCAGTGATGAATTAAAATCTTCTCAGAAGAGTAATTCAGAGAAAACACAGGAAGAGATCATGGATGAGCTGAATAATATGGATAAAAAAATGAAAGCTGCATTAAATGAAATGATGGATTCTCAGGATATGAATAACAAGCTCAAAGAGAAATTGGAAGATATTAAAAAGAAACTTGAAGAGATGAGCAGGAGACAGCAGGAGTTAAAAGATAAGACAGATGAACTTGATAAAGATGAGAAGGAAGAATTTGAAAAGAATCAGAAAGACCAAAATGATCTTCAGAAACAGTTATCAGAAAGTATTGATGATCTTATGAATGCTTCAAAAATGGGAATGAAAATGTCGCCTGAACTTGGGAAAGAACTTGGAGACGCATACAACAAAATGGAGAAAGCCGGTAAAGAACTTGGAGAAATGAAGAAACAAGATGCTTCATCTGACCAGAAGAAAGCAAAAGAATCCCTTGATAACGCAGCCAAGATGCTTGGAAACATGCTTGGGAAAATGGGTAAAGATGGTAAAGGCGGTGAGGATGGCAAAGATGGTAAGGATGGAAAGGGAAACAAACCCGGCTCCGGGAGTATGGGACAGATGATGGACAGACTCGGTGAAATAATCGCTCAGCAAATGGGGATGAATGGTAAATCGGGAAAGATGGGAATGAATGGTGAATCAGGTGAAAACGGTAAATCAGGAAAAGACGGCAAGGGGAATAAACCGGATAATATGTCAGAAGAGCAGAGACAGGAAATGCAACGTCTCAGCATGGAACAGCAGCAGATTCAGAAATCATTAGAGATGCTTAATGAAGAGTTAAAAAGAGAACAGGAGAATTCAGGTGAAAAAGTTTTAGGAGATTTAGATCAGATACAAAAAGAAATGCAGGAGATTGTAAAAGACCTGAGTGAATATAATGTAGATGACAAATTAATAGAAAAGCAAAACAGGATATTGTCCAGACTTCTGGATGCACGTCTGTCTCAACGCGAAAAAGATTTTGAACCAAAAAGAGAATCCCGTCCGGGTGAAAATGTCAGCAGAAATTCCCCGCCTGAAATAATTCTAAGCGGACCAAATTCCTATAATGCTCTTAAGGAAGATTTTTTAAGATTGGATAAAGAAGGGTTTAATGAAGATTATGAAAATTTGATTTCGAAGTATCTGATGGAATTGAAGAAGAATGATCTGAAGTAATCAAAATCAAGTAATCTATTCAGCTAACCTGTAATACAATTCAGTTTCACATTTTAATTCTTAAAATAAAATTAGATCTGTATTTATTTACAGATTGAAAATTTACTTTAAGTCCGGTTATCAACTTTGATTAAGATTGAAAATAATTGCTTTGAGTTAAATAAATAATAAAATGATAATATTGCTTATTGAAAATTTATTGCATATTTTTCAAAAAAACTAACCGGGGGTAAAAAATGAAAACTTTAAAAGATCTAATCAAGGACAGACCTTTGCATTTTGTAAAATCAGGAATGAAGATAATTGATGTAGCCAAATTCATGGGGCTTCACAACATCGGCGCAGTGCCGGTACTCGAGCAGTCTGAAAAGCTTAAACTGATTGGTATTTTCTCAGAGAGAGATCTTTTGAGAAAATGTATTGCAAAAGAAATTGATCTATTTAATACTTCTGTAGATGATGTAATGACAAAGAAAGTAATTGTCATAGAATCACACGATACTCCGGAATACTGTATGCAGATAATGAAACAGGAAAAGATCCGTCACATGCCTGTTATAGACGGGCAGGATTTAAAAGGAATGATTTCAATTCGGGATCTGATGACTTATGACATGAGTCAGAAGGAAGAAAAAATTGAAATGCTGAATTCATATATTCAATTCAGCGGATAATATTCAGTTCCAAAAAATTCTGACCTGCTTCAATTAATTAATAACTACCCATTTAAAATTTAATGAATCAAAAAGAAATAAAAACTTTCGGACAATTAAAAAAATCCGGTTATAAAGTATTAACTGTAAAAGATGAGATCAGAAAAAATCTGATCAAAAAGATTGAAACCAAAGGAACATTTTTCAAAGGAATAATTGGATATGAAAACAGCGTGATCCCTTCTCTGATGAATTCGTTGTTATCAAAACACGACATAATATTACTTGGACTCAGAGGGCAGGCAAAGACAAAAATTGCGAGGATGATCCCGGAACTGCTTGATGAATATATTCCGATAGTAAAAGGATCGGAAATAAATGATAATCCATTTCAGCCAATTTCAAAATACTCTGTCGATATGATAAATTCCCAGGGTGATGAAACGGAGATTGAATGGATATCCCGTGAGCAGCGCTACAGTGAAAAACTTGCAACACCTGATGTAAACATTGCTGATCTGATCGGTGACATTGATCCAATAAAAGCAGCGAATCAGAGACTCCATTATTCACATGAAGGTGCAATTCACTTTGGTATTATCCCCCGGACAAACAGAGGTATTTTTGTAATTAATGAACTGCCGGATCTTCAGCCGAGGATACAAGTCGGTCTTCTTAATATTCTTCAGGAAAAAGATATTCAGATACGTGGATTTAATATCAGAATTCCGCTGGATATACTTATGATCTTTACTGCAAATCCTGAAGATTATACTAACAGAGGAAATATAATCACACCTCTTAAAGACAGAATAGATTCTCAGATCATAACACATTATCCGAAAGTTCTGGAAGACGGAATTAAAATTACCGAGTCAAACTCATGGACAGATAGAAATGATAAAAAGAATATTCACATTCCTTACTACTTCAGAGAGATCATAGAAATGACTGCGATGCAGGCAAGAGCCAGCGAATTCGTAGATCAGAAATCCGGAGTAAGTGCCAGACTCACAATTTCAGCTATGGAAAATCTGATCAGCAATGCTGAGAGGCGATCCATTATTAATTCTGAAGATATTATAATGCCGAGAATGTGTGATGTACTTTCTATATTACCGGGTATTACCGGCAAAGTGGAACTTGTCTTTGAAGGTGAACAGGAAGGTTCACTTAAAGTCGCAAAGGCACTTATCTCGAGATCTGTAAGAGAAATATTCAAAAAGTATTTTCCGGATCCGTCATTGAGATTAAAGAAAAATGCACAGGAGAAACCGCAAAGAGACCCTTATATTGAAATTACGGAATGGTTTCAGTTCGGCGGAAGTGTAAATATTAAAGATGATATGAGTTTTAAAAATTACTTTGCTGAATTAAAAAAAGTAGATGGTCTTGAAATTTTTGTAAGGAAATATCCTCAGTTTTTTGAAAATGATCAGGAGCTTGCATCTCTTATGGAATTTGTACTTGACGGACTTCATCAGAATTCCAAAATTGCAAAGGATGAAATTGACTCAGTGATAAAATATAAAGATATGGTAGGAAGTATGTTTTCAGGATCTAAAGATGCATCAGAATTTGGCGGCTTTGAAGATGATTATTATAATTGATTCTTAATTTTTTAAATACTAACAGTTTCTTCAAAGTCTTATAGAATTTTTAGTTTGAGAATTTATTTCCGCCGTTGATGTTGATCCAAAAAGTTTAAGTACTGCACTTGAATTTATTGTATCATTCTCATAATCTTTTTGGTCAACAACTACAATGCCGACGTGCTTCAGATCACAAGTTGGTGGTGGTAAAAAAGTCTTCAAAGTTATTATATTAAAATACATTTAATTTTCGCAAACTTTTTCAAACATCCACATCGGCTCAAATTCCAAATTAAAATCTTTTAGAACTTTCTAGATCTTATTCATTATTCTCAAGTTTCTTTACCTTTTTATCCAGCGATCTCATATATCCAAAAATGCCGATCCATATTATAAGGACGATCAGCATTACTATATATAAAGAATTTGTTTCCAGAAAATCGTACAGTGATGTCATAAATTTATTCAATTAAGCTTAATTTTTTATAAATCAATTTTTCTATTCGAATCTTCAGATTCAGCATCCACAGATAGAACATTGTAAATCCAACCAAAGATGAAATAAAAATTGTCAGCATAGAACTGTCCATATTAATTTTTCCCTGCGTATTAATGATAGGATCAGGATGAAGACTCTCAACTATCCTCGGCATAATAAATACAAAGAACGGGACTGTTACGGCTGCGATGATCGCATAGACAGATGAAAGTTTTGCGCGCTGATCTTCAGATTCAATGGCTGATCTTAAAGCAAAATATGCTCCGTATATCAGCAATAAAATAAATATTGAAGTCTGCCTCGGATCCCAGTTCCAGAAAGAACCCCAGCTGAACTTTGCCCAAAGTGAACCTGTAGCAGTCGCTAGTATACAAAATAAAAATCCAAGCTGCGCACTTGAAAAAGATTTTATATCATAATTAATATCGCGTGTTTTCAGATATCTGATTGAATACCACATTGACATAAAAAAAGCAAGTACTGATATCCATGACATTGGCACATGGAAATAAAGTACTCTTGCTTTATCACCGAGAGCCGGTATGTCAGGAATAGGTAATGCCAGTCCGAGTATTATCACTGCGCTGATTATTATAAATATCAGGTATGTAATAAATTTATTCATATTTTATTTTAGGGATGAAGATCTTTTTGAAAAAAATAGTTGTCTGTTAAAGATTTTAATAATTTACTTTTATAATAATTTCCATTCAATTAACTAATCTTCCCAAATAAATTTAAAAAGCATAAGTGAAGTAACAGTTACAACGACAAAATAAGACACAAGTATCTGAATTTCTCCGAATAATTTATCAGTTTCGACTCCAAGACTTGCCAGTTTGGTTGCATTTATAACAGTGATCAATAGCGGCAACAAAATTGGAAAAGACAGTACGGGATATAAAGTGCCCTTTGAATTTGCTTTGGAAATTATCGCTGCTATAATTGTAGATGCTGATACAAGACCCAGATTTCCTAACACAATTACAACTAAAAATCCCGACAGATTTTTTATCTGATATTCCGTAATTAAAATAAAAAGAATAAGTATAAGCAGGTTGAGAGCAAATGTGAGTATCAGATTAAAAAATAATTTACCGATGATCACACTGTCCGTACCGGTAGATAATTTCAATGCAGTCGAAGTTTCTTTCTCTTCTTCCTTTACAAAGGTCCTCGATAATCCACTTACAGATGTAAAAAAAATCGCAATCCAGAGTAAACCTGTAAGGATCTCATTATCTACTTTCTCATCTCCTAATGCAAACTTAATGATAGAGATGGTAACAAGTACAAACATCAGCAGAGAATTTATTACATATCTCGTCCTAAGCTCTGAACTGAGATCTTTTTTGAATACGAGAAATGAATTTTTCAAAAGCATAATTCTACTTATAGTCTTCTATGTTAATGCTTTTTTCACAAAGCTGAATATCGTCAGTATCATTTGTTGCAACAATTAAAATTCCATTTTTCTTTTGCTCTTCTGCAGTCTGACAGATGATATCAATTCCTTCAGCATCCAGATTTGATCTTGGCTCATCCATATATAAAATTCCGGGTTCATTAATTATTGCAAAAATAAGTTTGAGCTTTTGCTTCATACCTGAGGAATAATTTTTCAATGGTTCGTTTCTTTTATCAAAGAGACTGACTTTATTAAGATAAAAATCAATTTTTTCTTTCATATCATCACGTGAATTATTTCTTAAGCTGCAAAAGAATTCAAGATTCTCAATACCTGTAAGCTCATCATAGAGATTCAGATACGGAGAGATCAGACCAATTTGTGAATACCATAAATTTTGGGGTACAGTAGATCCATTTACTTTAAGAATTACTTTACCTTTGTTAGAAGCTATGAGACCTGTAAGAAGTTTTATGAGAGTGGATTTACCCGAACCATTCCTGCCGAGTATAGAAACTGAATCACCTGATTTCAGATTGATCGAAAAATTTTTGAATATTATTTTTCCTGAATAAGATTTTGAAATGTTTTCAGCAGAGAGCTCAATACTTTTCATATTCAGGATATGGAAGTGATAAATTATTCATTTAGAATACCATGCTTCTCAGACAGTCTCTGATTTCTTCTTCTGAGTGCTTGATCATATCTTCTTTTTTCTATTTCAGATTCAGGAATTATCTCGCCTACAATCACCGGTTTATTTGTAACTGCATCAATATTAACAAATGTCAGATATGCACTGTTTGAATGTGAAATTTCGCCTGATTTTATTTCTTCAATTTCTACTCTGACACCGACTTCCATTGATGTATTAAAAGCTCTGTTAACAGAAGCCTTTAGACGAATAATATTTCCAAGTTTAATAGGGTGATGAAATACCAGATTATCTACAGCAGCAGTAACAGCAACAGAATTACAATGTCTGGCGGCAGCTAATGCAGCAGCAATATCAATCCAGTGCATTAGTCTTCCGCCTAATAAATTCCCCAGAACATTAGTGTCATTTGGAAGGACAAGTTCTATCATTTCAACCTGAGAACTTTTAACGGTCTTCAAGATAATTGTCATGCCGGGATTTTACTTTTTAATGATCTGACTTTATTTATATATTCACTTGCAAAGAAAATATCCTCAAATCTTTTTATATCTTTCTTAGCTTCTTCATAATTTTTTTTAATGATCTGAACCTGTATCTTTCCGTAAAGAGCATCATCAGCATATTTGGAATCAAAATAATCGTCAAGGATCTCACTGTAATATACCAGTGAAGATTTATAACTGTCCATAGTAAAATACAACTCTGCGCTTTTCAAAATTTTATAAGCAAGCTTATCTTTCATTTCGGCAATCCTTTTATTTACTGATGACGCATGTTTACTGTTGGGATACAGATCAAGAAAAGTTTGAAATTCAGTAATTGCATATCTTGTATATGTCTGATCAAGACTATATGAAGGTGAAAGTTTGTAATAACTCATGGCCAGTCTGTATCTTCCTGTTTCAGAGAATTTACTGGTTGGATAATTTTTTATAAGTACTTCAAACTCATAAATCGCAAGTATGTATTCTTCTCTTTTATAATAACTCATACCAAGATAATATATACTCTTATCAATAACACTTGTGCCCGAAAATTTAAGTTTAATTAAATTGAAATCATCAATCGCATCAATATAATCTTCCTGATCATAATTTGACTTAGCTGCAAAATATGCTGATTCGGGAACGTCACTGTTAATATTTCCTTCATTTGTAGATGAACTACACGAATATAATATTGATGAAACAAATATTATCAGTACTGAAAAAATTCTTTTATTCAATAAATTTTTATAATAATTACTGCAAAATAATTTTCAGAACAAAATTGCAGTTTTAAATATTTTAATTACTTCTGATCGTAAAAAATAAAATTATAGCAGCTGCAGAAACTGCAACTATGATCGCCGGAAAAACATAACTGTTTACATCACTCTCAGCCGGCAGATCCCCCTGAGTAAAAGTATATCGACTATCTTCTATCTGATCTTTATTATTTGAATCAAAATTACCTGTTGATTTTTTTACTATCTTATCATTATATAATACCCGGATACTATTTTGATCAAGAATTTCATAATTATAAGAATATCTGATCTCTCTTTTTGTTAATTTATTACCGGTGATATCTGTAGATTGTGATTCAGAATAAACAGGTTTAATAGAAATATTACTGATCTTTATAATGTAATTTGTGGAATCAAAATTCTCGTTTATTATAAATTTATAATTTCTGAACTTATCTCTGAGTTTATATAAAAAATAAATTTCATCAGGTTTATTCTGATCAATTTCAATTTCATAAAACTTATCATTGCCTAAAATAACAAGCTTATTTTCTAATGACTGAAAACTCTCATCCATCAATTTATCGATGAGATAAAGATTGCCCGGAGTATCCTGACAGAAACAAACTCCTCCTGAAATAAAAAAGAACAATATAATCAGGAGGTTTTTAAATTTCATTTTCTAACCGTAAATTCCTCTTAATTTTAAAACTCTGGAAACTTTATCAATTGCATGTATATAAGCTCCCAACCGTAAAGTTGTATTATATTTAATAGATGACTCATATACAACATCGAAAGCTTCCGTCATCATTCTGTTAAGTCTGTTATTAACATCATCTTCATCCCAGAAATATCCGATCCTGTCCTGTACCCATTCAAGATAAGAAACTATTACTCCGCCTGAGTTTGCAAGAATATCCGGGATCACTCTGATCCCTTTTCCTGCAATGATCTCATCAGCATCAGCAGAAATTGGTCCATTCGCACCTTCAACAATTAATTTAGCTTTGATGTTATTTGCATTATGTGCAGAGATCTGATCTTCTTTTGCAGCAGGAACAAGAATATCACACTGAAGTTCGAGAAGTTCTTCATTTGTAACAGATCTTCCGAAATTTCCATTCTCTAGAGTTTTATTTAACGTTACATATTCTATTGCTTTGTTTACATCAATTCCGTTTTCATCATGATAACCTCCGGAGACATCACTGATTGCCACTATTTTTATTCCTTTTTCATTCAAAAGCTGTGCGCTTACAGAGCCTACATTTCCAAATCCCTGAATTACGCAGGTAGTAGAAGTAGGATCGATCTCCAGTGTTTTCAAGGCTGCCATTGTTGCAATCATAACTCCCCTGCCTGTTGCTTCTCTTCTTCCTTTTGATCCGCCGATAATAATTGGTTTACCGGTAACAACTCCTGTGACAGTTTCTTTTTTATGCATACTGTATGTATCCATTATCCACGCCATTATTTGTTCATCAGTATTCATATCCGGAGCCGGAATGTCAGAGTCGGGACCAAATACTTCCAGCATATTTACTGTATATCTTCTTGTGATCAGTTCCAGTTCTCTCTGTGATAAATTTTTCGGATCACATTTCACAGCACCTTTTGCACCACCGAATGGAATATTTGCTATCGCACATTTCCATGTCATCCATGAAGCAAGAGCTTTTACTTCATCCAGATCCACATCAGGTGAATATCTTATTCCACCTTTGGATGGTCCCAGAATATTATCGTGAATTACTCTGTAACCTTCGAAGACTTGAAGTGTTCCATCATCCATAGTAACAGGTATAGAAACAATAACCTGCTTAACCGGTGTGGCTAAGTAATTGTAAAGACCTTTGTCCAAATTGTAAAGTTCGCAGGCTTTGTCAAATCTTACCATCATTGACTCAAAAGGATTTACTTCCCCTCTTCTGTATGGAGCAGGCTCTTTATATATTTCTGGCATTTAGTTTGAAATTAGAATTATAAAAAATATTAAGCATAAAATTAACATAATGCAATTTTTATATCAAGTTAGTATATTTAGCTATTCGGTAATTTTTTTCAATAAATTGAAGCTTCAGAGTGTGAATTTTTCTGATACTTTGAATCAAATGTTTAAGTTTCAGAGAATATCTGGTATTCAGAATATTTAATTTCTTTAAACTGATCTGAATTTATTAAAACTTTTAACGGGTATTCTTTAGCCGGACCGCAATCCGGGTACCATATCCTTCCGGTGTTTACTATTATAATTAATCCGTTGTCATCTCCCAAAGCTGCAAAAGTACTTTTATCCCCGCTGAATTGGGGAATTTCAAATGTGTTCTGAACTTCTCCAAAAAATTCATTTACGTTTTTTACAGGCAGTCCAATCTCACTTATACAAAGAATTGAATCACCTGAGAATTTATGATCAGAATCATTTTTTAAATTATGTCTCGAAATAAATTCCAGTATATTGCCTGCCGGATCATAGAAGTAAACTGAATGTGCATTCCAGCTTTTGAAATCAAACTCATCATTTCCATCAAGTGACACAAGTCCGATTCCTGAAGCAGTTAAATATTCTTTTGCTTCTTTAAATTTATTTGATGGGATGTTAAAGGCGAAATGATATTTCGGATCCGGATAATCAGATTTATTTTCAAATGTAAGTATTGAACTGCCGGCAGTGAATGAGATTGTCTGATCCTCATTTTTCAACACTTTTAGTCCGAGTAAGCCTGAGTAAAAATTTTTCAATTCATCTAAATCTATTGATGTACATAAAACTATTTCCTTTATTAGCATCTTCAAAAAATTTATTTTGATAAATATAGAAATTATATCACAAACTAAACTCCCATTTAATTGAAAATTATTCAGAAAGAGATCAGACTTAAACAAAAAGCACGGGGATTTCACATCATTACAAATGAAATACTGGATGCCGTTCCTGAGATTAAAGAAATGAGCTCAGGTATGATGAATGTTTTTATTAAACATACTTCAGCCTCCCTTTCAATAAATGAAAATGCAGATCCGACCGTGCGGATTGATTTTGAAACTCACTTTAATAAATTGGTCCCTGAAGACGGTGAAGATTATCTTCATACTGCCGAAGGTCCGGACGACATGACTTCACATATAAAATCTTCTTTACTCGGATGCAGTTTGAATATTCCTGTCACAAATGGTGAACTCAATATTGGTATTTGGCAGGGAATTTATCTTTGTGAGCATAGAAATCACGGTGGTCAAAGGGATATTGTGATTACGCTGACCGGGATTTAATTTTATCTGAATTTCATTATTAAGTTAAAAGAAAATCTGAACGCGTAAAAAATTTTTCCCATAAAGTAATTTTTCTATATTCTAATTACACTTCAATTTTTGTAAATTTACCAAATGAAAAGCGTTTCTCTACATACACTTGGCTGTAAATTAAATTACAGCGAGACATCAACCATCGGAAAAGGATTCTCACAAAAAGGATTCAGTCTGAAAGAATTCGGCGAGCCCGCTGACGTCTTTGTTTTGAATACCTGTTCTGTAACTGAAAATGCAGACAGGGAATGCAGACAGATCGTCAGAAGTGTCCTGAATAAAAATCCTCAGACCTATGTGATCGTGACAGGTTGCTATGCACAGCTTCAGCCGAATGAGATTGCATCCATCGAAGGTGTCGACCTCGTTCTTGGCATCAGTGAGAAAATGAAACTGATGGATTATATTGATAATATCGAAAAGAAGGAACTGTCATGCATCCACAGAGACAGTGTTGAAAAAGCAAATGATTTTTTCGAAGCATTTTCATCTGATACAGATTCGAGGACCAGAGCTTTTCTGAAAATTCAGGATGGGTGTAATTATAAATGTTCATTTTGTACCATACCTCTTGCAAGAGGTGCATCGAGAAGTCTTGCTCCGGATAAAGTTTTAGATAATGCGAAAAAAATTATTGATGCCGGATACAGAGAGATCGTCCTCACAGGTGTAAATACAGGCGATTATGATTTTGAAAATTATCGGCTCATTGACATTTTGAATATACTTGAAGGGACTGAAATTGATCGCATAAGGCTCAGCTCGATTGAGCCGAATCTTATCACTGATGAAATAATTTCATTTGCAAAAAATTCAGAAAAGTTTTGCAATCATATGCACATCCCCATGCAAAGCGGTGACAATGAAATATTAAGATCCATGAGAAGAAGATATAACCGTGAGTATTACAGAGATACTGTTTTAAAATTAAAAGACGAAGTAAAAGATATATGCATCGGCGCAGATGTAATAGTCGGATATCCGGGTGAGACAGAAGAACATTTTTTAAATACTGAAAAATTTATCCGTGAGCTTCCGGTAAATTATCTTCACGTTTTTAGTTATTCCGAAAGGAGAGATACTGACGCAGTTCTGTTACCCGGCAGAGTTGAGATTGCTGACAGAAAAAAAAGAAGCAGTATTCTGAGAAGACTTTCCGACAGTAAAAAATATGAACACTACAATAAATTCATTGGTACAGAACAGACAGTTTTGTTTGAATCAGATAAAGATGATTATGCCGAAGGTCTGTCAGAAAATTATATCAGGGTCAAAGTAAATAAAAGTAATCTCGAAAATAAAATAAGAAAAGTAAAACTTACTGAAACTGACGGGATCAAACCTGTCACTGCTGAACTGCTTTCATAAAAATTCAAACAATTGAAATTATTTCTCGCAAGACATGCCGATGCAATTCAATATACAACTGACACTGTCACAAATGATGAGCTCAGATTTTTAACTTCCGGAGGGAGAATTAAGGAAAATGAAACAGCTGATTTTTTAAAAGAGTATCTGACTGATATTAGTATTATACTTACCAGTCCTCTGATACGCACTGTTCAGACTGCAGAAATAATTGCTTCAAAAATTAATTACACCGGTGAAATTTCTCTTGTAAATGAACTGAAATTTGAAACTCCTTTATCGCCGCTTATCGATCTGATAAAAACCATGTCGAACTATTCTTCATTATTAATGGTCGGTCATGAGCCCAAGCTTGGAAATTTGGTAAAAGCTCTCACAAGCATCAGTCTCCCTTCATTTTCGAAGTCAGGTGTTTGTTATATTGATTATAATACAGATAAAGATATTTTTCATTTCGGATGGTATTTTGATCCAAAAAAAATGATGATAATTGATTGAAATATGAATGAAATTTTAAAAGTACAGGATCTCAATTTTCTATATTCTGAGGAAACAAAAAATTCCGAATATACTTTCGGATTAAAAGACATTAATATAAAAGTAATAGAAAAAGATCTGATCTCCGTGATCGGAAAAAATGGTTCAGGAAAATCCACTTTGATAAAACTTTTTTCAAGAATTAATAATCCTGATTCAGGTAAAGTATTTTTCAGAGATGCAGAGATTTTGAAATATGACAAAAAGGATCTTTCAAAATTTATTTCCTATCTTCCGCAGATGAATGATCTTACACATTTTGATTCTGACGTTATAGATTTTTTAATGCTCGGCAGGTATCCGTATAAAAATTTTTTGGATTTTGGTTATACTAAAAATGACACTGATGAGGTTTTGATCTGTTCGAAGATCACCGGTATTGAAAATTTACTTGCTAAGAAAATAAATACTCTTTCCGGTGGTGAGAGACAAAAGGTCCTTCTGACACTTTCACTCGTTCAGCTTGGTACTGCAGATGACCTGACAGGCAAGCTTTTAATTGCTGATGAACCGCTTACACATCTTGACATAAATCATCAGATCGAAATTATGAATATTCTGAAAACTCTAAATGAAAAGGGACTCACTATTATTATTGTTCTGCATGATCTCAACCTGGCTTTAAAATATACAAATAAAGCTATGCTGATCAGTAACGGTAGAGTAGTGAAATTTTCTGAGACTGATAAAGTAATTACAGAAGAGATGCTGAAAGAACATTTTTTTATAGATTCAAAGATATTAAATTACGAAAAGAATTTTTTTATAAACTATCTGCCAAACTAAAGTTACATGAAATTAAATACTATCATTATTGAAGAGACGGGTGAAAATAATCAGACTAAAAAAATTATACTAAACCGTCCCGAAAAAAGAAATTCGCTTGATGAAGAAATGATAGCCGAGCTTACGCAAACTTTCACTGAGATCTCTTCTGACAAAGAAACAAAAAGTGTTATACTTACAGGTGCTGCAGGAAATTTCTGTTCAGGACTTTATCTTGATTATCTGCAGAAGATATCCGAATATGACATTCTTGAAAATAAAGCTGACTCACAGAAATTCCGTGATCTGCTGTTCACAATTTACAATTGTAAAAAACCTGTGATCGCAATGGTGGAAGGATACGCTCTTGCAGGCGGCTGCGGTATTGCAAGTGCCTGTGATATTATTGTCGCTGCTGATGATTCACAGTTTGGATATACTGAAGTAAAGATCGGATTCATACCTGCAATAGTTATGATATTTCTTCTGAAAAGAGTTTCAGAATCCCACGCAAGAGATCTGCTGCTTACTTCAAAATTTATTTCGGGAGAAGAAGCTAAGAGAATTGGATTTGCAAATTATACTTCGACTGCTGCTGAACTGGAAAATACAACGATGGAAATTTGTAATGGTCTGAATAAACTTCCGCTTAGTTCGATCAGTCTCACTAAAGAAATGTTCAGAAATGTATCTTCAATGAGTTTAGAATCTTCACTTGATTATGCAGTCGATATGAATGCTATTACAAGAATGACAGACGAATGCAAAAACGGTGTAAAGAATTTTCTGATGAAAATTAAAAAATAATTTTAATACTAATTTTAATAAATAATTATATCTGAAATGAAAGACTTAAAATATAAAACACTGCAATACCTCGACAGAAATGAATCGCAGTACGGACCGTCACCAAAGTGTTATGAATATCTAAAGACAGTTGGCATTGAAGAACTTGCCTGGTATTCAAGAGATTTCTCGAGAGGAGTAAAATCGAAATTATCCGAGAGGATCGCGAAAGATTTTGGATTCAGGGAAAATCAGATAATCGTTTCTTACGGAAGTGAAGATATTCTGAAGCAACTTATTCACAGGTATCTTTCACGCGGAGAAAAAGTTTTAATTCCCAGAGAGGCATGGTGGTATTACAAAAAAGTAGCTTATGAAGTTGGCGGATTTAACGTAGAATATCCGATGAAAAAAGGAAAGATAGACGGCGTGGATTCATATCTTTATGACCTTGATCAAATGATAAAGATCTATGAAAGAGAAAGACCCAGAGTTGTGATAATCGCGTCACCGAATAATCCAACAGGAAATATGATCTCTAAAAAGGATCTCGGAAAATTCCTCGACGTTTGCAGAGGCGCGATCGTTATGATAGATGAAGCGTACTGGGGATTCGGTTCTTATGATAACAGTTACGTAAAACCTTATCTTGATGAATTTCCGAATCTGATTATCTGCAGGACGTTTTCGAAATATTTTGCACTTGCCGGGACACGTATGGGATTCAGCTTTGCCGGTAATAATCTTGAAGAGCTGAAAGGTTATACTACAAGATACCTCGGATATAATCTGGTGTCAGAGGGTCTTTGTCTGACAGCTTATGACGATATGAAATATTATGAAAAAGTAACAAAGCTTATGCAGGAGGATAAAGAATATTTTTATAAAGAATTCAAAAAGTTAAAAGGATTTACACCTTACAAATCATTTGCAAACTTTATGCTGGTAGATATGCCTGCCGGTATCAGAAAAGATCTTGATAAATTTTTGAAAGATAGAAATCTGCTGATAAAGTTTCTTGATGAGGAAGCATTCAAAACTGAATCGAGAATTACACTCGGAACACGCGAGCAAAATTATTACCTTATGGAATCAATAAAAGAATTTATTAAGAAAACTAAATATTAATAATATTAATTTTAATAATTTAAATCAGATCTTTTTAATTTGTCAAA
>DAORRV010000044.1:23336-27224 GCA_035443185.1 Ignavibacteria bacterium | reverse complement strand
TCCCATTTTTGAAATACTTTGTAAGAAAACTTTTCAGTAAGAAGCCATTGCCAGAAAGCCGTTGACTTATTAAGATCTGAAACATAAATTTCTATGTGATGAATAACTCCGTTCATAAATTTAATTTTTTAATACAATATTGTGATTGTATCTTTGAGAGAAACTGATATTTTTAATAATTAAAATATTATAATTTCAACTTCTTATCAAAATCAAATTATCCCCGACACATTAAATAAAAAGTGCAATAACTCCTGGCATTCTGTTCGGACTTAATTTAATATCCCTTTTTTAATAAAAGAATAAGTAAAAAATTGAATCTGAAAATTATATTATCTATTTTATACAGGTTACTTTTAAAGTAATTTTTTTAAAAATGTTTACTGCTTTTTTAAAATAAAAATCACCTCTATCAACTCGAGCTTTAAAAAATATTTTGCTCTAATTTTATTGCTGATCTTCGTCTTTCCATTTGCCGCTGAGTCAGCACACACCCTTGAACACCGCGATGAAACTCACTGCTACGACAATAATACAGTTCACTTTGATCCTACTGAACATGAATGCAAGATCTGTGAATTTTCAAAGTCTTCAGCTGAGATTTATTTTATAAAAATTCTTTTTAACAAAGACTTAAATTATAAACCGGTTACTGTTCATGTCTGCCAATTCTTATCTGAACATTTCCAAAATTACAATTTTTCCTTAAGAGCTCCTCCCCTTTTTTCCTGATCACAAAATACCGGCTACACTTTAGTACTGTTGAATTTATTCAGTTGAATAAACATCAATAGTTCATCTTCATTTAAATCAAATTTAAATTGTAAAAATGACAAATCAAATAATATTGTTATTTGTAGTTTTTGAATTGTTTGCAATGTTTCCGAAATTCTCTTCAGCGGAAAAAAATACATTCACTCCAAAAATTCCAAACACAGGCTTATCAGGAAAAATATCAGATAAAAAAACGGGAGAACCTATGCCCGGTGTTTCAATAAATTTTCCTGATCTCAGAACAGGTACATTTTCAGGATCAGACGGAATATATAAGATCAATGAATTACCGCAGTCAAAAGTACTTATCCGGGTAAGCATGATCGGTTATAAACTAATTTCGGAAGAGATCGATCTATCGGTGGTTTCAGTAAAGAATTTTGAGATGGAAGAATCCGCAGTAGAAATTAATGAAATAATTGTAACAGGATTATCAAAAGCTTCCGAACTTTTAAAAATCCCTACACCGGTAATTACTGTTTCACCAGCTCAGTTAATACAGTCATCAGCAACAAATATTATAGATGCGTTGAGTATTAATCCGGGAATTTCACAGATCACAACCGGTTCAGGAATTTCCAAACCTGTCATCCGCGGATTAGGATTTAACAGGGTATTGGTTGTAAAGAACGGAATCCGGCAGGAAGAGCAGCAGTGGGGCGATGAACATGGAGTGGAGATCGATGAGTATTCTGTCAACAGTGTAGAAATTCTCAAAGGACCGGCTAGTCTGTCATTCGGATCTGATGCAATGGCAGGTGTTATAAATTTAATCTCAGCTCCAGCATTACCCGAAGGTGAAATTTCAGGAAGTCTCCTTTCAAACTATCAGACAAATAACGGACTGTTTGGAATTACCGGGAATATAGCTGGAAATAAAAAAGGGTTCATCTGGGATATCCGATACAGCAATAAACTCGCCCGTGCATATCAGAATAAATATGACGGATATGTTTTCAATTCGGGTTTTAAAGAAAACGGTCTGAGTGGAATGCTTGGTCTTAATAAATCATGGGGATATTCATATTTGTATTTCAGTACTTATAGTCTGACTCCTGGTATTGTAGAAGGAGACAGAGACAGTGTGACAGGGATGTTTGTAAAATCCGTTGCCGAAAATGATACAACCGAAGGTACTGAAGTTGTAAATAATGAAGAGCTTACTTCATATGATCTGAATACTCCGTTTCAAAAAACTTATCATTATGAAGTCACGCTCAACAATAATTTTATTCTCGGTAATGCAAGCTTGAGTACAGTTTTAGGATGGCAACAAAATCAGCGTCAGGAATTTGGAGATGTATTTGAACAGAATCAATATGGTCTTTACTTTTTATTAAATTCTTATACCCTCGAAGCGAGATATAATTTACCTGAAGTAAATAAATACAATTTTTCTTTCGGCACAAATGTTATGTATCAGACATCAAAAAATAAAGGTACTGAATATCTTATTCCTGATTATAATTTATCCGATATAGGATTATTTGGAATAATAAATAAATCATTTTCAAAATTAAATATCAGCGGTGGACTGCGGTTCGATCTGAGATCTATGCAGGGAAAAGATCTTTATACTGATTCTGCAGGAGTTATTGCCGGTCCGGTTGATGCGAATTCAATTCCTTTGTTTTCAGATTTTAATAATAATTATAGTGGAATATCCGGAAGTATTGGTGCTGTTTATCAGTTCAATGAAAATTTTTATTCCAAAATAAATCTGCAAAAAGGCTTTCGCGGTCCGAATATTGCAGAGCTGTCATCAAACGGAGTTCATGAAGGTACATTTAATTATATCATCGGTGTACCTGATCTGAAGTCCGAGAATAGCCTTCAGCTTGATTATACATTTGGTATTAACACACTGAATGCTGCAGCAGAAGCAGACCTGTTCTATAATGTCATCGACAATTATATTTATTTAGAAAAGCTGCAAAGTATATCAGGAAGTGATTCGATTACAGACGGATACAGCACATACAAATATGCTTCGGGAAATGCTCATTTATTCGGTGGAGAATTTTCATTAGATATTCATCCTGATCCATTTGACTGGCTTCATTTTGAAAATACATTTTCTTACGTGCAGTCTGTTCAGACAAACCAGCCTGACTCAACAAAATATCTGCCTCAGACACCGCCGGCAAGAATTACTACTGTACTGCGTGCTGACATAAATAATTTCACATGCAATTTTCAGAATTCATATTTTCAGATTGGTATGGAAAATTATTTTGCGCAGAATAAATTCTTTGCGGCATTCGGGACTGAGACTGCAACTCCGGGTTATACACTTTTTAATATGAGTTTTGGCACGGACGTTTTCATAAATAACAATAATTTATTCTCGGTATTAATGAGTTTAAATAATCTGACAGACATAGCATATCAGAGTCATCTCAGCAGATTAAAATACGGAGATGTAAATGAAGTCACTGGCAGGAAAGGAGTTTATAATATGGGAAGGAATTTTAATTTTAAGTTGGTTGTGCCAATGGGTTTTTAAATGAGTAATTAGATTAATCTGACTTTTCGGATTCGGAAATTGTTTGTGTTTTTATACACAAAGAAGGAGTGATTTATTCCATGCGGTAATCCAACGAGTTTCATTTGTTAGATAATTAATTTATTTATCAGAAAGTTTATCTTCCTTCCAATTTGAAGGATTGTCAATGATATATTGTTTTATTCTTTTATGTTCACCTTCATTTCGGATTATATGGTCGTGAAACCGCGGCTGCCACTTGAAATTTTCATGACCGTTTTTATTACACCATCGTTTTACCGATGATTTAAATTGATTAATAATCACTGAAACAGAATTTTTGTTTAATTTACCAAATTTATTTGTGCTCTGTTCTTGTTGGGATATGCCATCCTGTTGGGACACGCCATGGCGTGTCCGTACGTCATCTTCTTTTGATTCGATATCTTGTTGGGATATACCATCTTGTTGGGATACGCCATCTTGTTGGGATACGCCATCCTGTTGGGACACGCCATGGCGTGTCCGTACGTCATCTTCTTTTGATTCGATATCTTGTTGGGATATACCATCTTGTTGGGACACGCCATGGCGTGTCCGTACGGAGGGAATATTATAATTCAATCCCA
>DAORRV010000044.1:0-23236 GCA_035443185.1 Ignavibacteria bacterium | reverse complement strand
TGTTGGGACACGCCATGGCGTGTCCGTACGGAGGGAATATTATAATTCAATCCCAAAATCAAATGGATATGATTTGGCATTATAGTAAATTCATCCAGTAAGGCATGTTTAAAATGATTTGGAATTTCCAATAAATATTCATTTACGTTTTTCCCAATATCATTCAGAATCATTATGCCATTTTCAATATATCCAAAAAAACATTTTCTTTCATCTGTACAAATTGTGATGAAGTAATATCCTTCCGATGAATAATCATAATTTCGCAATCTTATATGTTTTCTAACAGGATGCATTTTTCAATTAAACGGATATCTGATATGATGTCTTTTTAAAAAGAAGATATTAGCTTTTGGATTTCGGAGTATGTTTTCAATACATATCAACTTAAGATTTGTATTCAGTAAAATTTACAAGTCTGTTCTTCCTTTTCAGACATTTACAATTTTATATAAATTTAATTTTAAAAAAACATAAAAATTCATATAAGTTTTTGATTCTAAAAATAGCTTACAAATGGAAGTGTATATTAATTTAGTAAAATGCAGGATGATAGAATTCTTGTAATAAATAATCTAAACTTGATTGGTTATAATTATTAGAATAAATAATTTACTACTTCCTAAAATACGCAATACTCGATCCGACCCATGTCTTTTCCTTATTGAAGTCGACGCCCATCATCTTACCTTTGCTGAGGCGGACGAGATTGTTTATTAAAATAGGTTTGTCATTCCAGACATAGAGAAGTCTGATCTCCGCTTTTGCCGGATCGTCAAAAGTTTCTATTAAAGGTTCGTAATTAATTTTTTTTTGTAGTATGAAATTTGATCTGTCTTCTTCAGGGATTGCATCAAGATTTTCTTTTGTAAGATCAAAGATAACTCCTGCGCCTGCAAAAGAGTAAAGAGGTTTGAGAATATAGTTTTCTGTGTCGGCTGGAAATTCTGAATAGTCACTCAGAAATTTTGTCTCGGGGACATATTTGCTTTTGAGAAAGGGTAGTGAATATTTACTGACTTTGAAGAACCAGTTTGGATGCGCTATCCATTTCACATCTAGCTCTTCGGTGAATCTGAAATTATATTTAAAATCTTTTCGTCTGGCGATCTCATCATGGATCACCCTGTTATAGATCTTTTTTATAAGTGTCTTCTTTCCGTTATTATCATAAAAAAGCTGCTTACCTTCCTTCATTACTTTTGAAAGACAAACTACTTTTATGCCGAGAAATTTTTCCGTACATAAAAAATCAATATAAGTCTTTTGCTTTTCAGGTTCGATCTCAAGCAGTATCACATTTTCAGGGTCAGTATCTCCAATGATAGTTTCTTTTAACAACTGAATATAACTGTCATGATCAAGTCCGCTGAAGTGACTGGTCAGCCCTTCCGGAATGTTAAAATGTTTTCTCATCTCACTGTTGAGAAGTTCCTGGTAACAGTAAAGCGATGCAAATCCCTGAAGCTCTATCAATTGCGGGATCAGTTTACCATTTTCATCTTTACAAACTGCAAAATCAATAGCCAGTAAAGAAGGATGTTCATCTTCATTAGGAACTGCTACATTATCCGGAAGTGCCTTCTTGGAATACTCTTTGAATTCATCACTCTGAAGCATCCTTACAATTTCATCTGAAGCTTTAATTAACTCATCTCTGAATTCATCGGGAAGGAAGATAGGAGTTTCTGCGATCTTGAAATCTATTTTTGTACCAAAAGCAGAATCAAGTTCTTCGACCATTGATTTATAATTCTCATTACTGAATTCAGAATTATATTTTTCTCTGTAAGATTTTATCAATTAATATAGAAATGAAATGTTTGAAATATGAAAAAATTTATGATGGCAATAAATCTTATTTGTATAATTAACAATATGAAAAATATCAGTAAATATTATTAATAGTAAAAATTAAATCAGAAATTTCCCTTTCTCCATTACCTGATCATCTTCGAGCCAGATATTTATGTCAATTCCTACACAATCAATATGCGTAGTCGAGACCCAGTCAGCACCTGTATGCTCTGAATAAGGGTGTCCGAATGCCATATGAATGCTCGGAAGTTTTTCATCCTGAAGAATGTGACCTATGACTTTATTTATGCCGATGTTTGTGCCGATCGCAAATTCACCTACTCTGTTGCTGTTTTCATCTGTCATTGTATAAGCTGTCATATCATCAAGAAGAGCTGTATTTTTACATGTCATATTCATGATCCTTGAATCTTCGATCTCGATATACAAAGGATTATTTTTCAGATCGCCGTATTTCTGGCAGAGATAATCTCCTACCACACCGTCCACTACAAAAAGTCCATCTACGCTTTTTGGTGAAGTAAAAATTTCACCGCCCGGAAGATTTCCCCATTTATCAACAGAGATAATACCGCTTGTTTTCAGCCAGTTCAGACTGTGTGAAAATTCAGCAACTATATCTGTACCTGCGTCAGACTTAGCTTTTATATATCTAGCCTTTCTTGCCCTCGTGATCAGTTTCTGACTAAGGTCATCAATAGCAAGATAATCTGCACGCATTGCTTCAAGCATTATTTGCTTATTTATATTAACCATATGACCATGTCTGATCTTGTGAGAATTTACGACAGATGTCATTTGAATTCTCATGCTGAGTTCACCTGTCTGTGCCTGCGCGCAAAAAATGCTGACCTGCGACTTTGCAAGGTCATCGAGAATTGGCTGAGGCATATTTGGTGAAGGTCTTGATGTATAATCTTCTATTACAAAAAGACTGTATTCGGAACCAACTTTTTTTATTTCGTGAACAAGTGCGCATGCAACTTCAAGTGTATCATTATCTGTGATAATGGTTATCCTTTCTTCAGGCTTCAGCCTCAGACATACGTTGATAGCATTATTTGCTCCTTCTGACAGTTCTTTGTCAAATTCAATATCAGCTATAAAAGAATTTTTCATTTCTATTTTGATTTTTTAGTTTCTGAAGTTTTGTTTTTTACTTTTGGTCCTTTTTTGTTAGTAGTGTTGGTAATGTTAGTTGGTTTTGTTTGTTTTTCTTTTTTTATTTCAATATTAGTTGGTTTGTCTTCTTTACTTACAATGTTAGTTGGTTTGTAATCCAGACCTGCGTTGGTTTCATCGACTATGTAATCGACAAGTTTATTAAAATCACCACCGCTTTCTTCAAAGACTTTAAGCTGCCTGTCAGCACCTGTGCCGCCTTCCATCATTCTGAAAATGTAATTTATCTCTTCCCTGCTGCCAAGTTCATCCACTACATCATCTATAAATTCCAGAAGCTCTTTTGCAAGTTCTATAAATGGCACTTCTTCCTGCTTGCCAAAATCAATAAGCTTTCCGCTGATGCCGTATCTCGCTGCTCTCCATTTATTTTCCATCATGAGAGCACGTGTGTAAAGTCTGAATCCGAGATTCTGCTGAATGAGTTTGTGAAGCTTTACTACCACTGCCTGAATAAGCGCTGCAAGTGCAATAGTCTCATCGACTCTAAGCTGTACATCGCAAATTCTTATTTCAAGTGTATTGAAAAAAGGATGTGTCCTGATATCCCACCAAACCTTTTTTGCATTGTCGATACAGTTTGTCTTAATAAGCAGATTGATATAACTGTCATACTCTGAAAGACTTCTGAATGAATCAGGAATTCCTGTCCTCGGAAATTTATCAAAGACTTTTACTCTGTAAGATTTAAATCCTGTATCTCTACCGAGCCAGAAAGGTGAGTTCGTCGATAATGCAAATATATGCGGTAGAAAATATCTCGCAGCATTCATTATCTGAATTCCGATCTCCCTGTTTGCAATGCCTACATGCACATGCATTCCAAAGATCAGATTTGCTCTCGCTGCGTCCTGCATTTCATTTATTATCTCATTATATCTCGGATGATCTGTGATTTTCTGATCCCTCCAGTGAGAGAATGGATGCGTTCCTGCTGCTGCAATTCTAAGACCGTACTGGTCTGAAAGCATTGCCAGAGAATTTCTCAGATTGGTAACTTCAGCTCTTGCCTCCTGAATGTTATTGCAGATATTTGTACCTGTCTCAATTACAGAAGCATGCATCTCAGGTTTGAAATTCTCTTTTAAAAGATGTTTACCTTCTTCAAAAATAGAATGGACATGAGACTGAAGCTCCCTGGAAATTGGATCAATGATCTGAAATTCCTCTTCTATCCCTAATGTATATTTTTCGTCTGTGATAATTTTTCCTTTTTTATAAAAATATTAGGATTTAGCTTTTTTAGATTTTGAAGCCGGTTTAGCTTTTTCAGGTTTTTTAGCAGAACCGTTTGACAATGATAGATCTTTTGAAAACTGCTTTACAAAATTTCCCCATGTTAAATTGTTCATACCTTCTTTATGATTCTTTGCTCTTCTGATAGCCATGTTAGCTGCTGCCTCGACTACCCAGTCAAAATTTTCCTGACCGACTGAATTTATATCAGCGTCAGGTGCCGGATTACAGAAATCGATCGCATATGGAACGCCGTCTCTTACTGCAAATTCTACTGTATTGAAATCATAACCAAGCGCATTATTTAATCTTAATACATAATCTTTTATCAAAGCCAGCATCTCTTTTGAAGCAGGCTCGGCATTTGAAGAATATCTGAGATGATGAGGATTTCTCGGCTCATAAGGCATTATCAGAACGTCTTTCCTGTCTAAGCAGTAGCATCTGAAATACAGATCAAACTGAATTTCTTCCTGCAGCATCATTACCAGCTGTTCGGTCTCATTATATTTTTCAAAAAAATCGGACGGGTCTTCCACTTTATAAACGCTTTTCCAGCCGCCTCCAGAAAATGGCTTGAAGTATGCAGGAAATTCTGTGTATTTGAAAATTCCTTCCCAGTCGAGAGGGAATGATAAATTTCTGAATGATTCACCTGTGGTGTCAGGCGGGTTTTGATTTGACGGAAGTAAAACTGTCTTTGGAACAGGTACGCCTACTTTTGTTGCAAGTGCATTGTTGAAGAACTTGTCATCGGCTGCCCACCAAAAGGGGTTGTTTAATACTGCTGTTCCTGTGATAGCTTCATTCTTCAGGAATCCCCTGTAGAATGGAACGTCCTGTGAAATTCTGTCGATGATCACGTCATATCCGCATGATTCACCCTGTACTACTTTGTCCACATCTACAAACTCTGCAATAATATCTTTCTCATTTTTTTCGTTTACTTTGTCTACAAATGCCTGCGGAAAGGTGTTTTCCTGTCCGAATAATATTCCGATTTTTTTCATTAGAATTAATTAACTCCTTAAGTTTTTAAATTATTTGATTTGTAAAAAATAAATCAATTTCTTCATTTTTCGAATGAATATCTGAAATGTAAAATAGTTTCGCAGTGAAAATAAATTAAATTGATAAGTAGATAATTTAGTAAAATTAAGTGATAATTTAAACGCTGAATTTTTCCACATTTGTAAATCTATTTTAATCAGCAGTAAAATCGATTCCTGATGTCCGGTTACGAATTGCCTACTTTTTAAAAGACACCTATAATGGCATAAAATAATTTAAATATTATTTTTGTATTCTTAAATATTATCGATATAACAAAAGCCGGATCAAACAAATCAATCCGGCTAAAGATAAATATTTTTAAAAGTCTGAATTTTCTTGACCAATACCATACGCTTTATCTGTCTGAAGTTTTCGGTCTCTAATTTATAAAAATAAATTCCGCTTTAGAGATTTGCTCCATTAAAGACTGTACTGTACGAACCGGCCTGCTTGAGTTCATTTACAAGTGACCGGATCTCTCTGCCTGTCAGATCATAAATTTTAATTTTCACAAATCCTTCCTTTGCAAAATCATATTTTATCACTGTGGATGTGAAAATTCATGTCACTAATTGCTAAAAGAGTTTGCTGAGTATTTCATTTGGAGATTCCCGCTTTCGAGGGTATGACAATAAGGGCTGGAATTATTATTTCTCCTGTTGAAAACATAAACAACTGCTGTATAAGTCTATCATTAAAAACTTTGTGTCTTTGTGCCTTCGTGGTAAAAACGGGATTTATAATGAAAATTCGGGTTAAATTTTTTTTCAATATCCTAATAATTAAAACTTGAAATTCCCGATTATTGGGTTTATATTTATCAAAATCATGAAAAAACTGTTACAAATAAAAATTTTACTGATTCTAACATTTACAGCGGGAATGCTTTATGCAGCCGTGACACTGCAGTATTTCACAGCCAGAGACAATGCAGGCGGCGTTATGGTGGAATGGAAGACAGGAGATGAAGGCGGAACTGCTAAGTTTGAGATCGAAAGAAGCGCAGACTCACCGGACAATTTTATTTACATGAACTTTAAAGAAGCCACAGGTAATAACTCATACTATTCTTATCAGGATAACTCAGTAGATATTGGAAGCGGTAGAAATTCCGAACTCTATTATTACAGACTCAAGTGTATAGAAGCTAATGGAAATTATACTTATACAAATCATATTACGGTTACGCATACAGTATCCGGTGTAAGAAGTACCTGGGGAAGTATTAAAGCTATTTTCAGATAATTCCGGCTCCATTTTTCATTTAATTAATTAATTATTACTTAACCTTTGAAAGGAGATACATATGTCTGAATCTGTACGAAATTTAGATATCACACCCGAAGAGATCGAATCAGGAAAAACAATGGCTATAATTGCTTACCTGATTTTTTTTATTCCCCTGCTCATGGACGACATGAAAAAAAATAAGTTTGTGATGTTTCATACTGAGCAATCCATTATTCTTTTACTTTTAAATATTGCTGCGGGTATCATTGGTACTATTACTTGCGGCATAGGATTAGTCCTTTATATTCCATGGGTGATCTTTCTTATTATGGGAATTATGAATGCAGCCGGCGGGAAAGTGGTTCCTCTTCCTCTTATCGGACAATACGGAGAAAAGTTCAATCTCGTAAAATAGCTTTTTCAAAAAGTTTTTCTTAAAGCAATCTTCTTATTAAAAGCAGATTGCTTTTTTATTTTATGTGAATTAATATCTGAATTTTATTTTCTAACAATTGATTAATTGAAAACGTAAGGATAACCTGCTTAACAACTTTTGATAAGTAAATAAATAAAATCAAAAATTATGACACCTGATCTACAATCTGCTAAAACTTTTTTTCTTGTATCAGCAATAATCAACATTCTCGGATTTCTCGGATGGGGCACTTCCACTGTCATCGGCGGAGTGTTTACTTGCGGACTTGGATGTCTGATGGGATTTCTGCCAATTATAAATATCGTCAGCAGTATAATGGATTTTATCGCTTATAATAAACTCAGCAATCTCAATCAGAAAGGTACTTTCGGTACAGTTCAGACTGCAGCCATTTTTCAGATCGTTACCATTCTTACCGGTAATGTTGTTAGCTTTATATTCGGAATTATCATCTTAAATAATCTGAGTAATGAAGAGAATAAAAATTTCCTGAAAGAAAGAGATATATTTTAAATCAATTTTATATTTTCAATTTAATACAAATCAACAGAAAGCCGTTTTAATTTATGTTTGAAAAACTCGAAAAAGTAAAATCCCGTTACAAAGAAATTTCAGATCTGCTTTCTGACCCTGCTACATCAGGTGACCAGACTGAAATTATTAAATTGTCAAAAGAATATTCAGGGCTTGAAGATATTGTAAATGCCTATAACAATTATCTCGGCATTAAGAAGGAACTTGAAGATAATAAACAATTACTCTATGAAACTTCCGATCAGGAAATGAAAGAGCTTGCACGTCAGGAGCAGGAGATTCTTGAAATTAAATTATCTGATGTAGAAACTGAGATAAAAGAATTACTTATCCCCGAAGATCCCGCAGACAATAAAAATGCAATTCTTGAGATACGCTCAGGTACAGGCGGCGAGGAAGCATCGCTCTTTGCTGCTGATCTTTACAGAATGTATTCGAGATATTTTGAAAAGAAAGGCTGGAAAATGGAGACGATCGATTTCAATGATTCATCCAATCCGGGCGGGATAAAGGAAGTCGTTTTAAATGTCAGCGGAAAAAATATTTACGGCGATCTGAAATATGAAAGCGGCGTTCACAGAGTTCAGAGAATACCTGATACAGAAAGCAAAGGTAGAGTTCATACTTCCGCAGCTACAGTTGCTGTTTTTCCCGAAGCTGAAGTTTTTGATGTTGTAATAAATGATAATGATCTGAAGATAGACGTATTCAGATCCGGCGGCGCAGGCGGACAGAATGTAAATAAGGTCGAAACGGCGATACGCATCACTCACCTTCCGACAAATATTGTAGTGCAGTGTCAGGATGAAAGATCGCAGCTTAAAAATAAAATGAGCGCGATGAAAGTAATGAGATCGAGACTCTATGAACTCGAGCTTGCCAAAAGAGACAATGAACTTTCCTCACAAAGAAAAAACATGATCAAGTCCGGAGACAGAAGTGATAAGATCAGAACATACAATTTCCCGCAAAACCGTCTGACCGATCACAGGATCGGACTTACCTTATATAATCTTTCTGAAATAATGGAAGGTGATCTGGACGAGATCATAGACAAGCTTAAGACGGCGGATAGAGCCGAGAGACTTGCTTCGGCGGAGTGATGTTGCCTCGAGACTCTAAGACTCAAAGGAAAATCTTTTTTGAATAATATAAGAAAGTAAACGACTTTAATATTGGTTAAAAATTAATTTTTTTATAAAATTACAAATATTATTGCGGAATTATATTATAAAGAATGAATTTGAATTTTTAGTTCTTATATCAAATGTTATTTTATTTACATTAAAAATCCAATATTAACAATGCATCCTGAAATATTTTTATCATATAGTCATAAAAATTTTGAAATAGCTGATTCAATAGATAAAGATTTTGAAAAAATTGGAATTAGACTTATTAGAGACATAAGAGATGCTGAATACATGCAAAGTTTGAAAGAGTTCATGCTAAAAATTAGAGAAACCGGTTATGCTCTTTTAATTATTAGTGATGAATATCTGAAATCTGAAAATTGTATGTATGAAGTTACGGAATTATTGAAAGAATCAAATTTTCAAGATAGAATTTTACTTATCATTTTAGAAAATGCAAAAGTATTTGATACTTCTGGTAAATTAAGTTATGCTAAGTACTGGAATCAGCAATTTGATGATCTAAATAATGAAATTAAAGAATTACCTCGAGATAAAAGCATAAAATTAAGTGAAGAGCTTAAAAAAATAGATAATATTAATTCTTGTATTGATGATTTTCTAAGTTTAATAAGTGATAGAAAATCTGTTAAATTAACAAATTTAAAAAATAATAATTATAAAGAGATATTAGATATAATTAAGTATAAAAAGATTGATTTAGCAGAAGAGTTATTTAGAATTATTCAAATGATAGACACAAAAAAATATGAAGAAATTGACTTAGAATTAGAAACTTTTACAAATAATAACCCTAATTATCCTGATGGGTATTTTGTTAGAGCAAATATTGCAATAGATAACAAGCAAAATGTCAAAGCAAAATATCTTTTAGAGAAAGCAATTGAAATAAACCCAGAATATTTTCAAGCTTATAATAATTTGGCTTTGTTATTGGAAATTAATTTTTTTGATATTGAAAAAGCAAAAGTTTACTTTGAAAAAGCAATTGAAATTAATCCAAAAGATACTATTTCATTAAATAATTTTGCTTTATTATTAATAAATTTTTTTAATGACAAAGTTTCAGCAAAGAATTATTTAGAAAAAGCCATTAATATCAATCCAAATTATATAGAAGCAATATCCAATTTGGCTCTTTTATTAATTGATAGTTTCAACGATTATCAAGGAGCGAAAAGTCTATATGAAAAAGCAATTGAAATAAACCCATATTTTTCAGATTCATATTATAGTTTAGCTCAATTATTTGATTTTAAGTTGGAAAATATTGAAGAAGCAAAAAAACAATATGAAAAAGCAATTGAAATCAATCCTAATATAGTTGATGCCTATTTAAACTTAGCACATCTGTTAGCTTATAAATTAAATGATAAAGAAAGTTCATTAGAACTTTATAAAAAAGCTATTGAATTATTTCCTAAAAATGAAATTGCTCATTTTAATTTAGCAAGCTTATTAGATAAAAAGTTTGAAGATAAGATTGGCGCAAAAGAACATTATGAAAAAGCTTTAGAATTAAATCCTAACTTTTATCAAGGATACAATGATTTAGCACTGTTATTAGAAAATAAATTTGGTGAGTTTGAAAAGGCAACAGAATATTATAAAAAAGCTATACTAGTAAATCCTAAAGATGATAAAGCACATTATAATTTAGGAAATTTGTTAGTAAATAAATTTGATAATATAGAAGATGCAAATTACCATTATTTAGTTTCATTAAGTATTAATCCAAAAAATAAAGATGCACATAATGCATTAGCTAAATTAAGATTATTTAAATTTGAAGATTTTGATGGTGCTAAAAAGCATTTTGAAAAAGCCTTAGAAATAGATCCTAAAGATATAGAAGTTCTTTTAAATTTAATAAATATATTAGCTGATGAAAATCATGAGGAAGCAAAGATGTATTATGATAAAGTGATAGAGATTGATCCTAATTTGGCAAATTTATTTATAGAAAAATTTTATAATCTTGAGGAAGCAAAAAAGCATTTTGAAATACAACTTAATAAATATCCTGATGAAGCTTTTTCACATTTTAATTATGCAAGCTTTTTAGCATATAAACTGATTGATACTGAGAAAGTTTTAAAACATTTTAAAAAAGCTATAGAAATAAATTCTAAAGTTGCTATTTTTCATTTGTCATTTGCAAATTTTTTGTCAAATATGGTTGACGATCAAAAAAATGCAAAAATTCACTATGAAAATGCTATTGAATTAGACCCTAATTTACCAGAAGCTCACTATGAATTAGCAAATTTATTATTTAATGAATTTAAAGAATTCGAAAACGCAAAAGAACATTATGAAAAAGAAATAAAAATAAATCCGAAGAATGCTGGGGCATTTTGTAATTTAGCTCTTTTATTGACCAACGAATTTGATGACAAAGATACCGCTAAAAAATATTATCAAAAATCTTTAGATTTAAATCCTAATAATGCTGAAGTATATTTTAACTTTGCTCTTTTATTAACTAACAAGTTTGAAGATAATGAAGGTGCTAAGAAATATTATGAGAAAGCAATTGAAATAAATCCAAGTTTAAAAAATTTAAATTTTAAACTAGCATATTTATTGGATCATAACTTTGATGATTATGCTGGAGCAAAGAAATATTATCAAAAGGAAATTGAATTAAACTCTAGCCATGCTTATGCACATTTTTATTTGGCTATATTATTAACACATAAGTATAGAGATAAAAAAGAAGGACAAAAGCATTATTTATTAGCTATTGGATTAAATAAAGATCTGAAAAGAGAAGAATTCGACAAATATTTTAATATTTAAATTTACCGTTTACAAAAAGATATGTATTCTCGGGCTAAACGGTATAACAAATGTTAAAAATTTTGACTAAGCAATTCATTTGGAGTTTCTCGCTTGCACAGGAATGAAATTATTGTAGATTTGTATTCGATGAGAATCTTCAAAATCCTCTTAATCCGACTGAGAGCGAATTGCAAAATTCAATTTAGTATTTGACATTTCTAATTTGACATTTGAAATTACTTCAGAAGTACCATACGCTTCGTATCAACATTCTTTCCGTCAATATTCAGCGAATAAAAATAAACGCCGCTAGCAAGACCGCTCCCGTCAAACTCCGCTGAATAAGTTCCCGCATTCTGTTTTTCATTAATCAAAGCTGACACCTCGTTTCCCAAAACATCATAAACTATAAGCTTTGCAAAACCCTTTACTCTTAATTCGTAACTAATAACTGTTTTTGGATTAAAGGGATTTGGAAAATTCTGATACAGTGAAAATGATTCCGGGATATCATTCGAAATATTATTTACACTTACTGTCTGTGAATATTTTATTGTTGTACTCACACTGTTTGGGTTTATGACACAACTTCCTGTAACAATTATATTTCCATCCGGATCACCGGTTATTGCATTGGCAAAATCCAGGTTAGTGCCGGTATAATTGAATCTCATTAGCCATATTTTATTACCGCTGGAATTATACTTGAATGTCAGCATATCCGTGGAAGAAAAACTACTGTCAGAATTTGATCCGCAGATATAAGAGTTACCTTCACCATCTACTATCATTCCGCCTAAAGTACTATGTGAATTCTGAACCCCTGATTCAATTACTTTCCATAAAGAATCTCCTGCAGAATTATATTTTATAATTGAAATTCTTGGGGGATGTAAATAATTATATCCGCTTACATATACATTTGAAATTGAATCAACACCAATCTTTGTCGCAATTCCTCCGGTATCATAATGAACTTTTTCCCAGAGTGTATTACCGTCCGGATCGATCTTCGAAGTATAATATTTATTCGATTGATTACCGCATGCATAAATCATTTCCTTTGAATCGAGAATAACACTTTTGAAAATAGTATTAGCTGTCCTGTTACTCCAGACCGAATCACCGGAAAATTTGTTATACTTCATTATTAGACCGACTGCAACTGATGAATTGGCGCTGAATCCCGCCAGATAAAAAAAATCGCCTTTACCCAAAACTATATCATTAGCATTATTATTAAATTTTTCTCCTAATGAAAAATGATGTACCCATTCTAAATCCCCGTTTGTCAGATATTTTACAATTGTAAAATCATCGCGCGCAACGTTATTAGTTGATAGAGTTATATAAATACTACCGTCATAATCGATTTTCATATTTATAGGAGTGTTTGAAATTGCAGAGGATCTTATATATCTGCGCGTCCATAAAGTATCTCCGGATGAATTATATTTAACAACTTCAATTGCGCCAGATAATGATTCAGAACCGCATACTACAATATCCTGATTAAGATCCAATCCTATCTTATATCCGATGTAACTTTTTAATATATTTCTGTTGTAAAATCTGCTCCATAATTGCTGTCCGGATGCATCGTATTTTATTGTTAAAATATCTGACCGGTTCACTCTTGAAAGTCCTGTAACATATACGTTTCCCGAATTATCAGTGACCAGATCTATTCCCTGATTTGTTGTAGCATTACTAAAAAGGGAAACCCATTCCTGTTTTACCTGAGCATTCACACTCGTGAATGCTAAACTAATTAAAATTACAATGAAAAATTTCAGCATAAATGTTATTATGTTTAATTTTTTATTAACTTAAAAAAGGGTATTTGAAATTGAAGTAATAACTTGTCTTACAAAAAATTTTAACTTGACCCAATAGAAATAAAAAAAAAATATTAAATTTATTTGAAAAGAAACATGAGCTTAAGTTCAAATACTTCATTCCCAAGAACAATTTTCACTTTCAGTTTTGTCAATGTTACAGCTCAGATTTATTTCTTAAAATATTTATTCAAATAATTATCAATAAATCCCGTAAAAACTTTATCATTCCCAAGTCCGGATTCGCTGTAAATCGAACCGGTAGATAAAACCGCATTATCTCCGATAGTTCTCAAGACTATTTCTCCGCCGCCTTTGCCGTTCCAGTCAGCATCATCTTTATTATATATTTTTATTGTGTCAGCAATATCTGTATTCAGACCTTTGGCAATAGTTTCAGTTTTATATTTCATCCAAAAAGGAACCTTATCCGTCTCATCACCGCAAATGGGAAAACTATTAATTCCTTTTAATCCAAAAAGCTCGACATCCGAAACGTAAAAGCCTGAGTACAGCCAATGAGAGGAATTTAATACTTCGTAAGGAGCAAAAGTATGAAGTCCTTTTCCCGTGTATCTTACACCAAGCAGATCTGATTCCGATCTGAGATTATGTCTCCACATTCATCCGGGATCAAACCCATCACCAAAAAATGTCAGATCTTTTCTGCATTCCATAACAGTAAAATCATCATGCCATTTTATTTTCCAGTAGATCTGATTTGCGCCTAATGATATCATTGGAATATTCTGATCAAAAACCATTTCTTCGATTTTATCATACATCTTTTCAGAGAAATATTCACAGTGATAAGACAACACTATAAATTTACAATTAGAAAATAAATCAGGTCTTTCTTCAAGATAGTAATCAGGAAGTATGTTTGAATTTTGATTTTCATAAAATCGATTGAAAATATTTGCACATACATTTACATCTATGTGATTATAATCCTCTTTGAAATACTGAACTCCGGTATTTGGTCTTTGTGTAGAAACAAAAAATACATTTGTAGAATCTGTATAATTATGATAAAGAGATTTTCCGCCCCATGGATTATATGTTACGAAAGTTGCAATTGGAGCTAAGACTACGAACTCATTATTGCTGTAAACATCACCTACCGTAATAGTTAAATTAAAAGTATCCATTGAATTGGAAAGAATTACATTATAATATCCCTGAGTAAAATTTGAATTTAGATCCAGCTCATGAATAAGTTCCCAATTGCAGCCTGATTCAGACTGATCGGGATTAATGTTCTGATCTGATCTGTTAAAATGAAAAGTATCTATTTGTTCATATTGATACGGAGAAATGATCTTTGTTACAATTGCAGAGGAAGAATCTTCTGTACTCCTTAAATAAAACTTAATCTTTTCGTTATTGAAGTAAAACATTTTATCTGTATAACCATCGATTGATGAGAGTTCCATTTCAGGAATTTTATCAACTGAAACAAGCAAATAATATCTGTATCTGAAAAACCAAATAAAAACAAAAATTATTATTACAGCTGTAAGAATTAATGTATACTTAAAAAGTTTTTTTAATTTCATTTTTATTTAATACGGAAAATATTTTCAATCAAAGTATAAATTATCTTTTATAAAAAAAATTCAATTTGCGTATTTAACAATAGTCTCAGTAACATATGTTTCTATTTGAAAACAGAATCTACCGGCATCAGGGTGAAAAGCAAAATATATTTATTATTTAAAGTCTCCCTAAATAAACAACAGTTTCATACTCCATCTTTACAATTCCCTCTGAATTATGTTTATCAAACAATTTCTCAAGGGCTTTCAGCATTTCATCAAAAGAAAGATCATTAACATTCGGCACATATGAGCTTGAAAGAAGTCTGCCTTTCAAACCATCGTAATCAAAATCCTGAAAGTTGTAAAATTTCTTAATGAGAACTTCATTTGGCTGATAGAATTTTTTTATCACTGCATCATCAAAATTTTCATGATTAACTTTTACATAATCTGTTCCGAATTTAATTAAAAATTCATCATATTCTTTTAAGAACCCTTCTGTGTAAATTCTTGAATTCCATATTATAATTAAATATCCGTCATCTTTCAGAATCCGTTTAAATTCTGTTTTACATTTCTCAGCATCAAACCAGTGAAATGCCTGACCTGCAATTACAAAGTCGATTGAATTTTCACTAAGCCCTGTACTTTCAGCAGATGTATCAATACTGATAAAATTCTTATTACCTGAAAAAAATTTTTCAGCAGCTTTTCTCATTTCCATATTTGGCTCGACAGCAAATACCATATTTCCATTTTCAATAAACATCTCTGCTGAAATACCGGTACCTGAACCGATGTCTGCTATGACACTGCTTTCGGTAAGACCGCATTCATTTATCAAAAATGTCAATAACTCAATTGGATAATGAGGACGGTATTTCACATAATTTTTTACACGGTCGGAAAATCTTTCTTTGGGATCTGTTTTCATTTTGTCAGTTTAAAATTGAAATCAATATAGTTACTTTGCTATTAGACTAATTTACACCTAAAATAATTTTTTTTAAGTTTTTAAAATATATATAAAATGAAATATTTATTAACACATGTTTTAGTATTTGCTCTGATGGTTTTTCTTACCTCTTCAGATTTTGAACAAACATCAAATAATAAATCCGAAATAAATAAAAATAAAGATCCTCTTACAACATATTCCGAAGTTAATGTAAATCTTAATTCTAAAGATGATCTGAAAATTTTACAGAAAAATGACATTACTGTAGAACATTACCACGGGAATGCAGCAGAAGGCATTACGCTTGTTATTAATCAGGCTGAATTGCAAAGGTTAAAGAATACGGGAATAAGTTTTGATATAGTCAAAGAAGATGTAAGTGAATTTTTTAAAAATGTAAAAATTCCTGATGCTGCTGATATGCAAAAAAGTATAGAAATTCAAAACACTGATAACGCGAACGGATTTTCTTTCGGAAGTATGGGAGGATTTTATACGTACACTGAAGTAGTGCAGAAGCTTGATTCCATGCGGCTTGTATATCCTAATCTGATTTCAATTAAACAGAATATTGGTATGAGCGTTGAGAACCGCGCAATATGGTCAGTGAAAATTTCAGATAATCCTGAAGTGAATGAATCATCAACAGAACCTGCAGTATATTTCGATGCGCTTCATCATGCACGCGAGCCGCAGTCTATGGCTTCGATGATGTATTACATGTACTACCTTCTTGAAAATTACGGAGTCAATCCCGAGGTCACTTACCTTTTAAATAACCGTGAAATATTTTTTGTGCCTGTCGTAAATCCCGATGGTTATGTTTATAATCAGACCACTGATCCAAACGGCGGAGGTTTCTGGAGAAAGAACAGGAGTAATAACGGAGGTGGTTGTTTTGGTGTCGATCTCAACAGAAATTATCCATACGGGTGGGGAGACGATCTGGGATCCAGCAATGATCCATGTTCAGAAACATTCCGCGGATCTTCAGCTAATTCAGAACCCGAATCTCAGGCAGTTAAGAATTTTGTCCTTCAGATCAGACCGAAGATCTCATTCTCTATGCATTCAGTGGCAGGCAGATACCTAAATCCTTATGGTTATAATGATTCTGCAATTAATTATGAAATTTATTCGGAGTTCTCTTCTGACTTTGCTGCATCGAATAATTATACTTATGGTACAGTATCAGAAATGCTGAATTATTATTCAAGCGGTACTACAAGAGATTATTTACATTCCATTGGAACATATGCATGGACACCTGAAGTTGGCGGTACAGGCTTCTGGAATTCACAGTCACAGATAATTCCCATCGCCAGCGAGAATGTTTATAGTATGAAATATCTTACATGGGTGTCAGGTGCATTTACCGATTATCAGAATTTTAAGATTTTAGAAAATGGATATATACAGAAAAATGATACTTTGAATCTTGAGATCGGATTGAAGAACAGAGGACTTTCGCAAACTGCAAAAAATGTTTCAATAGAAGTGACGACAAATTATCCAAATGCAATTCCTCTGAATGCAATCATAAACTATGACAGCATACCTGCGAGACAGTCTAAAAACAATTCTTCAAATCCAGTGAAATTTCGTCTTACTTCAGATGCAAATTACATGGACGAAATGAATCTGTTTATTTCTGTAAAACAGGAAGGCATTCAGACTTCGCTTGACACACTTAAGTTAACAGTCGGAAAAGCGGAAGTGTTATTTTCCGACAATGCCGAGAACGGAAGTAACCGCTGGATCTCTGCAGGTACTGGTATTGCATGGGATTCAACTTATATAGATCCTGTATTGGGAAATAAAAATTTTGCTGACTCACGATATGGAAATTCCGCTGATAATTCCAATAATACATTTACATTAAATGATACTATAGATTTAACAAATTCAAATAATCCAAGAATGGAATTCACAGCCAAGTGGGCTGAGGAAGTGACATTTGATTATTCGAGAGTTCAGGTAAGTTCAAATTTCGGCAGTACATGGACAAGCTTAACAGGCAGATACACAAGAGTAGTATCCGGCCAGCCATCATATGCAGACATTAAGCACTGGAAAAATGAGCAGATAAATCTAAATGCATACATTGGGACAAAGATAAGGATTCGATTTACACACCGTACAAATTCAGAAATACCTGGTGATGGATTTTATTTTGATAATTTCAGGATTGTAAATTATAAAGACGTTCCTTCTTCAATTACTCAGACGAGCACGGTCATTCCATTGGAATATAGACTTGAACAAAATTTTCCAAATCCATTTAACCCGAAGACAGTTATCAATTACGAGTTACGAGTTACGAGTAATGCGAAGCTAAAAGTATATGATGTGCTTGGGAATGAAGTCGCAGAATTAGTAAATGAAAAACAGAATGCAGGTTCTTATTCGGTAGATTTTGACGGAAGTAATTTTTCGAGCGGGATTTATTTTTACAGATTGAATGCAGGAGAGTTTTCAGAGACAAAGAGGATGATGCTGATCAGGTAATTTAATAGTTAATAGTTAATAGTTAATAGTTAATAGTTAATAGTTAAAATCTAAACAAATTATTTAATCCGGCTTAGACAAAAACTTATCTCTGCCGGATTTTTTTAGAAAAAAATTTAAAAAGAGAATATCTCTCTAAATAAAATTTCTATTTAACTTCCAGCTTATTCAAAACTTCAATTCCGTTTTTATTTTCTGGATTCAGCTCAACAGATTTTTTATAACTTTGGATCGCCATTTCTTTATTACCTTTTTCTAAATATGCTTCGCCCAAACTATCATATGTATTTCCAGAGTTTGGAAAAGCCTCAGTATTTAATCTGAAAACTTCTATTGCATCATCGATCTTGCCTGTTTGTAGTAAAGAATATCCTAAATTATTCAAATCACCTTCTCTGTAAGAATAATCGTTTTTATTATTCATATGAGATTTGAATTCTTCTACAGCTTCTGTTATACTCTTTTCTGTATATGTTTTATATAAGATATCTATCAGTGAAATTTTTGGCAGATCATATTTTTGATCATAGAGTATATTTGAAATGTTTTTGCCCATTTCTTTTATGTTTCCGCTTGAAAAATTATTCAGAATAATTATGCAATTTTTATCATCTGTATATCTAAGAATAATTGTGTTGAATCCGAAAATTCCCCCTGAATGAGTAACGAGCTTTTTCTTGGCATCACCAAATTCAACCTCAGTAATATGCCATCCATAACCATAATCTTTTAAGTAAGGCACGAACATTTTTTCAATTGACTCCTTTGGTAAAAGCTTATCAGTATATAATGTCTGATTCCATTTATACATATCATTGACAGTCGAATACATTGAACCTGCTGAGTAGGGAATAGACATGTCTATATATTTCGAATTTACATAACCGTCTAATGTTTTATCATATCCTGATGCTCTGTTTTTAATAACTTTTTTATTGTCATCATATCCTGAATTTGTCATACCGGTCGGAATGAGAATTTTTTCAGAAAGTACCTCTTCATAATTTTTTCCTGTGATCTTTTCAATAACAGCACCAAGTAATACATATCCTGAATTACTGTACTTGTATTGAGATCCGGGATCGAATTCAAGATCATTACTGCATAATTTTTCAATCTGATCTTTTACAGAAATGGGGTTGGCGGCTATCTTTTTCATCAGAACTGTATTATCCGTATAATCAGGAATTCCTGATGTATGAGTCAGTAGATTTTTTATAGAAATTTTATCTCCTGTTTCTTTTCGGTAATCCTGTAAATAATCAGTGATCTTTCCATTGAGATCAATTTTTCCTTCTTCTGCAAGTTGCATTATCAACATTGCAGTAAATTGCTTAGTGACTGAAGCTAATCTGAATTTAGTATCAGGAGTATTTGATATATCCCATTCCATATCAGCATAACCATAGCCTTTACTTAAGATCACTTTTCCGTTTTCTGAAACAAGTATACTTCCGTTAAATTGACCGTACTCGTAATATTTATTTATCAGTTCATCTATAACTTGAGATTTTTCCTGTGAAAACAAATGAGATGTTATAAATAAAATGAACAGTAAACCCAGTCCTGCTTTGTGCAAAATTTTCATAAAATAATTTTTAAAATTAAATTATTTATTTTGACTTAAAAATTTGCTAAGGGTTTCATTTCTTATGAAAAATATATTTTATTTCATCGTATCATTAAACTCAAGTATTCAAAGGAAGTGATCCTGTATTCTGGATTTGATTTACAAGCTGACTTTGGAGAAATGGAAATTTTGACTTGTCAGGTGATAAGTGTACAGTGATAAATCTACATATGTTAAAAAATTATTAACTATTAACTACTTACTATTAACTGTTTTTCAAAAATGCACAGCAAGCCAGATGCACTTTGGTTCGGTGGAAGTCTTTACTACTCTGTGTTTAACACCTGATGGGATGAATAAATGATCGCCTGCATTCAGAATAAATTTCCTTTCGTCAGAGAAAATAATCTCTGCATTTCCCGTGATCAGAACTACCCATTCATTTTTTTCCTGTTCCAGCCATTTACCTACAGGTGTTGAATGTCCTGCTGAGATTATTTTTTCTATCTCTACACCATTTTCTTTTTCATCTGAATATAATGTGTTAAAGAATTCAAATTTACTGTCAAGATCATCCGGTATTTCAAATAAATTATTTTCCATTTACTTCGTTTTTTTCAGATTGTTTATTGTTGGAAAATTCTGAAGAGATAATTCCACTATTTGATTAGTAACATTTTTCTGGTCTCACTGTAATCGTTAGTCTCAAGATTATAGAAATATATACCGCTTGATAAATTATTTCCGTCAAAAGAGACTGAGTAACTTCCCGCTTTTTTAAATTCATTTAATGCCACTTCTACTAACTGTCCTTTGGAGTTATATATATTTAATTTTACGTTAACATCTTTTGCAATATCAAAAAGTATATTTGTTACCGGATTAAATGGATTCGGATAATTCTGTTTTAAATTAAATAACTCGGGAATTATTTCGGAAACCGAAGAAATATTCACGTTATTTTTTGTGTATTTAAAAGAGACCTCTGCAGAATAATCAGAAGTGTTAAGTGAATTATCAACTGTCTGAACACTCCAGTAATATGTACCTGAATCTAAGTTTGTAAAATGTATATTAGTATTGTTACCCGCATTTCCATGACCGGGAAATCTGCTGTATCCGTTGTTCCCGTTTGAAACCGGAGATACTATATCTACGCCGCCCGGAGTAGTACCTAATTTTATATTATATGTTAATCCGGGTGCAGGCGTATTCGGATCAGATCCCGGCAACCATCCAAAATGTATAACGTTATTGTCAAAAGTAGTTGTCAATCCTTTCGGTTCGACCGGCAGATCGTTTGTTAAAGGAATTAAATTTCTGTAAATGGAAGTAACATTTTTATTGTTTTGATTATTATGTCCCTCTATTAAAATGTCTAACTTAAGATCATTATCAAAATCTCCGGTGGATACATTTCCATAAGTAAATTCGGGAAGGGAATTTGGAACTTCGGTAAATATCCCGTTATTGTTAATAAAAATTTTTGTAATTCCCTGATGATTTCCTTTAAGATTTCCTGTCATTAAAATATCAAGAAAACCGTTATTGTCAAAATCTGCCCAGAGTGCATTTCCAAAAGCAATTCCAGGAAGGGATGCATTATGTTCAGAAAATGTTCCGTCACCGTTATTATGAAAAATCATTACTCTGTTTTCAAGAGCAGATGAGTTATTAGTTCCAACTTCACCATTTATAAGAATATCTGCAAATCCATCGGCATTAAAATCTCCCCATGATGCAGAACCTTTTGACATAGAAGGCAATACAATTCCCGATTCAATGTAAGTATTATTTTCATTTAAATAAATTTTAGTCTGATAAGAAGAATTGAATTCATTTATCTGACCTGACATCAGAAGATCAGGATCACCATCTTTGTCAAAGTCATAAAACTCCATAGTAGAATTGTATAATGCAGTTAATATTATACCCGCATCTGAAAATAATCCCGATGTATTTTTATAAATTCTGAATACCGGTATTCCTGATGCATTTAATCCACTGACTGAAATATCATCCATTCCGTCATTATTAAAATCAACCCATCTTGCTGATCCGGAATGAATATCTGCAAAAGAAAAATTCAGTTCAGTAAATCCGGCAGGCAGATCATTTCTGTAGATTCTTGTGATCACGCCATTGTGATTCAACGAATAACCTGTTAAAAGAATATCAAGATCATTATCCCTGTCATAATCACTCCACGATACTGATGCATTTGAAATATGCGGAATGCCGGTCAGAATTTTTTCAAAATTACCGCTGCCATTATTGATATAAACAAATGTTCCGGGTGATAAGGAATCAGTAACACCTGATACAAAAATATCAAGAACATTGTCATTGTTGATATCCAGCCAGTTTACTTTTCCATGTGACAGCCCGGGAATTCCAATATCGATCTTTTCAAACATCTGTGCTTTTGAAACGGATGCATGCATCGATATTAAGGTAATAAAAAAAATTGTGATAAATACTTTTATATAATTCATAAATATATTTTTATATAATATAGGTTAAAAAAGGTCATAAATGAAAACTTAAAAAACCCATAACATAGAAATTGCTAATAGATGTAATTTATTAGAAAATTTGTGAATTGATACCCGGAAAATTATTTGCTTAATTTACAAAGCTGTTAACACCAATAAAATGAAATAATTTCCTCAAAAATATAATATGTCTGACATAATTAAAAATATTTAAAAAAATGAAAACACCTTCCAATGATCTCTGGAAACTTATTCGTTCACTTACTGTGTCTGAAAAAGGTTATTTCATAAAATTTTCCGGAAGACATTCACCCGGGAAAGAGAATAATTATCTAAAACTGTTTGAAGAAATTAATAAACAGACTGAAAAATATGATGAAGATATAATAAAAAGGAAATTTAAAAAAGAAAGATTCATTGTTCAGCTTACTTCAGCAAAAAATTATTTATATAATATGATCTTAAAAAGCCTGGTAACTTATAATGAGGACAGATCGACCGAGAGCATTTTATCAAATATGAAAGAACAGTATATATTATTGTTTCAGAAAACTCTTTTTGATCAGGCGGAAAAAATACTGATCCGTTCAAAAAAACTTGCATTAGACGAAGAAAAATTTACAAAGCTGATAGACATATATAAAGATCAGAAGAATTTTGATTACAGAAAAATTGCTGATCCTGACTTTGAAGATTATGTGGAAAGTTCCCGAAAAGAGGAGCTGGAAGTACTGAAGAAACAAATTAATATTGCTGAATATAATTCTCTTTATTTATTAATGTCCTCCGTTTTTAAAAAAACAGGTATTGTAAGAAATAAAAAAGACGCCAGAGATTTCGAAAAAATAATCAAGCATCCTTTAATGAAAAATGAATCGCTGGCAAAATCCGTTCGCGCA
>DAORRV010000043.1:0-28975 GCA_035443185.1 Ignavibacteria bacterium | reverse complement strand
AATTTTCTTTTCAAATATTTGTCTGAAAAAAACATAATTGTGATTAACGAAAATGGTACAACTATACTCAGATACCTGGAAAGTAAAATATTTTGCTTAATGGAAATTATTCCAGCTATGATTAGGGGAATGAAAAAAAACAATATAGTATAATTATTGTCTTTCATTAATTTAACCTTTGAATTAAAAAACCTGAACAAACTGTATAAAAGAAATGCCAGTATAAAATATGTAATGAAAGTTGCCAGGAAGTGAATGTAACCGGGCTCAAATGTATAATAATTACTTAAAAAAATATGTTTAAAATAATCCAGAAAATTTATTCCACTATCCTTGAATGTTAAGACTGTTCTCCATGGCTGCCCTTTAGATACTTGTTGAAAAAATACAGGGTACCAGGGTAAATAAAACAAATTTATTAAAAAGACAGATATGAATAGTTTTTTTGTTTCGGAAAATTTTTCAGTTTTAGTGAATACTTTTAATATTAAGATTATAAATTCAGTAAAAATGATTAAGAAAGCAAAATAATGTGTATAGATTGCTAAAACAGAAAAGAGAATATATAGAAGTAAATTTTTAAAAGAGCTGTCCTTAAATGAAATTAAAAAATAATAAACCGATCCAAGGCATAAAAAGAGATTTAGACTCAGCATCCTTACTTCCTGTGAATAAAAAATATTTACAGGTGACACTGCGTATAGTAAAAGTATAAAAATTACCAAATAATTTTTATTAAAAACTATTTTTGAAATTTTATAAATGAAAATAATTGAAAGCAGGGAAGTGAGTACACTGAGCAATCTCATTGATAAAATGCTGTCATTAAATAATTCTGTCCAGTACTTTAAAACGATATAAAAAAATGGAGGGTGTATATCTCCTGATGTATCAGAAACAATTACTGTAACTGATTTTTGAGACAGCTTCCAGGAATATACTTCATCAAACCACATATTTTTGATTTCAATATCATATATTCTCAAAACCGCTGTAAGAATAATAATTATAAGTAATATAAATTTCATTTTCACGAAATTAGTGTCCTATATTCCGGTAAGCTGAACTGCAACTCTGCGTGTTCTTTTTTTATTATCAAAATCGATCAGCACTATCTGCTGCCAGGTTCCTGTCATAAGCATTCCACTGTTAAACGGAACATTTAGAGATGTACCGATTATCGCAGACCTGATATGTGCATGGCCGTTACCGTCTCCCCAAGTATCATTGTGATGATACCTGGAATAAGTTGGAATTAATTTTTCTAAAATTTTTGGAATGTCCTGTAATAAACCCGGTTCAAATTCGATAGTGGTGACAGAAGCAGTTGAGCCGATTGAAAAAATATTGCAAATCCCTTCAAGCATATTTGAAGCATTTAAAATTCTTTGTACTTCATCAGTAATATCAATAATATCACAATTACCACGGCTTTCAATTATTAATTCTTTTGTTAATATTTTCATTATACTTTATTATTAAATTTACTCCTTTAAAAACCAGCTCTCGGTCAGTTAAATCAAAAAGTTTGGATCTGTTACTCATAAATTCACTGAAGCCGCCGGTTATAATTACTTTTAACCCACGATGAGATTTTCGTATTTCATTTATTACATATTCACAAAAAATAAGAGTCTGATTCATTATGCCTGATTTGATATTATCTTCTGTTGTCTGACCAATTAATTTTTCAGGAAAACTGATATTTGAGAATTTTAAAGATGTTTTATCTTTTAAAGAATTAAATGCCGTCAATATTCCGGGTGAGATTATTCCGCCTTTTAAAATCTTTTCAGAGACCAAAGTATAGGTTGTAGCAGTTCCAAAGTCTATTACAAGAATGTTTTTTCCAGGGAATAAATTATCAGCAGCTACAGCATTACATATCCGGTCATTTCCAATACTACTCGTATATTCAATTTTTATTGGAAGATGGATTTTATTATTTATGAAAATTGATTCTTTTCCAAAATGTTTTTTTATTGATTTTCTTAAAAATAAATTATTGCTTTTGTTTAAAGAAGATACACCTATTAAATTAAATTCAGTTTTAAAATTAATAGAAATTAAAAACTCAGAAAACTCTTTTTTAAAATCCCTTTTTAAATATGGTTTCTTTCTGATTTTTGTAATTAAATTATTCGAACGGCTTCCTTCGGCTGTTTTAATAACAGAATTTCCTATGTCAATTAATAGATTATTCATTTCTAAATGAAAAATGCGTAAAAGAAAAATTTACTTTTACGCATTCTTGATAATTGTTTTTAAATTTTATTTAAACGGAAATTTCATTCCGGCAGTAAAAATAAAACATGAAATATTGTTTTGATCATTAATTATAAGTTTATATTTACCGTCAAATATCAGATCAAATGAAGTCTTCGGAACTGCAAGTACGATACCGCCTCCGATGAGAATACTCAGTTTTGTAAAACTTGTATTTTCTGCATTGTAAAAGTTAACTCCAAGTCCTCCGTCAAGATACGGCATTAATGCTTCAGGACTTAGGTAGAATCTTGCAAGGCCGGCAAGTTCAAAATTATTCTGTCCGCTGGCAGTCCAGTAATTTGCCTGCGGTATAAAAGAAAATCCACCGGTTTTTAATTCAGCAAATACTCCGACTGCAAAACCAACCTGGCTTTGTATAAAAGCAAGTCCCATATTATAACCAACTGCAGCTCCTGAAGATGGCAGAGCTGGAATTTTCATTGGCTCAGTCTTTTCTTTTAATGTGAATTTTTTCAGTTCAAGATAAGGTCTTTCTTTAAAATTTTGATTTGAAACTTGTGAAAAGGATATATTTGAAAAAGATGTTAATAAAAATGAAAAAACTAGTATGTAAATTTTCACTAAAGGTAGTTAATTTAATAATTAAAAATTGACTAATTCAAATTTGATATTTCCATTTTCTTGATTTCGTCACGAAGTTCAGCAGCCAGTTCATAATCTTCTTTTGTTATCGCTTCTTCAAGATCAGACTTTAACTGAATTAATTTCTTTTCTTTCTGAGATAGATTTTTCTTTTCGGCAGTTTTTGCTTCAGGAGGAATACCTGTATCTTCTGCAGATTCATTATCTTCTGTACTAAAACTTTCTTCCTTAGGTAAAACCTGCTCATCGTAATCTGGAATGAATCCAACTTCTTCCATGATTTCAGTATTGACATAAATTGGAGCTGAGAATTTTAGTGCAATTGCAATTGCGTCAGATGGTCTCGCATCAAGCTCTTCCATATCCGATGAACTGAATTTTATCTTTGCATAAAAAGTAGATTCTTTAAGTTCACTTATAACAATATGTTCAATCGAACTTCCAAGTGACACTATAACTTCTTTTAGGAGATCATGTGTGAGAGGTCTTGGTGGTTTTATTCCTTCGAGTTCAAGAGCGATAGACTGAGCTTCATACTGACCTATAATAATTGGTAATCTTTTACTACCGGCTACTTCCTTCAGTATAACTGCATAGCCTCCGCCACTGATTGAAGGTGTTAACGATAAGCCGAAAATATCAACTTGTATATAATCTTCAGGATATTCCATTTCTAATTTTTTTTTATTTCAATAATTACAATTAAGCTAAAGTAAAAGTTTCAAATTTACAATATAAAACTATTAACTATTTCCCTGAATATATTTTTAATTTGAAACTACTTTCTTAATTTCTTCCGTTAGTTCTGGTATTATTTCAAATACATCTCCGACAATCCCATAATCTGCAATTTGAAAAATCGGAGCATCCTTATCTTTATTTATTGCAACAATACATTTCGATGAAGACATGCCTGCCAGGTGCTGAATCGCACCGCTGATTCCGCAGGCAATATAAAGACTCGGTGAAACTGTTTTTCCTGTTTGACCAACCTGTTCAGAATGCGGCCTCCAGCCTGCATCTACTACAGCTCTTGAAGCTCCAGTTGCTGCTCCTAAAGATGCTGCAAGATTTTCTATAAGTTTAAAATTTTCAGGACCTCTCAGTCCTCTTCCTCCGGATACGATCTTATCAGCTTCAGCCACATCCAGTTTGGCTTCACTAATTACTATTTCTTTTACTACACTATTAAAATCTTCAGAAGTAATACTAATTGATGATGGATCAAAATGAATTATCTCAATTTCACAGTTTTCAGTTATTAAAGGTTTAAAAACATTTGGTCTGAGTGAAATAACTATATTATCACAATCTGTTGAAATATCAGCAATACTTTTACCTGCAAATACCGGTCTTGAGGCAGAAATTTTTCCGTCTTCAATTTTTATATCAATGCAGTCATTAAAAACTGCAGAATCAGATTTAATTGCTAATCTTCCGGTCAGATCCTTACCTAATGCAGTTGCTGAAAGCATTATAACTTGTGCAGATTGTTCTTTTGAGATCCCGCAAATCAGTTTCGTTATTGCTTGAGGTGAATATATAATTCCATCAATAGGGGAGTTTGAATTTAGTTTATCTATATCAACAATAATAATTTTATTTGCACCATATTTTGAAAGTTCTTTTACGTTACTGTCATCTACTTTTCCTATGGTTAGAACTGTGAATTCTGATCCAAGCTTATCTGCTATTAGTTTTGCTTCAGAGATTACTTCAAAAGCTGAATTTTTAAATTTACCATCTTTGGATTCTATATAAGCTAATATTTTTCTTGACATATTTTATTTAGATTAAAAGGTTAATTAAATTAAATTACTTTTGCTTCTTCTCTGAGAAGCCTTACTAATTCAGGTACGTCATCTTTACCATTTGAAAAAATCTTTCCGCCTGACTTGACTGGAGGTAGTTTCATCTCTTTTATATTCGTTTTTGAATCTGAATTAGTAGCATCAATTTCTTCGATAGGTTTCGATTTAGCTGCCATTATACTTTTTAAATTTGGATATCTGGGCTCATTCAATCCTTTTTGTGCGCCAATTATTACAGGTAGATTTGCTTCTATAATTTCTTTTCCACCTTCGACCTCACGTTCAGCAATTACTTTGTTATCATTGATTTCAAGTTTAACAACTACACTAATGGAAGGAATATTTAATAACTCGGATACCATTGAAGGAATCAATAAACCATCAAAATCAATAGACTGCTTACCAAAAAAAATAATATCCGCATTTTTATTCTTCAGGAATTCCGAAAGATTCTTTGCAACAAAGTAAGAATCAAATTCCTGTGTTGAAGTTTTTATTAATATTCCTTTATCTGCACCCATTTGAAATGCTTTCTTAATAGCTTCCTTTGATTTATCTGTACCAACAGTTACTACAGTAACTTCTCCACCTTTACTTTCTTTTAATCTAATAGCTTCTTCTACAGCAAATTCATCATATGGATTAATGATAAAACTTACACCGTTTTCATCTATTGATTTTCCGTCAGTTGAAATTTTTACTTTAGTTGTACTGTCTGGAACTAAAGATACACATACAATTATATTCATAAAATTTGTTGTTTGATTTGATTTTGGATTGAAATGTTAGACATTTAACAAAATTAATTTTCTCAATCTGCAAAATCAATTTATAAATTGCACCAATTTAAAATTGGCATAAGTTTTCGATTGAAACATGAGTTTATTTTGTATATCTTTGTAAATACCGCGGGGTGGAGCAGTTGGTAGCTCGTCGGGCTCATAACCCGAAGGTCGGAGGTTCAAGTCCTTCTCCCGCTACAAGTAAAAGGAAAAAGTTTTTTTTTAACCTCGTTAATAACGAGGTTTTTTTTTTGCCCTCTTCTAATATTAAACCAAAATTATAATGTAATTGTCTTATTCCTGAATTTAAAAATTAACTAAACCAATAATGCAAAAAATAAATTTGAAAAATTTTCTGATGCTTACTGCAGTATTACTTTTTGTATCTACAGTTTCATATTCTCAAACTGAATCAGATGCATCTAAAAATAATTACTCCAAAAAAGAAAATAGGGAAAATAAATCTCCTGAAGAAAAAGCACAAAAGAAAACAGATAAACTGAATAAGGAACTTTCACTTTCAGAAGATCAATACAAGCAAATGTACACATTAATTTTGGCAAAAATTAATGACAGAAAAGCCAATAAAGGTAAATATAAGGATCTTGAAAAAACGCAAAGAAAGGAATTAATGAAACAGAATAGAGATAAATTCAACGCTGAAATAGAAAGTATCCTGACAAAAGATCAGATAGAAAAATTTAATAAGTTAAAATCTGAAAGAAAGAGTAAGCACAAAGATGAAAAGGGAGATAAAAAGAACAGAAAAACTAAATAAGAAAAATAATTATCATTTAAAAAATAAACTAAGACCGGTATTATTCCGGTCTTTTTTTTTTATTTATATAATGGTACCATTTTTTTTTGACCTTTATTACTTTTCTTATTAATCATACTTTGGATCTTTTGTAAAATCCAGTCTTTATCATTGATGTCATTTGCCGAATTAGCAGTTTCATATAAATATTCTAAATTTATACTGGTTGAACCTGTACTATACAAACTCATTTTTTGAACATATGAAAGAAAATTGTTGTGAAAAGTTCTTCTGCTGTCTGTTAATAATTTACTTTTTTTTAAAAAATGTTTGTAAGAATCAATTAGATACAAGCTGGCGTCATATTCTTCCAGTTCAAAATGGATTTTAAGCTGCAGATTTTTCATATCGAGTTTATATACAAACTGATCAAATTTAATTTTGCTTAAACAGAATAATGCTTTATCAAATTGAGATTTTTGAAAATGATATAATGCCATGCTGTAAGATTCTACAGAAAAAATATGTGAAGGGTGAAGGAATTTTGAATATTTTTTTATGAACCTTCCCATATAATCAAGTTTCTTAACTGTAATACAGTTTAGGAGGACATTTCTATATAAATCAAAGGGAATGTATTTGCTCGAAACAGTTTTGTAGTATTCATTTTCGATATAAATCTTATTCAATTCAAACATTTCCATATAAATGTCAAATGAAGTTTTCTGACCTGCATTTATCTTCATCACACAATAATCCAGTAATCTGGAAAATAAAAAATTATTGTCATTAATTCCTAGTGAACCGGAATATTCTTCCAATGCTTTTTTATATTCAAAATAATATTTTTCATCATCAAAATTTATAAAGGCTTTAATAAGACTGTAATATATCTCAATAATATGAATTTTCAAGCTTGAGTTTTTATTTACAAATTTTATCATATTTTCGAAATTAAAAATACTTAAGAAATCATTTATAAATTCTTTGTAACGTTTAATATTATATGTCCTAGTATACTTTAGAAGATTGTCATTATGCTTTATTGACTCAATTATAAAAAAGATCAGTATAAATATTATTCCGTCGATCATTTTTTTTGATTCATTTATTACATAATCTTTTTTTATAACTTTTTTGGTCAACAGATTTAAATAAAACAAATCAGTATTTATTTTATACCTGTTATAAAAATAATCACCGTCATAAGTATTATTCATTTCTAATAATGTTTCAGTTTTGCTCATTTCTTTTTTGAATAATTCATATGAATTTTTTTCAAATAATTCATGCGAAAGAAAAAACGAACTCTGGATATCATCCTTCTGCATTCTTTCAACTTTTAAAAATAGAAGTATGGCTTTTAAAAGATCCGAGTTTAAGTTCCTGAATGTAGAGTCATTATAGTTTTCTTTACCGTACATTTTCTTGAAAATATTTTCCTTTGTAAAATTTTTATTTTGAAAATCCGGATGAAACTTTCTTAATATATTGAAAAATGTTATCAAAGTTTTACGGTTATTGTAATATGGGGAGTTAAGAAATTTGTTAAATCTCATTAACTCCTTTTTTGATAAGGATTCAATTAGTTCAACAAGTATATTTGTATACATTTTTTAATTAAATATTTTAAGTAAACTACGACAATATATTCTAAGCTTGTTGTCAAATTAGCTAATTTTAATAAAAAATTCAAGCATTAACAGCTATAAGTGTTAATTAGTTAAGAAAAAACAGCGACAATTCGAATTAATTTTCTTTGTATCGATTGAATATTATCCTTAATTTGTAGTAAATAAAATTATGAAAGGGGATTTCTAAATGAAAAACTTCATTAAGATCTTTTTAGCAGTAGTAGTAATGGTAACAATGTTCTCGTTCTCTTCAGTACAAAACAGTGAAGCAAAAACATCAGAAGTAGCAATATTAAATTCTGAAACCCAGGACTTTGGTTTGATGTTTGTTAAAATTGTTGAAAATGGTGTAGATTACATTTATATCTATACTGAAGGTGGAATTTACATTACTAAAGTAGAAGAGTTATAATTACAATATTACTTGTAATTTAAAATAAGAGTTTTATGCTGTATAAATGCAGCATATAAAAGTAAAACGAAGTTATTTTTTAGAGTCCGCTTTCATAGTTGGATTTAAAAAGATAAGGAAAGATTTTTAAAAATTAAATAAGTTACATCCTCCCCTCTCCTTTCACCGTTCAAAATTTGGGGTTGAACGGCCTTGGAGGATGTAACTTATCTAATTTATTACTTGAAACATGAACTTTTTGGGTTAGTCTGGATAAAATTAAGAATTATAAACTTAATTGTAAAGTATATTTTTTAGATATTTTAGCTATAAAATCAGATTTCGTTCTTTCAAAAACCATTTCATAATTTTATTTCATTCTGATTTATATCTAAAAATTCTTCATTCTATACCTTTAATTAGTTTCATTCTTTATTTTTAAAAATTAATCTCAGAAGTCATCACGTTTGAATTAAAGGATCAAAATAAATTTATTGATAAGCTAATTTTATGGATATTTAAAAATAGTTGTAGTTTTTAGAATTTCTATTTTTTTAAATTCATAAAGGTTTTCATTAATTAAGTCTCATGTAAATTATAAAGAGGGAATAGGTATCTTTCAAATTCGATATTTTAATATGATAGAAATCTTACATCCTGATTTAATTTATTAATTTACACTCCCCCTAAAAAAAAAATAGTAATAATTTGAATGTTTTATTTTAATAAATTTATAAATCTTTGTATTAATAAATTTATTAATTTTAATAAAGATGCCTGAATCAGAAAATTCTATTCATGTTTATTAGATTCTATGACATTTCGATATTCTTAAAAATTTATATTTTATTTAGAGTTAATAAAAAATCCGATAAATAAATTTACCGGATTAGATTATATATTATAATATTTTATAAAGCTTCAAAAAGTAATATTATTTTTCAGCTCTTTGTTTAGAAATTTTATCCTTCTGATCTCTGTAAGACTTTTTATCATAAACTAAAATAGCCTTGTCAATAGATTCTTCAGCTTTTTCTAGCTGGTTCAACTGAAAATACAGCTCAGACATAATATAGTAAGCACTTGCTTCATTGACAGTTCCACTAACATATTTCAGACAATTATTTAAAGTGTTTATTGCATTCTCTTTATCTTTATCAGTGGCTTTTTCATCTTTCATTGTACCATAAGCTCTCCCAAGTAACAGACCTCCATAACTTTGCATCAGATCAAAATCCGAAATTCCGTATTTGGAAAAAGCTTCAGTATATAGTTCATCAGTTTTTATGGGTTCTCCTTTTTCTTCATAAAAGGATGCAAGATTAATATATCCATCTTTTACCTTTTCACTTTCAGGATATTCAGTTAAAAGTTTTTGTAATTCTTCAGGACTTTGGTTTAAATATGCCAAAGTAAATTTAGCATCATCTGTATATCCTAAAGTGTTTCCGGGATCATTTAAAATTGCTTTGTTTAGATAAACTTTTGGGTCACCATCCAATCCGTTTGAGATGATTTTTTCTGCCATCAGAAAATTATTCTGAGGACTGTCAGGTTCTTTTTCAAGATTTGCAGATAGAAAGCTGTATGTATTAATCCCATTATTGTAATCCATCATTCTAATCAAAAACTGTTCTGCAGGCAAATATCCGTAGATCCTGTCTATTTCAGTACCTGATGGATCTGTAAATATAATTGTAGGAAATCCTTTGACTCCATATTTTTTTGCAAGTTCAGGTCCTTCCCCTTTTTCAGCATCAATTTTCCAATTGATCTGTCTTTCATTTGCATAAGAATAAACTGCAGGGTCAGTGTAGACTTTTCTGTCTGTCTCTACACACCACTTACACCAGTCTGTTACAAAGTCAATCATTATTGTTTTATTCTCGCTTTTGGCTTTATCAATTATCTCCTGATATGTACCTGTTGCAAATTCTACTTCATCAGCAAATGAATTCTGAGATACAAAAAATATGCATAGAATAAAAACATTTAAGATAATAGTTTTCATTTTTTACTCCTTATATTAATATTAATTTATTAAAATAATTTATGAAATAAGGTATTCATCTTCAATCCAATATTTAAATTGATTAATCTAAAAAATTAGATCCAAATTTACTGATATAGTTTAGATTTTAAGATTTATAATAAGATACATTTAATTTTGAAAAAAGTTTTAATTTAAAAAAAATATGAAAATAATCATCACAGGCGGAAGCGGTTTGTTAGGTCAGTACCTTAACATATATTTGAACAGAGAACATTCTATACTTACTGTTTACAATAATTCTGTAGGAAATTGCACTGAGTATAATAGTCTAAAGACAGATCTGAATAATACTTATTATTTGAGTGAAGTAATAAAGGAATTCCGACCCGATATTTTGATACACACTGCTGCTGTTTCAAGACCAGAAGAATGTGACAAACTTTCTTATGAATATGTTATTAAAATAAATTATAATCTTACAGAGTTATTATCAGAATATTGTAATAAAATAAAATGCAGATTAATATTTACTTCAACTGACCTTGTTTATGATGGAGATACAAATAAAATTCAAGATGAAAGTTCAATTCCAAAGCCTGTTTCATTATATGCTCAGACAAAACTTGACAGCGAAAATTTTATCAGAGAAAATTGCAATGATTATTTGATTCTTAGGACATCATTATTATACGGGATAGGATTAAACGGCTCGAGCTGTAACTTTCATAATATGTTAATCAGCTTTAAAAAAGGGGAGAAAGTCAGATTATTTTATGACCAATACAGGACTCCATTATCTCTGCATAACTCTGCCAAAATAATTGATGAAATTGCAAAATCAGAAATCAAAAATGTAACAATGAATTTCGGAGGAAGTGAGAGAATTTCCAGATCAGAGCTCGGAGAAATGGTCTGCAGAAAATTTAATTTTGATCTGGATCTAATTGAAAAAACGTCATTAAAAGAATCAGTTACTAAAAATAAAGTTATCGACGTTTCAATGAATACAGATATGTTAAGGTCTTTCGGATTCAGTCAAATGAGTATTGAAGAATCTTTAGAAAAAATACAATCTGAAATTGATGCAATTTGAAATTATAAATTAATTTAAAGAAGGATCTTCTGGAAAAGTAGAAATTACAGTATATTCATTTCCCATACTTCGTAATACTTTGCTCCAGAGATTTGCTGAGTTATGACTAAAGATATTATCGTTTAAAGAATCATTTACGTACCATGATTTTAGCTTTAATTCATTCTCAAGCTGACCATTACCCCATCCTGCGTATCCTAGAAAAAATCTAAAGTCGTCCGGATCAACTGCATTATTTTCAATTAGGATTTTTAAATGCTCAAAATTACCACCCCAAAAAACTCCTTCACTAATTTGAAAACTGCCTTCAAGGATGTCGCCCGCTTTATGAATAAAATTCAGTGCTTCCTGCTGTACAGGTCCTCCGATAAAAACCTTTGCATCAAACTCAGGAAATTCCTCAATTATTTCATGAAGTTTGTATTCAGTAATTTTGTTTAAAATAAATCCAACTGAGCCTTCATCATTATTCTCTGTAATCAATATTACCGCTCTTTTGAAAATATCATCTAAAAAAGGAGCTGAAATAAGAAGCTTTCCTTGTAGTTGACCAATATTATTTTTGTTGGATTTGTTTTCCATACATTTCAGATTTTGTTTTGAGATTGTATGAATTTCAATATTAACAATTTGAAATAAACATAAGATAAAAATGATTTTTTACTTTAGAAGGATCATTCGTTTTGCTTCTACAAATTTTCCCGCTGCTGTCATTCTGTAAAAATAAATTCCAGACGGTAGATTTGCAGCATTAAAGGTTATTGAATTTCTCCCGCCTTCCACACGTCCATTTATCAGAGTAGCAATATTCCTTCCTGTAATATCAAAAACTTCAAGAGAAATAGTCTGAGCTTTTGGTAATGTGAAATTTATTATAGTTGAAGGATTAAATGGATTTGGATAATTCTGTTCAAGTTTGTAATCATACAAAGCAATTTCATTGTTACTGATATTCACCAGGTCTATAGAACTAACCCTTGCATTTACTTCTACTTCTGCCAGACCTGCGGATTGAATATTGTTGATGTTTCCTGTAAAACTTTTTACGATGATCTTTGCACTGTCAATTGTTGTAATCGGCAGTACATTCAATTCCAAACCATCAGTATTTAAAGGACCTGTGGACTGAATATGATTTGCAACACTATTCTCATAATAAAAAAATATTTCACAATCTGTCACATGTATATCCGTATTATTATTTTGATTTGGTAATATATCATATAATTTTATTCTTCTGATATCGATAGGGATTTCCCATTTAAGAACAACAAATTCATTTATTGTACCATTAGAGATCCAGTTAACTGACTGATCAGGATTTCTTGCTTTTCTGTCAACAACGTTCTGACCTTTGTATGCAAAGTTTCCATTTGTTTTAAAACTGCTTTCCCTTACATCAGCAGAAGTAGACAGATTTGTGAATGTACCTTCAGTTAAATTAATTGGAACAGTAATCATTGTATGACCTGCGTGACAGCCGACACATTTAGTACCCGAACCGTTATTCCCAAAATTCATACCCGTTACATGAGCAAAATCACCTTTTTTGTTTTGAAGCACATTTCCTGTACTGTCTATGATCTGTTCAAACATTGAGACATTAGCCGGTATATCACCTTCAGCTATCTTTCCGTCCCTGTCAAGCGCAATCTCTCTGAATAGTATTGGAAGATCTTGACCATTCTCATTTTCTCTTTGAAAATTCAGAAAAAATCTGAATCTGGCATTCTTCTTAATAGGAGGACCATCACCGATTGGAGAATCTACCGGAGCATTTGAATAAACATTCAGGCAGTCAAATCTAAACAAACCTCCTTGATAAAAAGAATTTGGATTTGAAGTAGGAGGGACATTATTAGTATCAAAATCATTTAGATAGAAAACTTTCGGTGGAACTTTCCTTGGAATCAGAAGCTCTGCATTCAGCTCAAGTGTACCCGGAAAATCAACTACCTGCGTAAGTCCTGTTCCATTTATGTTAACTGTATAGATCCCATAATCCTGAGCTTCGACAGTTGAAGCATAAGAAAACAAAACACTTCCGTCAGGTAATCCTAAAGGATCAGTAGCGTAAGGAGGTTGCATTGTACCGGTGGAAGGTGGGTTCTGAATATATAATGGAGTTGTGCTGTCAGTGCCGATTATTTTTTTTGCTTCTGAAAATCCCTGTTCATAAAAACGAATTCCGGTACTTCCTCCAGTAGTTACAATTGGTAAACTTGGTATAAATACTGTCAATAATTTTCCATTTGCAGCAACTCTGGGTCGGTATGATGATAAACTATTTCTATTCCTTGGATCAGTAGCAAAAAGCTTCAGTGCATCTCCGTCCGGATTTACAATATCAACCTGCCATATGTTTGCAATGTCCTGAGATAAAGCAAGAGAATCAATTCTTGTAAGACCTGAACTTGTAACATTACTTGGTTTATCTATATTCACCCACCATCTGGAATAAAGTATTCTACCGGAAACAGGATCTATAGTAGGCTTTTCGCCTCCGTTCCTTTCAGATGTAACTCTTCGGATATTATTTCCAAGAGAATCTGCAATAAATAAATTAGTTGTCTGAAAACCACCAATTTCCGATAATGTCGGATATCTTGTAGATGCAAAAATTATACTGCCGTCAGGTAGATAAATCGGGTCAATGTCCTCATAAGTTCTGAATTTATGACCGGCAGGACCAAACTGCAGCAGATCAATATTTCTGTTTGTAAAAGTAATTTTTCTCATTCTCGAACCGTCACTAAAAATCTCATAAATTCTCCAGCTACTGTCAATATCTTCAATGCCAGCAAATAGAATTTTATCTCCGCTCCAGTTTACACAGGGCTGCTGAAAATCTATTAATCTGATTCCGTTTAGAGTAATTGAACTATCAAGTAAAGTAGTAATGACACCCTGTTTATCTCTTACCATAAGCTTTCCTCCCACCACAGAAAATCTTGAAAATGGTCCCATTCCCGGTAAAAGTCCAGCATCAGGATAAAAGATATTCCCGTTCGTTTCATGATTTCTTGAAACAAAAACTATAGGATAATTGAATGTCTGTGCATAAATATCAGAAGTGATAATTAAAAAAGAGAATATAAAAATTATGGATCTGGTAAGAGTCATTATCATAAATTGGTTTTAATAAACTTAATCAATTACAAATTACATTTAAATAAAAAAATAAATACTAGAACTGAATTTTAGGTGTTTATAAATATTTAGGGTGATCGAAATTAACAGAAATTTTAGGTCCAGAAAAATTTTTAATGCTATTGAAAACCAAAAGGTAATAAATTTCAGATAAAGAAAATTTTACAATTGATAATCGAAATGGTTTTATTTAAGTTTCTCAATAAAATTTTAATTAAAAATAAAAAATGAAAAAATTTATCTACTTTTTGTTTACAGCATTTCTATGTCTGACAATTGGAAATAAAAGTTCATTTGCAGATGGACTTAACAGTGTTCATACATCAAATGCAACATTTGTAGTAGCTGCAGGAAATCAGGGAAATATTCTGTATTCTAACACTACAGGAAATACCTGGTCCAAGACCACAATTCCTGGTATTGATTTTAAAAGTGTTTTCACATTAAATAACAATGTGTGGTATACAGCTTCAAATGGAAAAGTATACACATCTTCAAATTCCGTTACTGATATAATACAAAGAAATACAGGAATTGCTACATCATTAAATTCAGTATACTTCATTAATTCAATAAATGGATTTGTCTGTGGAGATAATGGTGTTATTTTAAAATCTGTTGACGGAGGAATAACCTGGACATCAAGTAACTCTGGAGTTTCAATCGAAAATCTGAATTCAATTTCATTTAAAGATGCACAAAACGGAGTGGCCGTGGGAAATAATGGATCAGTATTTATAACAACAAACGGCGGTTCTTCATGGTCGGCTGAAACAGTCGGAACTACAAGAGATCTTCTTGCAGCAAAATATTTTTCCGATGGAATTGGAATAGCAGGAGAGTGGGGAACAGTTCTTTACAGGAGTTTGGTATCAACCTGGAATTCCCCGAATATGAAAATTAAATCAGATATACGTGGAATAACTGGTGATTCATTTAATGACATTCATGTTTGCGGTGGAGGCGGTTTTATCAGAAATAATATAAATGGAAATACGGAATTTTTAAATTTTGAAAAAAATCCAATGCTCGCAGACCTTGTTAGCATATCAAGTTTTTCAGGTATTGGTTTTGCAGTCAGCAGTATGAATAATGCTGTAATAAGGACTACTGATGGAGGTGTCACCTGGAATCTGCCATCAGGCACAGCAGTATCATATAACTGGGTATCTAAGCCCGGTGCCAGCGGAGATTTCCTTGGAAATAACATGAGTCTTCATCCGACTGAAAGAAATACAATATTTATTGCTTTTGGAAATAAAGTTTACAGAAGTTTAAACAAAGCAGAATCATGGAGTGAAATAGGAAACCAAATTCCATCGGGAAGTACGCCACATTCTTTTTTTGTAAGTCCTGCTGATACTAATATCTGGCTAGTAGCTATTCAATCTTCACCTGATAAAGTTTACAGAACTACAAATTATGGTCAGTCCTGGACTGAAGTAATGTCAAGAAATTTCAGTAATTATGGACAGCCTCTTGAGATGGATCAGAACGATCCTCATGTATTTTATTTTGCACCTGACAACGGTGGATTTTGGAAATCAACTGATGACGGAGCTACATGGAATGAGATAAGCAATAATTTCTCTTTCAGAAGTCCATGTGATATTATAGTAATGCACGACAGTTCAAATGTAATATTTATCGCAGATGGTGTAACAGGTAGCGGTCAGGCAAAAATATTTAAATCTGTAAATGGTGGAGTAAACTGGACTGATGTACATACTGCAAATTCAAGTGAGATCCCATCAATGTCAAATACAATTTTTGATAAATCTATTATATGGGCAACTGAATGGAGCGGAAGCAGAGTTTATAAATCAACCGATTTCGGAGATACGTGGGCACAAAATCATACAACCGGTTTTTCCGGATGGGGATCTGATATTTGCAGAGAAGATCCAAATTTAATAATTACAGGAAGCTGGGGCTCAGCTGCCACTATGAGTCTCGACGGCGGTGTTACCTGGACAAATATCAGTGCAGGACTGAACGGTCACGGTGGAGGAATACTTATACCCGACAGAGGTTATATGGTATGTCATCAGGGTTCAAATGTATATAAGCTTAATGTTGTATATACAGTTTTGACTTCAGTAAGTGAAAACATAATTTCTACGGTTCCAGTTGATTTTAATTTGTCACAAAATTATCCAAATCCTTTTAATCCTTCAACCAAGATAAATTACAATCTTCCAAAATCTGACAATGTTTCAATTAAAATTTATAATGAATTAGGTAAAGAAGTTAGTACATTGGTAAGCGGATTTAAAACTGCTGGTACTTATGAGATCACATTTGACGGAGCAAATCTTTCATCGGGAATTTATTTTTATAAGTTACAGACAACCGGATTTACAGCGACAAAGAAAATGTTATTAATAAAATAGTGACATATGTCCCCTCAAAATTGTTAATCTTTCAGACATGAAAGAATTATTCATTCAAATATATGGCATTAATAATTCTGATTTCTGAAAGATGAGAAAATTAAACAGTAGTCAAAAATAAATTACGGGGTGTCTTGGGTATAAAAAAACCTTTGCAATTAAAAATCAAAACCCTTATATTAGTGATTCGATTTTAAAAGATTTTAATAACAATATCGTTCTTTAATATAAACAACGAAGATTAAGTTAGATTTTGAGCTGACCTAACAGCTCTAAGAGTGTTACATAAACTCATTTATAAACTAAATAGGAGATACACATTGAACGTTAAAATTGCTGCGAAATTAATATTCGCATTAGTTTTAATTAACTTAATCAGTTGGATGCATGATTCTGAAATCATTGCTAAGACAAGAGACGTTGACCCAGGTTACACTCAGGAAGGTGAAGCTTCGTGGTATGGTCCAGGATTTCAAGGTAGAAAAACCGCCAATGGTGAGCGATTTGACACCCATGAAATGACGGCTGCCCACAAAACTTTACCATTCAATACATTAGTAAAAGTAACTAATCTTTCTAATGATATATCTACCGTTGTGAGAATCAACGATAGAGGACCTTTTATAAGAGGTAGAATAATTGACCTCTCTAAGGCAGCAAAACAAGAAATAGAAATGGGTGGTCTTGCTCATGTAAGGATTGAAATTTACAATCCTGAAGAAGAGGAAGAAACCGAAAGTGAGATTAGTAACTCACAAGTCAATCTTTTTGAAGATGAATTTCCGGCTAACTCGAAAGTATTTGTTCAGTTAACCGAAGATTCCGGAGAAAACTCAGAATATACTTTATCAAAGAATGAATTAAATATATTATTTAATTCATCTAAAATTAAAATAAAAGTATTAACTTCTGATGTCGAATTCGTCGATACAAAGATCTATCAGGAAGTATCAGATAACAGCAGCTATAATTACTTTGATGTCACTAAAAAAATCAGATTCATCAAAGGTTTCACAATACAGGTTGCCAGGTTAATTGATGCTGAAAGTGCAGAACAATTGATTACAAAACTTGAATCAGAAAACTTTAATACTATCTTTCTAGAAGAAGTAGTAAGTAAAGACAATACATATTTTAAAGTATATGTCGGAAATTATGAAAATCTGGAAAGCACAAACGAAGATATTAACAGGTTAATTGCATTTGATAATGATTTGAAATTGAAGATACTAAAAATAGGTTCTTAAAATTTAAGCCGTTGGAAATTTTTTCAACGGCTTTTTTTTATCTGTAATTTGTAAACTGTAAAGCAAAATCAAGTTCTTTCTCTTTTAAAAGATTCATGACTTCCTGGAGATCGTCTTTCACTTTACCTGAAACTCTTACCTGCTCATCCTGAATTGTCGCCTGTACTTTTAGTTTTGCATCCTTAATAAGTTTTACTATTAATTTTGCATCGTCTTTCTCAATTCCCTGCTGAAGCTTGATTTCCTGTCTGACAGTATTCCCTCCGGCAGGTTCTACATTTCCGTATTTTAAAGCTTTTATAGAAATTCCTCTCTTAATCATTTTATTCTGAAGAATATCTACCACTGCTTTTAATTTATAATCATCATCTGAAATAATATTGAGGACTTTTTCCTTTTTGTTGAAAGTGATCTCACTTTTACTGCCTTTAAAATCATATCTTTGTAAAATTTCTTTCAATGCCTGATTGATCGCATTGTCGAGTTCCTGTAGATCTACTTCTGAAACTATATCAAATGAAAATTGAGCTGCCATAATTGAGTTTTTATTTTAACTTAACAAATTAGATGTCTAAATTGAATTGCTAAATTAAGTTGAAAAATTTTTCAGATTAAATAATCAGTTAAGTTTAAAAATTAAATTTGCTAAATTATTTATACTATTAAATTAGATTATGAAATTTGTAATACTGAAAATATTCTTGCTGTTTCTTTTTTGGAATGCGAATTATAATTTTGCAACAGAATTGTCCTCATCCGGACAAGTTACAGATGTACTGATAATTAAAAATGATAATGGAACTTCCGCCGATCAAATAAAAATTGATCTTGAACAGGCGAAATATAATGTGAACATGATTGCACCTGAACTTGTCACTCCCGAAATGTTCAACGAACACAGACTGGTGATTCTTTCTACCGGTTCAAATCTTTTTCCCTGCACAGATAATAATATGAGATTTCTTTTGCAGAGTTTTATTGATGATGGTGGTAAAGTGATCGTAGAAGGAGGACAGACTGGTTACGTGTCTGATGTAATTCCTGAATATCCTGCATTCAAAAGTAAGGTCATGAAAATTGACAGCTGGCAGAATGATAATGGAGGATCGATTATAATTTCAAATGAATATAGAAATTCAATGCTTGCTACTTTTCCAAATATTTTGAAAGATTCTATAAATATTAAATATTCTGGACAAGCAGATATGGATGTCTGTGCAAAAAATGAATTTTCAAAACTTTTTTATAAAACTGAAATGTATCCCGATAAATTGGGCATACTTGTATTTCCCAATGTATTGACACCGCAGATCATTAATCTATTTTTTTGTTATTCCAGAATTGATGATATAAGCAGTGCAAAGCATCTTATTATTAATTGCGCTTATAATCTGATAGGAAAGCCGATTGGAATTGAAGTAGTAAGTACTGAAATTCCCGAAAAATTTTTTCTCCATCAAAATTATCCAAATCCATTTAATCCGGTTACAGTAATCCGATATGATATTAAAGAAACTGATGTTGTGAGTTTAAAAATTTATGATGTATTAGGTAGTGAAAAATCATTAATTGTAAATGAAAAGCAAAGTCCTGGAAGTTATAAAATTATTTTTGACGGAAGTTTTTTATCCGGTGGAGTTTATTATTATAAATTAACTTCAGGTAATTTTTCTGACACAAAAAAATTTGTATTAATAAAATAAAATTGTTTTGGAAATAAAATCTAAGTTTTATTAAATTAAGATATTCATAATCCAAAATTAAAATTCAAAACTAAATAACTGTTAAAATTCATTTCATTTCAGAGTTCATATTATTAATTTACCTGCATGCTTAAAAAACTTCTAATTTTCTTCGGGATTATAGTATTCTTTTTCATTTTGATGAATAGTGTTATCATGCCTTTATATGTAAAACATTCTGACACTGTCACCACACCCAAAGTAACAGGTACTAATTATCTTGAAGCAAAAAAAGTAATTGAAGAAGCCGGTCTTGAAATTATACAAGGTGATATAAAATATGATGAAAATATCCAAATTGGCTTAATAATAGATCAGAACCCTCCTCCTGAAGCAACAGTAAAATATGGGAGAAGAATTTATGTTACTATAAGTGGAGGAGACCAGCTTTCTGAAGTTCCGAATCTTATTGGTAAATCACTTCGTGATGCAAAGTTTACTCTTGAGCAGAGAGGGCTGGAACTTGGTGAAACTGTAAGAAAAAGTACAAATGATTTTCCTGAGGATTTTGTAATTTCTCAGATAGTACAGCCTGGAAGTAAAGTGAAAAGGCAGACAAAACTTGATCTGATATTAAGTGACGGACCTTCTATTGGAGATCTGAAAGTGCCCAATGTAGTAGGCAAGACGCTTGATGATGCAAAAAAGCTAATAACTGAAAGTAAACTTAAGATTGGAAAGATAACTTATCAGACCAATAATAATGTACCTCCCGGACAGATAGTAGATCAATATCCTAAGTCAGATAAATCGGCAAATGAAAGTACTTCAGTTGATATTTTTGTGGCGAGAAAAAAGGTCATAGAAGAGCCGGAAGTAATTGATGAAGATAATTCTAATAAGAAAGAAAATGACCCGCAACTGAAAAAAGAATCTGACACCAATGCTGATGAAAATAAATCTGACTCTGAAAAACCGTTAATTAAGAAGGATAAAAGTACAGATACTAAAGATAAACCATCAACAAATAAACCCGATAAGGACAAATCTGACACAAAAGAAGATACTAAGAAAAATTCACCTGATACTAAGTCTACTGAAGATAAGGGAGATGAAATTCCGAAATAATTTCACTTAAACAATAATGAAAAAATTACTTCCTTCCATTCTTGCTGCTGATTTTTCTAAACTCGGTGATGAAATAAAAGAAGTAGAATCATACGGGGCAGATATCATTCACTGTGATATTATGGATGGACATTTTGTGCCAAATATTAGCTTTGGTCCTAAAATAATATCAGACATAAATAAGATCACTGATCTGCCATTAGATGTTCATCTGATGATTGACAATCCGCAAGATTTCATTGTAAAATTTTTTGAAGCAGGTGCGGATATGATTTCAGTTCATTATGAAAATAATACTCATCTCGACAGAGTTATACAAAGCATTAAAGATCTCGGAATAAAAGCCGGAGTTGTGTTAAATCCTGCGACGCCAGTTTTTATGCTGGAAGACATTCTGGGTTTGGTGGATTACGTATTGCTAATGAGTGTAAATCCGGGTTTTGGAGGTCAGAAATTTATAGATAATATACTGAGGAAAATCAGCATTTTAAAAAATATGATAGAGAAAAAAGGTTATGATATTGAGATTGAAGTCGATGGAGGAATTGATCTTACAAATATTAAATTGATCTCTGAAGCAGGTGCGGATCTTTTTGTCTGCGGATCATCAATTTTTAATTCCACAGACAGAAAAGAAGTTATGTCAAAAATGCGGTCGTTAATTTGAATAAATTGATTTTAAGATTATTAATAAAATGAAGAACGTATTCTTCAATAGCGAAGTCCTCGATGCAGAAAGTAAAATAATCTCCTCTCTGAAAATCCCTTCAGTAATCTTAATGGAAAATGCCGGAAAAAATTTTACCAAAATATTATTAAATAGAATATCTGAAAAAGATTCTTCTATTAATAATGAAAGAAATTTTATTGTATTAACGGGTAAAGGAAATAATGCAGGTGACGGGTTTGTGATCGCCAGGCATTTATGTAATCAAGACTTTAATGTAACACTCGTCATGTTATTCGAAGAAAAAGAACTTCAGAGTGATGCAGCAGTTAATTTTTCAGTTCTCAAAAATTCCAAAACTATTTCGGAAAATTTAAAGATCTACAGATTTAAAAATATTTCAGATCTTAAAAAGAAGATCAACTTTGAAAACACTATAATTATAGATGCAATATTTGGAGTAGGTTTCCGGGGTGCGCCGGATAAAAAAATGACACATCTATTTAAATTTCTCAATCAGATAAAATCTAAAACTCTGTTTTCTGTTGATGTTCCGTCAGGTTTGAGTCATTATAATCAGGATACAGAATTATTCAAAGCTGATGTAACTATCTCTATGGGAGTGAGAAAATTCCATACACTTTTTTACAAAGGCAGAGAAAACAGCGGAGAAATTGAAACAGCTGATATAGGTATTTCAGAAAATGAATTTACCAATTTTAATATAAAGAAAACTAAAATTACAGAAGAGAAAGATGTAAGAAGTTTTATTCCTGAAAGAAAAAAGAATTCGAATAAGTATACAAATGGCAAAGTACTTGTGATCGCAGGTTCAAAGGGTCTCACAGGAGCTGTTTACCTATCTTCTGTTTCAGCTATGAAAACAGGATCAGGTGCTGTGATTGCTGCTGTTCCTGAGTCGGTGAATGACATTCTTGAAATAAAAATGACAGAGGTAATGACTCTGCCTGTTAGTGAAACAAGTGACTCTGCCCTAAGTCTGAATTCTTATGATAAGATCAAAACCAAAATAAAATGGGCTGATACTATTTTAATTGGACCCGGGTTGTCTAAAAATGAAGAGACCATGGAGCTTGTGAGATATATTGTAAAGAATAATAAATCCAGATTTGTAATTGATGCAGATGCGATTTATGCATTCAGAGGAAACATGAATTTATTAAAAGACCGTGAGATAATTATCACTCCGCATTTTGGTGAATTTTCCAGTTTAACTGGTATTGACTTAGATGAGTTAAAAAATAATTTTTATGAAATTTCTAAAGAGTTTGCAGTTAAATATAAAGTCTGTTTAGTTTTGAAAAATTCACCAACAATAATTACAGATGGGAATGAATTTATAATTAATCCTACCGGCAGGGAAAACCTTGCCACTGCTGGAAGCGGAGATGTATTATCAGGAATTATTTCAGCATTATTTTCACAAACCGGTAATGCAATGGGAAGCGCAGTATCAGGAACATACTTGCACGGAAAATGCGGTGACATTTTATTTCAAAAATACGGAAGTTCATCTACTTTAGCATCTGATCTGATAAATGAAATTCCGTTTGTTAAAAACCAAATTTCATCTGCTTGAAGATCAAAACAAAATACATACACTATGGTCTCATATTTTTTTGTTTATTAATTTTTACAGAATCATCTATACCCGGTGACAAACTCCCGAAGGCAGAATTTGAATATAGTGACAAATTTATTCATGCAGCCATATATTTTATTCTATATATATTATTTTTTTATTCCTTAAAATATCAAACTAAAAGTGTTAAATTACACCGTTTTTCATTTGAATTTGCATTAATATTTACTGTGCTTTACGGAGCGACAGATGAGATTCATCAGTATTTTGTACCAAACAGAAGCTGTGAATTTTATGACTGGATAGCTGATATTGCAGGGGCAGTAATTGGTTTAATAACTGTAAAATATTTTTTATTGAAAAAAATTAATATAGCAGTTTTATTTTTACTGATCTTTGTGATTGGCTGTAATGCATCTGATACAAAGGATAATGATGACAGCACAAATGTAAAAGAAATGTATATTACTGAGGCGGATAGCTGGATAGATAAAATGCCGGGAGTAGGTGATGTTAATCATAAATTCGGATTTTCAATAAGCATAAGTATTCAAACTGATAGCAAACCCGAAGATTTTGAAGTAAGAAATTTAGTGATTTATCTGAATAATGATACTTTGAGATCAGCTCCTTATGAGACTGACATTTTTGAATCTTCAAAAGGAAACACAAATATAAATGTAAGACATGATCGGAATCATATATATCTTGATCCGGACAAATCAGAACCGGTAGAATCTAAATTTGAATTTGATATATATTCTAAAAATAAAAAATCAGGAAAAATCAAAACTGATAAATTTAAAATATTAACTGTCTATTAATAAAAAATAAATGATACAATTACATGAGATCTATGAAGTAATACCTATTGTGCTGATAGCATTTGCTGCCTGCGCAATTCTGCTGATCGAAGCTTTTTCAAAGGAAAGTAAAAGTGTAGTTTACGGATTCAGTATAATCAGTATAATGGGAGCAATTGCAACTTCCTTCCTTTCTCTGAATAAAGAGGTTATCGTGTTTAATCAATTTCTGAAGATTTCAAATGCATCCATTATGTTCAGTGTAATAATTCTAATTGGTGTGCTGATCACGGTCATTGCTTCAAAAAATTATCTGGAAAAGGAAAATATAAACTTCGGAGAATTTTATTCACTGGTATTATTTTCTTTAATGGGAATGATGCTGATGGTTTTTGCTAATGATCTTTTGATAATTTTTATAGGACTTGAGCTGATGTCAGTTTGCTTTTATGTACTTGCAGGATTTTTGAGACTGAGAAAAAAATCTAATGAAAGTGCATTGAAATATTTTTTACTCGGAGCGTTCATTACCGGTTTTATTTTGTATGGAATTGCTCTGATATATGGCATCACTGGGACAACAAATTTAACCAGGATATTTGCTGATAATAAAATTTTTTCCAACTATGTTTTTATAATAGGATATGCTCTGTTTCTGATTGGCTTTTTATTTAAGATCGGTGTATTTCCATTTCACATGTGGATACCTGATGTGTATGACGGTGCACCGACGATCGTTTCCGGAATGCTGTCAACAGCCGGTAAAATTGCTGCAGTTGGTACTGTACTTCCGATAATTCTGACAGTGAATATCGTAAGCTTTAAACTTATTTTTTCCGTAGCTGCTGTAGCGACAATGATGTACGGAAATATAATTGCCCTCGCTCAGACAAATATTAAACGACTTTTAGCTTATTCATCAATTGCAAGTGCAGGATATATTTTTGTCGGTGTAGCTGCGATGAATGAGTTTGCACTAAAGGGAATCGCATATTATCTGATCGCTTATACATTTATGCAGCTTGGTGCTTTTATAATTGTATCAATTCTTGAAAAGAAAGATGACGGCTCAAGAGAATATAAATATGTAGATCTTGATTTCTATAAAGGACTTGGAAAACGTAATCCGGTACTTGCTACTTTTCTGACAATATTTCTTTTTTCACTTGCAGGCATTCCGCCTTTCGCTGGATTCTGGGGAAAATATTATTTATTCTATGCAGCGATACAGGCAAATCTGATCTGGCTTTCAGTGATAGGTATTTTACTAAGTCTGATAGGTGTTTACTATTATTTAAAGATAACAGTTTATATGTGGTTCAGTGAATCCACAGAAGAACTAATGGCTGAATATGAAAAAGTACCTGTAAGCAGGTCAGGTATTTTTGCAACTTCACTTGCAGTCATTGGAACAATTGTATTTGGATTAGATCCGAATTTATTTTTCAGAATATTTAAAATGATAGCTGAGTAATTTAACTATATTTAAAAAATGAATATTCTTTATTCAAAATGGCGTGAAGATTCAATGACGGATGAGAGCAGACTTGAAAATCTGATTTCAATGTTCAGCTATTTACTTATACAGACAAATGGTGATGTAGAAGAAGTTTTGGAATGGATGGAAGAGCTGAACGACAGTTATAAACTTTTTGATAAAGATATGACATTTAGTAATTTCGTAGATGAGCTAAAAAAGCAGGGTTATATTGCTGAACAGGAAGGAATGAAGATTATTACAGCAAAAGGTTCTCAAAGAATCAGATCAGAATCTTTGAGGAAAATTTTTTCAGGATTAAAGCCGGGAACTACAGGATTTCATGAATCAACGAAGTCAGGCAGGGGAGTTGATAAATTAAATGAAATTAAAAAATTCGAATTCGGTGATCAGGTTACAAATATCGATATGACATCTACCTTTAAAAATGCATTCTTAAAATCAGATATAAATAATTTAAGACTTTCCGAAGACGATATTGATGTATTTGAGACCGAGCATATGACAAGCTGTGCTACAGTTTTAATGATCGATATATCTCACAGCATGATACTTTATGGAGAAGACAGGATCACTCCTGCAAAGGAAGTTGCACTTGGATTATCAGAACTTATTCTTTCTAAGTATCCGAAAGACAAACTGAATATTGTAGTCTTCGGAGATGATGCAAGAGAAATTTCTGTAAAGGATCTTACATTCTTATCTGTGGGTCCGTTTCATACAAATACACAAGCAGGGCTCAGACTGGCTCGACAGATCCTGAAGAAAAAGGGTAATGTAAATAAACAGATTATAATGATCACTGACGGTAAGCCGTCAGCACTATTTACAGAGAACGGAAGGATCTATAAAAACTCTTTTGGTCTGGATCCAAAGATCGTCAATAAAACTCTTGATGAAGCCGTTGCCTGTCGTAAAGATAAAATAAAGATCACAACATTTATGATCGCTCAGGATCAATATCTTGTAAATTTTATAAAGGAATTTACAAAAGCCAACAACGGAAAAGCTTACTACTCTGATCTTGATAATTTAGGACAACATATATTCGTAGATTACCTTCGAAACCGAAAAAGATTTGACTGATTTGGTGAATAAAAATTTAGCTGTCATTCTGTTTTTTTTTCTTTTAATCTCTACTTTTTTATCTGCAAAAAATTCATTCGCAGTAAATGACAGTCTGTATTTTATTTCACTGGACAGAGTATTTGTCCCGACAGAATCAAGCATTATAGAAGCAAGAACAGGTGTAACAAAATATACTAACAATGATCTGTTAGAATTAGATATTGGCGCTACTATAGACATTGTCGGTCTTAAAAAAAAGAATACAACTTATTCTTTTGGTGTAGACTTTTTTACATATTCAAATCTAAGAAGTGAAGACAATTTTAAATTTCCTGTTGATGCAATAGATTATTTATTCGGAGTTAATTTTAATATGAAAAAAAAAATTAGCGAAAAATTTGATCTGTCAGGAAGGTTCAGGATCTCGCATATTTCATCTCATTTTGAAGACGGTCATATTTACGAAAGGTCAGACACTATTTTTACACCGGTAGTTTTCAGCAAAGAGTTTTTTGAAATATCGGGAATGGGTACTCTCAGACCGGGAACAAATACAGAGTTAAAAGGTATGCTTACACTTAATTATATTTTTCATTCCATTCCTGATAATATATCTCCGTTTTCCGGAGAGCTTGGATTAGAAATTGATTATTATTTCACAAGTATTTTAGGAGCATATTTTTCCAACGATATTAATCTGGCTACTGTAAACGGCAATACGAATTTAAATGAAAATCTAGAAACAGGTTTATCTTTTGGCAATAGAAATTCGAGAAAGTTCAGAGTCTATTTCAGATATTATGACGGACAGGATTACAGGGGACAGTATTACGGAGGTTATTTTAACTTTACAGGATTCGGAATGAAATTCAGTTTTTAACTTAAAATTCAAATCATGATTTTATTATTATTTTTCAATTTTTTATTTGGTGCAACGGACAGTCTTCTTGTAAAGGAAACTGAGATCACAGGTTTTATGAATGCAGTCTCAATGACGATTGACGCAAAAGAAAATTTATACATACTTGACGCGGATAAAAATGAGATGCTTAAATATGGAAATGATCTTGAATTCAAAAAAAGAAACGGCAAACAGGGATGGAACAAGGAGCAGTTTGATTCACCGACTTATATAGACGCATCATCAGGTCTTGATATTTTTGTGTCTGATCCGAAAAATAAAAGAGTTCAGAGATTTGATCTGGAGTTGAATTATATTTCAACTCTTAATACTGCACAATCAGATTTTCCGGCTTTGTTTCAGTTTGATACACCGTATTCTACATTAATTGTAAATTCCAATCAGATCTATATTGTCGATAGTGATAATAACAGAATAATTATATTTGCAGATGGTGCTGTTCCTGTGGAAATATTTGGAGATTATAAATCAGGAAAAGGTCAGTTGGGCAGACCGATAAAGATGCTTAAGGATGACAGGAATTTTATTTATGTACTTGATAAAGAATCGAGTTCAATTGTTGCATTCGATAACCTGGGAAATTACATCAGCAAATATCAGATAATTGGTCTTGAGACATTTGCAATCAGAAATAATAAAATTCATCTTTTTGATGGAAAAGCCATAACAGTTTATGATCTGGATACAAGAAATATAGTTAATAAATTATATCTTCCCGAAAGTAACAAGAAATATAAATTTAATGATATTATTGTATTGAGTAATGAAAGGTATTTATTATTAGGAAAAAAAAGTTTAAGTTTGTGGAGGCAAAAATTAAACTAAGGAGGATATTGCTATGCGAGGCCTAAACAAAGTAACACTCATCGGAAACATTCAACCCGCCGATCCCGAACTCAAGTACACACCAAACGGAACGGCAGTCTGTAAATTCAAATTAGTCACTACCGAGATCTACAAAGACAAAGACGGCAAACAGATCGAAAATGCCGAATGGCACAGGATCGTAGCCTGGGGAAAACTCGGAGAGACCTGTAATACTTATTTGAAAAAAGGAAGCAGAATTTATCTCGATGGCAGGATCAGAACTCCTGACACTTATGAAAAAGAAGGTAAAACTGTATATCCTGCAGCAGAAATAGTTATGGAAAATCTTCTTATGCTTGATACTAAACCGTATTCCTCGGATTCTGAAAAAAAGGAAACCGAAGAAACAATTGAAAATGTTTCTGATAAACCAAATGATGATCTGCCTTTCTGAAAAAATAATTAAGTCAGAAGATCATTAGTTTCATACAAAAAACGCTTCCACCCGATTTAATAAACTCTGTGGTTTCAGTTTCTATAATACTGAAGCCACTTTTTTTTATATCCTCTTTAAACTTCGAACTTCCTCTTTGTACTATCACATTCTCACCGTCAGGACAATGACAATTGCAGATAAAGTATTTTAGATTTTCCTCATTATCAGCATAGATAATA